>JAWXTO010000125.1:0-5040 GCA_044433545.1 Rikenellaceae bacterium
AAATAAACCTAAGTCTATCTGAAACTTGATAAAAGTTGCCAAAGTCAGCCATAAAACCATAGCCCCCACTCTTTAAATAAACCTCTTCGTTTAATTTTAAGATTGGCATCATCCCAAAAGCAACATAACGATGACTTCTAAATTCAGGCATCAACAAAGTCTTTGAGTGACTCGTTGGCTGGTATGCAGGAGCTAACATCTTATCCATGTAATCACTTGAATTTTCAGTGTACGATGAATAAAGAGCATCAATCTGATAACCAATATTAAAATAGTCATTAACCACAAAATAATCTTCTCTTAAATAAGATGCCCCTAAGTGAATATTTTCATATTTCCCTGTATTATATATCCCCAAACTATCCACCGAACTAGTATAATTCTCACGTGTCACACTTCCAAACGCTGCGATTCTCTCTCTCACACCACTTGTTGGGTACATCAAATAATTTAAGTTATTTCTGCTTATCGAGACGTTCAAAGACACAAATCTAACGTTAGACTTATCTGGCGACGTGATGTCAAAATTGTCAGAATCGAGAGTATATTTATACATGTCACGCCCACCAGTGAACCTTACCTCAAATTTTGAATTTCTAGTGACTGGCATACCGAAAGTTACACCCCCATACAAATCATTAAGTCGTGAATACTCTATTTCAGAAGGTTTATATGAGATTCTTTGAGAGTTTCCTCGTGCATAGTCAAAATAGTTGTAAACAAACGCAGGTTCTATATAATAAGGGGTGTTTCCTCCATAGAAATTATGCCTCACTCCGAGTTTTACTGACGAATAAAAAGAACCGACATGTGTATCTAACATATATGTAGAAGAAACACGTCCAATTCTACGATAATGCAACCCTAGGTACGCCTCATTCACAGATGTTGAAGATATATTTACGCCTACCATCGCTTTAAAAGACGGCTTAGAGTACATGTCTACAGTCAGGTCAAACAGCCCTTTTTCTTCGTCATATATAGATCTAGGAATTTCTCCGTCAAACACGTCCTCATCAATAATATTTAGATAGTCCGCCTTAAACTCTTCATAGCTAATAGTATTATCCTTATTGTTTTGAGTGTTTTTTAGCTGGCCTTTGATGTATTCTTCTTGTTTGTCTGTCAATCCTTCAATGTTAAATTCATCAAATTCAAGCATTGGTAACGCTTCTTTAAACGCTAGACGCTTTAACCTTATCTCTTCAGGTGACACACGGCGTGCAATTCTCTCTTTTATCTGTGGCATCATATCAATTGCATCAGCATAACCCATGTCTATAATTTCCTTTGCCTTACTATAGTCAAGCATGCCCACATCTACGTTCCTTTTCACCATAACTCCTATATCCTCTGGCATATTATAGTTAGTTTCATTCACTACTAACATCTCAATTTGTGAAACAACAGACGACAGATCCATTTTCCCACTAAGGCACATGCCCCCAATCAAAATATCAGGACTAAATTCTTCTATTGTCTCTTTCCAAGGGAAGTTATTTTGTAGCCCCCCATCATACATAAGCATAGAATCCTGTTTCACAGGCTTAAAAACTATAGGAATCGCCATCGACGAGCGTATCGCTTTGGCAAGGCTGCCTTTTTTCCACAAATACTCTTTTTTCCTAAGGATATCAACAGACACACATCTAAAAGGCACAAAAAGAGAATCAAAATCATCCTTTGCATAAGCACTTGCAGATGCAAAAAAGTATAACATTGCCAAGTCAAGCTGCACAGACGAAATCATAGAATATGTTCGTGTATTTTCAGTTTCTTTATTCGTCAACGAAACTAATTTTTCTTTAAAAACCTCAACTTTTTTTGTTGTATCTTGGTTGAATTTCTGTTCTGATTCTTCTGAACCTTTAATAAGTTTCGCAAGATCAAGATTTAGCTTCAACATTGCTGGAGTTGGCTCATTTTGTTTATAGAAATATTTGTATTTGTCCTCGACTTTGCCTTTTAACCAGAAACTTACGACATCACTATCAAAAATAGCTTCCATTTCTTGTGCTGAATACCCTGCTGCATACATACCCGCAACAATAGACCCCATTGAAGTCCCAGAAACATAATCTATAGGTATAGAATTTTCTTCTAACGCCTTTATTATACCAATATGATACAAACCTTTAGCACCCCCTCCACTCAAAACTAGACCCACTTTCTGAGAATAAATATTGTGCGAAAGAAACGCTAAAAACATCAAAATTAATATGTATCTAACAATCTTCATAACTATTCAAATTTCTGAGAAACATGCTAGAACATAATTCTCTAACAAGAAACCCACAATAAACAAAAGTACTAAAAAAGTATGAGCTACTTAAATTAAATTATCATTTTTTTGTCTCTCTTTCTAAAAAAAACTAAAAAGCTCAATAAAATAGCTTTGATTAATAAAAAAAAAGCTATTTTTGTAAGTTATTACCTTACTATATATGCCTAGAAAATAAGGCAATTAATATTAAAACAGCTAAACTAACTATTTATGAAACGTTTATTATACACAATACTGTTCACATCACTATTTTGTCTAACAAGTTGCAACTCAAAATATGACAACAATAACGAAGCTGTAGAAATTGAGTTTTTAACAAGCGAAGGTTCGTTTAAGATTTTCTTGTTTAATGAAACGCCAAAACACAAAGAAAATTTTATCGAATTAGCCGAAACCAATTTCTATGACTCTGTATTATTTCATCGTGTCATAAAGAATTTTGTAATTCAAGCTGGTGATCCATCAACAAAAACTCCTGAAGCAAAAAAACTATACGGAGAAGAATCTTATGGCGAAAATATTCCAGCAGAAATAAGCCCAAAATTCAACCACATAAGAGGCGCAGTAGGTGCTGCACGTGAGGGTGACGACATCAACCCTGACAAATTATCTTCAGGCTCACACTTTTATGTAGTTTTAGGAGGCAATGACGTTTCTGACGAAGATGTATTTATGGCAGAAACTCGTTTAAAAAATAAAATTGACGAAACCGTTGCAAAAAAATATAAAGAACAAGGCGGCACACCTCACTTAGACGGAAACTACACAGTTTTTGGATACATATCAGAGGGTATGGATGTTGTAGACAAGATTTCTGCATTCAAAACTGACAGAAACAATCGTCCAACAGAAGACATTAAAATTTTAGGTACAAAAATTAATATATTAACAGAAACAGAGAAAAACGAAAAATATATAAATTATGCAAAATAAGATAGCTGA
The DNA here is from genome assembly GCA_044433545.1 of Rikenellaceae bacterium. GTDB lineage: Bacteria > Bacteroidota > Bacteroidia > Bacteroidales > Rikenellaceae > JAWXTP01. The sequence continues at coordinate 3,227 of JAWXTO010000125.1, forward strand.
AATTCTAGAGAAAGTTTCACAATTTGAAGCAAAATCTATTGCTGAAGTTGAAGAATTTAGAATTAAACTTTTAGGCAAAAAAGGAGAATTAACAAGCCTTTTTGAGGAGTTCAAAAAAGTGTCTCCAGAGCTTAAAAAAGAGCTAGGACAAAAGATTAATGTCCTTAAAAACACAACTATAGACAAAATAAACTCACTAAAAGAGTTCATTGAAGCTAACGAAGTAGAATCTGTTGACAGCCTAGACATGACTCGTCCAGCTACTGCTCAACAAATTGGCACACGCCACCCTATTTCACTTGTAAAACGTGAAATTTGTGAGATTTTTAACCGTATTGGCTTTAGTGTTGAATCTGGTCCAGAGATTGAAGACGACTGGCATGTATTTTCTGCGCTAAATTTCCCACCAGAACACCCTGCAAGAGACATGCAAGACACTTTCTTCATTGAGAAAGATCCTGACATTCTTTTACGTACTCACACTAGTTCAATCCAAGTTAGAGTAATGCAAAACCAAAAACCTCCTATTCGAGTGATTTGTCCAGGTCGTGTTTTCAGAAATGAAGCTATTTCATATCGTGCTCACTGTATTTTCCACCAAGTTGAGGGTCTTTTCATCGCAGAAAACGTATCTTTTGCAGACTTAAAACAAACTATTTTATATTTTGCCAAAGAAATGTTCTCTGAAAAATCAGAAATCAGAATGCGCCCATCATATTTCCCATTTACTGAACCATCTGCCGAAGTAGACGTATCATGTAACTTATGTGGAGGCAAAGGCTGTAACGTATGTAAATATACAGGCTGGCTAGAAATCATGGGTTGTGGTATGGTTGACCCAAATGTACTAGAATCTTGTGGAATTGACTCTAAAAAATACAGTGGATTCGCATTTGGTATGGGTGTAGAGCGTATTGCTATGCTAAAATATGGAGTTAAAGATTTAAGACTATATTTTGAAAACGACATCCGCTTTTTACAACAATTTGAAGCTATAATTTAAGATTTTAACAAGTATCCTTTCTCTAAAATAAGAAAGGATACTTGTTAACTATTTCATAAACGTTGTTTATTTACAAAAAAATGAATAAACTTTGCAAAATATCACTAATTTCTATGTTCATATTTTTGAGCTCAACTGTAAACGCTCAAAATATCGAAACTTTACAGCAAGAAATCAGCAAAGCAGAGGCTATCATTGAAATAACAAACGCACAACTCAATTCAAACAAAACTACACAAGAAAACAGACGTGAAAAGTTAATGCTAATAGGCAACAACATATCTACACGTCGAGGCTTAATCAACAAGCTCGATACAGAGATTAAGTTATACAGTAACGACATTTATTCTATCTCCAAGGAAATAAAAAGCCACGAACAAAGGATAGAGTCACTACAATCACAGTATGAAAACATAGTTGTTGAGACTTATAGACAGTTAAAACAGAACAACTATATGAAATTTATCTTTTCTGCGGATAGCTTCCACGAAATATTCAGACGTTTACACTATCTTCGACTTCATTCAAACACTTCGACATCTGTAGTTACTGAACTTGCCGAACAAATGGCTCTTTTATCGTTAAAAACAGAGAGTCTTAACGCTAAAAAAGCAACCGTAAAAACAAGTTTAGACTCTAAACAAAAAGAGGTATCAACCCTTGCGAAAGAGCAGTCTCAATTCAATAGTGAACTCAAAAAGCTCCAAAGCACAGAGAAAAATCTAAACTCAGTCATTGCGCAAAATCAGGCATCCATCAATAAACTCCAAGACGAAATCAAACGAATCATCGAAGAGGAAGCCAGAAGACA
>JAWXTO010000126.1:0-4980 GCA_044433545.1 Rikenellaceae bacterium
GTAGCAATAGACAGTCTACACCGTCTAAAACATCTTCTACAAGAACTTCTTCTAGTAGCAATAGACAGTCTACACCGTCTAAAACATCTTCTACAAGAACTTCTTCTAGTAGCTACAGACAAACATCTCCAACAAGAACGTTTTATAGTAGCTACAGAAAACCAACTAATTACAGAACTCCTGTAAAAGTTGTAAGAAAGCCAAACCAAGCGTATATTCAGTATTTGCCTTCTAGACACGTAGTTGAAAGACATAACGGAATAAGCTATTATCGTTGCGGTGCACGTTATTATAGAAGAATTAATTCAAGATATGTTGTAGTTCCTCCACCAGCAGGCTTAATCGTTTCACTAGCGGCATCAATCTTAGACATTATATTGTTTGACGATATGAGATATTACTATTCTGATGGCATCATGTACAGAAGAATAAACAATAGCAACAACTATATGGTAATAGAGCCTGAATACGGAATGATAGTTCCTGAACTTCCAGACGTTAACGTAAGTGAAGTTTACATAGATGGAATAACATATTATGAATTTAACGAAGTGCTTTATTTGCCTATACCAACAGCAGTTGGCGTACAATATCAAGTTTCTGGCAACATTAATGATTATTATTCATACTAATTTACAAATAAATACGTAATATTAATATAAACATAAAAACAAGAATCAAGATGAAAAAACTAATTTTATTTGCATTTTCACTAGTTTGCTTATCTGTTTTAAGCAGTGAATCTAGCTATGCTCAAAACTCAAAGTCTTCAAAAAAGACAACAACAACTACGAAAAAGACAACATCTTCAAAAGAAAACATTAAAGTTGTTAGCAAACCAAAAACAGTAACAACAACTACACTTCCAAGTAAATATGTAACTGTAAAACATAATGGTGTAGAATATTATCGTTCAGGTTCAACGTATTACAAAAAAGTAAACTCTAAATATGTTACTGTTTTACCTCCTGTAGGTCTTATAGCATCATTCGCTAATACAGTTTTGAAAACTATCATACACAACAACAAAACATATTATTTTTCTGGTGGTGTTGTTTACCAAAAATCTAATAATAACTATGTAGTTGTTCAACCAGAATACGGAATGATAGTTCCTGAACTTCCAACAGTTAACGTTCGTGAAGTATATGTTGACGGAACAATTTTCTATGAATTTGAAAACGTACTATACAAACAAGTTCCAACAGCAGTTGGCGTACAGTATCAAGTAGTAGGTTCTTTTGATTTATAAAATATCATATTATTTACAAATATTAAGAGAGTGACTGCTTTTGATATGCCCCCGAAAAGTTTTTGTCTAACTTTTCGGGGGCATATCAAACATTTCCTATCTAAATTACCCTAACAATTTCAAAATCATACGATTTGCATTATCGACTATTGAAGTATCAAGAGATGCCAAATATATTTGCGTTGTAGACTCAGAGTCATGCCCCATACTTTCAGATATTACCGATAATGGTACATTGTTATTTTTTGCCACTGATGCCCACGAATGACGTGCAACATACATAGTTAATGGCATTCATAGCCACTCCTGAATACCTTAGATATGCTTCATAGCTAATCATTAAATCTGAATTGATATCTGTCAACAACAAATCCTTACCCTCTCGAAAACGCATAAAACTTTTAAGAGTTGTTGAGTAAGTCTCTACACATCTCTGTTTTCTAAGTTTTCTTAATTTACTTATCACTCCCTGCATAAATGAGAAAAGAGTTTGACCTTTTAACTCTTGATTGAACGACTTAACTACATCATCAGCAACGAATAATGGATTGTGTTTACTATGATAAATTACAACATTCCATAATCTATCAAGGTCAAACATAATACGCTCTGTTATATTTGTCAAGTATTTATCTCTATCTGCTTCATATTGTTGAATAACAATGCTTTCACTCTCTTCATTCCACTCTGAATTATAAATCCTATACCCTGTTGCGATTTGACGTATCACTCTATTATGAATAACCTGATAATAGATTACGCCCTCTTTATCCGTTATAGTAGAAGGTCTGAATTTCACTTTAATTGATGCCATAGTTAACTTTTTTTAGCTCAAAATTACTCTATACTATTCAAAGAGTTTATATATAATGTAATTAAACATATCTAAAATATTGCACAAATTTTGATATGTAAATCTTAGATTAAATAAATTTAAGATTTTATGGAAAAAATAGCAAAAAAGATGACTACTTCCTCAGGACGTTTAGTTATCGACAACCAGAATGTACAAACAGCAGGTGTACGTGGACCAATGTTAATTCAAGACCATTGGATTATCGAAAAACTGGCACACTTCGACAGAGAGGTCATACCTGAAAGACGTATGCACGCTAAGGGCTCAGGCGCATACGGCACATTCACAGTAACAAACGACATAACAGCCTACACATGCGCTTCTATGTTCTCAGAAATCGGCAAAACTACTGATTGTTTTGTCCGCTTTTCAACCGTAGCAGGCGAAAGAGGCGCAGCAGACGCTGAAAGAGACATCAGAGGCTTTGCAATGAAATTTTACACCGACAGTGGCAACTGGGATTTAGTCGGCAACAACACTCCCGTATTTTTTATGCGTGACCCTATGAAATTCCCTGACCTAAACCACGTCGTAAAAAGAGATCCTCGCACAAACATGCACAGTGCTAACAGCAACTGGGATTTCTGGACTCTACTTCCTGAATCTCTCCACCAAGTGACTATAATAATGAGTGATAGAGGGATTCCTGCATCATTTAGACACATGCACGGCTTTGGAAGCCACACATATAGCTTTATAAATAAAGACAATGTACGCACATGGGTAAAATTCCACCTTAGAACCCTACAAGGCATCAAAAACATCACTGATGCAGAAGCAGAAGCCATTGTTGGAAAGGATAGAGACTCAAACCAGCGTGATTTATATCAATCTATTGAAGATGGAAATTATCCTCGTTGGCAATTTCAAATTCAAGTGATGACAGAACAACAAGCTGACGAATCAAAGATGAATCCTTTTGACATGACAAAGGTGTGGCCTCACAAAGACTACCCTCTTATGGATGTTGGTATACTAGAATTGAACAGAAATCCCGAAAATTATTTCGCAGAAGTTGAACAAGCTGCCTTTAATCCTATGAATATTGTACAAGGCATAGGTTATTCACCTGACAAAATGCTTCAAGCACGTCTTTTCTCTTATGGTGATGCACAACGGTATCGACTTGGCGTAAACCACGACAAAATCCCCGTAAATATGCCTCGTTGCCCTCACCATTCATATCATAGAGACGGACAAATGCGTACAGACCATAATCACGGCTCAACAATAGGTTATGAACCTAACAGTTATGGTGAGTGGCAAGACTCTCCAGAGCTAAAAGAACCTCCTTTGAAGCTAAAAGGTGATGCTTATACATATAATGAACGTGAATTTGACACTGATTACTTCTCTCAAGTAGGCGATTTATTTAGATTGATGAGCAAAGACCAACAACAAGTATTATTTGAAAATACAGCTCGCTCAATGGGTGATTCTGAACTGTTTATAAAGCAAAGACATGTACGCAACTGTGCTATGGCTGACATGGATTATGGTAAAGGTGTCGCAATGGCACTAAACATATCGTTTGAGGAAGCACAACTAGCAACTCGTTAACATCAATAGGGTTATTTTCATTAATGAAAATAACCCTATTGCTTTAATTTTTAGCACGAACAATCCCTAAACGTCACTAAAAACTATTTTCTAACATCTCTCAACATTAGACCCACTATAACCTATTAAATAACAGTCGTTTAATTAGGGAGATTCCCAAAACCTCGTTTTGTGGATTTCCCTAATAATTTTCAAAGAAAATTATACGCTCTTTTGCCTTTAAGGGCAAAAGAAAGCGAGTTTTGAAGCCCTCTGGGCGTACTTTTTCAAAAAGTATAAAACTTATTATAAAAGGCGGAACGCCTTTAGGTACAAAGTTATTAAGGAGCAATTACCTCCATTTTTAAGGTTTTTAGTGAAAATCAAGGTATTTTACCTAAAACTACTTAACCTAACTATCAAGTAATCACCGCTGTATTAGTTTCGAGCATCACCCTAATTAAAAAAAACGGCACTTCATGTACCTCCTACATTCAATCAATCAAATTTATTAGAAATCTAATAAAACACCACAATCCGTGCCGTTTTTAAGGCATTAGCTAAAATTTAGGTAAAACATAACCTAAAAATAGTTCTACTCACATTTGAATAGACTTAGACGAACACCCTAAAAAGTTAAAAAATTTCAAATTGCAGCCACCTTGCATCGTTTACAACATATCAACTTCACGTTCCATCTCACATTTCACTCATGCTCATTCTCTCTCACTCACCCATTCTCACTCACCCACACAAATTCATCAAACACACTCTATCTCACAAAACAACATCCTCATAATGAAATACTTCAATCATCACACTCACCACACGAATCTATCTCATCATCTCTCTCACTCGTATCTCATATCCAACAGCTCAAATCATTCTCACGTTCTATCTACACCAATCAACGTCACAATCTTTCGCCTCTATTGTAAACAATGAAACAAGGTAAATACTGCACATTTGACATACGTAAATTCCGTATGAAAAAATCTACATCATTATTTATTTAAGCTAAAATTTTAAATGTGTATAATTCCTTAACTCGATACAAAAATAGATAGAATATTTCACATTACCAAACATTTACGTTAATTTTTAACACATTCCTAAGGCTAGTGTTATAAAAATAACATAAATATCGTTCAACAAACTAATTATCAGCTAATTAACTACGCTAAAAAAATTTAGCAAAAATTAATTATTTTTGGGGACTTCTATAAACTGACTATTTGAAAATCAACAAATTATGCCTATCTTTGTGTTAAAATAAAAGCAATACAAAAATGATTTTTAAGAGCACAGGAAAACGAGGTTTGTTCGACGAACA
>JAWXTO010000127.1:0-4966 GCA_044433545.1 Rikenellaceae bacterium
TTAATGCGTTGTAGTCATCAAAAACTTTGTGATTGTTGATGTCTATATTATGCTCTGAAGGATTCGCAAGTTTTTCATCCCAACTAGCAATCTCTAACTCTAAACCTTCACACTCTTTTTCAATTTGTGTGACATTATTACGTAGTTTGCGAAGTTGTTTTTCTATATTTTTGCGCTCTTCGTAGCTTAATTTTTGTGTTTCTGGTGCTGAATTTGTGTTTTCTTTAACTTTTGGAGTTGCTTGTTCTGCGCCCTTGGTTGGAAGGTGTAATTCGTCTAAAGATTCCATTTGTTTCTTGTCTAAGAACTCATAAATTCCGTATAGATGTTCTTTTACAACGCCATCTCTAAATTCATAGATTTTATCAGTTAGTCCATCTAAAAATTCCCTGTCATGTGATATGACAACTAGTGTTCCGTCATAAGCTTTTAGGGCTTTTTTTAGGATGTCTTTTGAGCGTATATCCATGTGGTTGGTTGGCTCATCAAGAATCAACATATTGTATGGTTCTAACATAAGTCTAGCCATCGCAAGTCGTGATCTTTCGCCTCCAGACAACACCTTTACCTTTTTGTCAACGTCTTCACCCTTAAAAAGGAAAGCTCCAAGAATATCACGAAGTCGTGTGCGTATGTCGCCTACAGCAACTCTATCAAGAGTGTCAAAAACAGTAAATTCGCCGTCCATAAGGTCATCTTGATTTTGTGCAAAATAGCCAATTTTGACATTATGTCCAACTTTTATAGTGCCTCGTGTAGTTTCAGTTTGACCTAAGACCATACGTGCAAAAGTTGTTTTTCCTTCTCCGTTTCTGCCTACAAAAGCGATTTTTTCGCCTCTTTCGATAGTAAATTCTGCCCCTGAAAAGATGTGTTTTTCATCAAAAGACTTTCCTGCATCTTTTACCTCTAAAACTATTTGTCCTGAGCGTGGAGCAGGCGCAAATCGCATACTTAATGATGAATTATCTTCGTCGTCAATCTCAATAATGTCAAGTTTTTCAAGCTGTTTAACACGGCTTTGCACTTGGTTGCTTTTTGAGGGGTTATATCTAAATCTCTCTATAAACCGTGCAGTTTCAGCGATTAATTTTTGTTGATTCTCATAGGCAGCCACTTGTTGTGCACGTCTTTCGTCTCGTAAAACAAGATATTTTGAATAAGGCACTTTATAATCATTAGCACGCCCTAATATGATTTCAATAGTACGATTCGTAATCGTATCTAAGAATTTTCTATCATGTGAAATTAGAACAATTGCCCCTCTGTAGTCACGAAGATAATTCTCTAACCATTGAATACTCTCTATGTCAAGGTGGTTTGTTGGCTCATCGAGCAACATTACGTCAGGCTTGCGTAAAAGTATCTTTGCAAGCTCTATACGCATGCGCCAACCTCCCGAAAATTCACGTGTTTGTCTCTCGAAGTCGCTACGTTTAAAGCCTAGCCCTAAAAGTGTTTTTTCGATGTTTGCGTCACGGTTTTGAGCGTCCATAATGTGGAGTCTATCACTTAACTCCTGCATGTGGGTGATTAATTTTAAGTAATCTTCGCTCTCGTAATCTTCACGTGCACCGATTTGATGAGTTACGTGTTCAAGCTCTTTTTCAATGGCTATAACTTCGTGGTATGCCTTTGCAGTTTCTTGAAATAGGGTAGTGTCATCACAGATTTTCATCTGCTGAGCAAGGTAGCCTATAGTCGTGGCGCTGTTTTTAGATACAGTTCCAGAACTAGGTGTATTCTCAGAAGTTATAATCTTTAAAAGAGTAGATTTTCCAGCTCCGTTTCTGCCGACAAGACCTATTCTGTCACCATCATTGATTAAAAATGAGATGTTTTTGAATAAGTCATTGCCTGAAAATGTTACTGTTACGTCGTTTACTGAAACCATTATATATTTAGTAGTTTATTTATCGTTTCTGTAGGATTTTCGCTGTTAAATATAGCATTTCCCGCTACTAGTACGTTACATCCAGCGTCAAATAATTCCCTAGCATTGTTTATAGACACCCCTCCGTCAACTTGTATTAGAATGTCAGCGTTTTTTGCATCTATCATTTGTCGCACTTGAGCTATTCTTTCTATAGACTCTGGGATAAACTCTTGTGCAGGAAAGCCTGGATAAACACTCATCACTAAAATCATGTCTACATAGTCTAAAAGAAGCTCAACTACAGACACAGGTGTGTCAGGTTTTATTGCTACACCTGCTTTCATTCCATACTCTCTAATTTTTTTAAGAGCACCGACAATGTCTGATGTAGATTCGATGTGTATTGTCAAAAAATCGACCCCACTAAGAGCAAAAGTTTTTATATACTTCTCTGGCTCAACTATCATTAGATGAGCGTCCAGAACTTTGTTTGTTCTTTTGCGTATAGCTTTAATAATTGGAAATCCAAATGTTATGTTTGGTACGAAAATGCCATCCATAACATCTAAATGAAACCACTCTGCTTCACTTTTATTTAACCACTCTACCTCTTGCCCTAAATTTAAATAATCCGCCGATAAAAATGATGGAGATACGATTCTTGTCATTGTTTTGTTTTAATAGTTATAAATTTTGAGACCTTTTGAGTAAACCTAGGTCTCAAATTTGAAATTTGAATATGTAAAAGGAGTTAAAACTCCTTAAAGTTCAGTTCTTAGAAGTTCACTTAAATAGTTTGTGTCTAGTTGTTTGCGTAATCAAACAATACAAGATAGGCTGCTTTTGCAACTTTTGTTATCTTCTCCATGTTAATCTTTTCGATTTCGTCAGATGGTTGGTGATAATCAGGGTGTCCTGCTGTTAAAAACCATGCGATAGGGACGCCAACTTCTGCAAATGAAGTGTTGTCGCTGCCGCCTATAGGGTTTTTATTTGGTGCGTATCTAACCTTTAAATCTAATTCGGTTTCTTCTACGTTTGACTGTAAAATCTCTTTAAATTGAGGAGTCGACGATGTATACATGTACGAAACAGACTTATAATTGTTAGGTTCTGAACCTCTACCTATCATGTCAAAATTTATGTATCCTTTTATATCGTTAGGATTTTCGACTTGGCTAACGAAATATCTTGAACCATATAGTCCACGTTCTTCGGCATCCCAGAATGCAAAAATAACTGTACGCTTAGGTTTCATGCCACTAGCTACCATAGCTTCAGCAATTTCCATAAGTGCTACTACGCCGCTGCCATTGTCATCAGCTCCGTTGTAAATATAGCCGTCTTGTACGCCTAAATGGTCATAGTGTGCTCCTATAATTACGTATTCATCAGCGATTTCACCTTCAATTGAGCCTAAAATATTGCGTAAATAACGAGGTTCTGTTTTTACAGTTATTTTAATGCTTGCTTCGCTGTCAGAGGTGACGTTGTCATACATTCTTTTTGAGATGTTGAACACAGGAACTGACGGTTTTGAGTTGTCAAGCACTAATTTCACGTCTTTGAATGTTGTACGAGGTTCATAGCCTTCATACATGGTCTCGTTTACGTGATATGAGAATGCTTTTTCAGCGATAGTTTTGTTGTTTTTTGTTTCGTTGTAACAGAAAATTGCTGTAGCACCTTTTTTAGTAGCTTCTGCGATTGTTTCTTTTGAATTTTCACCAATAATTACAGCTATTTTTTCTTTGCAATCTTGAGAACCATCGAATAACACTAATTCACCCTTAATTTTAACGCTTTGCCCTATGATAGTGTAATCAAAGTCTGTTTCGCTGTCATAAGTGGTTTCAATGTCGTCATTTTCTATGCTAATTGTAGCGCCTTTAGGGAATGCTTTTATAGCTTTGAATGGCTGCATATATTTTGGTAAAATACCTGTGTTTAGCGTGTCAAAAGGCATCAGTCCCAGTTCGCATAGTTTTGCAGCGATGTATTCACCAGCGATGTAGCCTCCTCTTTCACCAGCTTCACGACCTTCAAGAAGATCACTAGATAAGAATGCTAATTTGGCTTCTACGCCGTTTTGGGTGATAGTTTTTAGTCCTTCACTTTTTTGTGCATAAGCGTTAATTGTTGCTATCACAAATAGACTAGTTAATATTTTTCTCATAATTTTTAAAACCTAGTAGTTTAGAATGATGTCTTCGACTTTAAATGGTATGTCCTCAGAGCGATCTCTCCATGTACCTTCTTCAATGAACTTTTCTTTTTCAGAATCAATCTTTTTAGTAAGTTTAAAACTTGGACGAATAATTCTTTCTGTAATTTCACGTTGTGATTCTCGTATCTTAACATCACAAACTTGCTCACGAGATGTTGGTCGTTTATCGTTTTCCCATTTAAAACCTTCTAGTTGAGTCAATGTGCTAGCATCTTGTTTGTCAAGTGGATATATAACGCAATCTACATTGTTAACCCAATTGATTTTAGACATTTGCGTGCTGTCAAAAGTTATTACCATAGAGCTGCTTGTAGCATTAAATATGGAGACAGGTGTTTCATTTTCTTCTTGATAGAAAATTGTCTGAGCGTTACCGTCAACGAATACCACATCTAATTCGTTGTTTTTGAAATAAACGTCCATAAATTTACCACGAACTTGGTTATACTTGTTTTTCTCAACTTCTTGCGCTATGATAGGAAAGTCGTATAATTCGGCTCTGTCTGCTACATTACCTTTTGAGAAAAGTATCATTTTTTGTGCTGTGATTTGGTTTTGTAGGTGCCAAACAACTGCATTGTCGTTTAAATGTAATGTAGAGTCAAAGCTAATTGATACTATAGTGTCACATATTGCTTGCATGTCAACTTTGTACACTAAAACAGAGTCTATTCCCTTAATGTAATAGTCTGAAGAGTCAGGGGCAGTTTTAATAAAAACACTATCCCTAAGTCTTGTCGAATCAAGAAGTGTAGAATCTCTAAATATAGAGTCAAGATGTGTTGAATCTATATGTGTAGAGTCGTGGTCATGGTCATGGTCACAGTTTTCGTGGTCATGGTCATGTGCTGCCGTAAGCCACC
>JAWXTO010000128.1:0-4916 GCA_044433545.1 Rikenellaceae bacterium
GTTTCTTGTGAACCTGACAAAACATTCTATGTTGCGACTGGTGCTGTAATGGGAAACAACACTGTTTGCCCTAGTACAGAAGCATCTTATGACCTTATAGACGCTGTTCTAACAGAAATCGCTGAGATTTTCCCATTTGAATATATCCACATCGGTGGTGACGAATGTAACAAAAAACAATGGGCTGCTCACGAACAATGTACTCACTTCAAAGAAGAACACGGACTAGCAGACGACCACGAACTTCAAAGTTACTTCATTAAAAGAGTAGAAAAAATCGTAAACTCTAAAGGCAGAAAACTTATTGGCTGGGACGAAATTCTAGAAGGTGGTTTAGCTCCAAATGCTACAGTAATGTCATGGAGAGGCACTGCTGGCGGTGTTAAATCTGCTAAATTAGGACATGACGTAATTATGTCTCCTGTGAAATCTAACTATTTAGACCTTAAACAAGGGCAAGCTCTTTCTGAGCCTAACTTAGGTTATATACAAACTCTACTTTCTGATGCTTACAACTTTGTAATTGCACACGAAGACCTTACTCCAGAAGAACACAAATTCATTCTTGGAACACAAGCTAACCTGTGGACAGAAACAAACTCTGATTTAAGCAAGGTTAAATATATGACTTTCCCTCGTCTTTTAGCAGTTGCTGAAAACGCTTGGACTCCAGATTCACAAAAAAGTTGGGATGGCTTTATTGAAAGACTAAAATCATATATGGAACTTATGGATTTTGACGGTGTGAGACATGCAAAAAGTGTATTTAACCCTTGGGTTCACCATTCAGCTGACGGTAAAGAGGTTAAATTCTGGTTCACATCTGAAATCACAAACCCTGAAATACGCTTCACGTTAGACGGCACTGACCCTAAAGCAACTAGCTGTTTATATAAAATGGGAGATAGCGTTACTGTTACAAAAACATCGACACTTAAAGCTGCAATTTTTGATGGCGAGAAGATGTTAGGTAATGTAATTACTCGTCACTACCCTATCCACAAAGCTGGTGGTGCTAAAGTAATCATCCGTTCTGAAGAAAACCCTGATGGAGTTGTTGACGAAAACAGCGAACTTGTAAACCTTGCCTTTGGTGAGTTTCTTGAAAGCAACAATGATGGTAGATGGAAAATGTTCTCAGAAGATGCAGACATCGAAATCATCTTTAACGAACCAACTGACATCACAAAAGTAAGCGTTAACGCAGTACGTCACACTCTTTGGAGATGGTATGCACCAAAACAAATCGAAATTTTCGCTACAGTTAACGGCGAATACACTAAAATTGGTGACAGTGGTGTTATGGAGAAAAACATAGAAAAAGGACGTAACATGATAAACAATACTGTTGAATGTCCTGCAAATCAAGTAAGCTCTATACGTCTAAAAATATCTCGTTTAGAAACTATCCCTATGGACTATGTTCCTAGCGTTGCTGGCAAAGGCACTTTATTAAACATTGACGAAATCATAGTATACTAAACAATACACAATATGAAAAGGAAAATTTTATTAGCAATATCATTGTTCTTTAGCACAATGGCATTTGCTCAAAAAAAACAAAAACCTAACGTTCTTTTTATCTTTGCAGATGATTTAACAATAAAAGGGTTAAATTCTACATCTGACGGAGAGGTTATTGCACCTCACCTTGAAAGAATAAAAAAACAAGGTGCTTTCTTCACTCATACTTTTAACCCTGGAGCATACAATGGTGCTATCTCAGCAGCTAGTAGAGCCATGATTAACACTGGTATGAGCCTTTGGGATGCTACTGATGCTATTGGTGGCAAACCTAGCAACGACAAATATGAATGGCCAGAAGGCATTGAGCCATACAAAGTTAACAAACCAGAACAAAGACCTACTCTTTGGAGTGAATATATGCGTGAAGAAGGTTATGAAACTTACCAAACAGGTAAATGGCACGTGCCAGTAGCTGCTACTGAAGTTTTTGACCACGCAAACATCACACCTGGTAGCATGCCTAACCAACACAAAGACTGTTATGCTAGAGAATTTATCAAAGGCGTAGAAGACAAATGGACAGCATCTGACAGCACTTATGGCGGATACTGGAAAGGCGGTCAACACTGGAGTGAGCTAGTTCGTGATCACGCTTTAAACTATTTAGATCACTCAAAAACTATCGACAAGCCATTCTTTATGTACATTGGTTTCAATGCTCCTCATGACCCACGTCAATCTCCACAAGAATATCTTGATATGTATGACGTAGACCAAGTGTCAGTTCCTGAAAGCTTTGTTGAGATTTATCCTTACGCTACAGAAATTGGCGCAGGACCTACTTTACGTGATGAACAACTAGCACCATTCCCAAGAACTGAATATTCAGTGCAAGTGAACAGAAAAGAATACTTCTCTCTTATCACTCACATGGATGCTCAGATTGGTATGATTCTGGACAAACTTGAAGAAACTGGACAAGCAGACAACACTTATATAATTTTCACTGCTGACCACGGTTTAGCAGTTGGAGACCACGGTTTCATCGGTAAACAAAACCTATATGACCCTAGTATTCGTGTTCCTATGTTAATTTCTGGCCCTGGAATCAAACCAGGCATTGAAATTGACGAACTAATTTATCTTCAAGATGCTATGGCTACTGTTCTTGACATCGCTGACAGTGACGCAGACGTATATTTCCAATCTTTCTTACCTTTAGCAAAAGGCGAAAAAGCAGAAACTCGTGATGCTGTAATTAACACTTACATAGGTTGTCAACGTATGATTCGTACTGACCGTTACAAGTTAATGATTTATCCTTCGATTAGTATGGTACGTCTTTATGATATGAAAAAAGACCCTAACGAACTTAACGATTTAGCAGGTAACAAAAAATATGATAAGTTAATGAATGAACTATTTGCTGAGTTCCAAGAATTACAAAAAGAAGTAAGAGACCCTCTTGATGTGACTCCTTACTTTAACGAATTTATGGCTAATAAAAACAAGTAACATATCAATTTAAACCAAAATTTTCTTCCCCGTAACACAAAGAATTCCCCTGGGTGTTATAGGGAAGAATGTTTTGTATATGTTGTTTTAGAAATAAAAACTTAACCTTAAAGATAAAATGAAAAGAAAAATTTTATTAGCAATATCATTGTTCTTTAGTACGATGGCATTTGCTCAGAAAAAACAAAAACCTAACGTTCTTTTCATCTTTGCGGATGATATGACAATTAAGGGCTTAAATTCTACCTCAGATGGAGAAATTATTGCACCTCACCTTGAAAAATTAAAAAAACAAGGCGCTTTCTTTAGCCACACTTTCAATCAAGGTGGCTTTAATGGAGCAATTTCTGCTGCTAGTAGAGCCATGATTAACACAGGACTATGCCTTTGGGATGCACAAGATGCAGTAAACGGAGGAAGCGGTAGAGGAAAATACGAATGGCCAGAAGGAGTAGAACCTTATAAAGCAAATAAACCTGAGCAACGCCCTACAGTATGGAGTGAATATATGCAAGCTGAAGGATATGAAACATACCAAACTGGAAAATGGCACATTCCTATCGCTGCTGAAGAGGTTTTTGACCATGCAACTTTTGTTACTGGTGGCATGCCTAACCAAAGTAACGCTCGATACGCTAGAAAATTCAACGAAGACGAACCTGACACATGGTCTGCTGCTGACACAACTCACGGAGGCTACTGGGAAGGTGGTCAACACTGGAGTGAAAAAGTTAGAGACATCACTTTAGACTACCTAGACCACTCTAAAACGATTGACAAACCTTTCTTCATGTACATCGCATTCAATGCACCTCATGACCCACGTCAGTCTCCACAAGAATATTTAGATATGTATGATGTTAGCAAAATTTCAATACCAGAAAGTTTTGTTCCTCAATATCAATATGCAAAAGAGACTGGTGCAGGCCCTTCTTTGCGTGATGAGAGCCTTGCTCCATTCCCAAGAACAGAATATTCTGTACAAGTAAACAGAAAAGAATATTTCGCATTGATTACTCACCTTGACACTCAAATTGGAATCATTCTTGACAAACTAGAAGAGACAGGACAAGCAGACAACACATATATCATCTTCACTGCTGACCACGGTTTAGCAATTGGAGATCATGGATTCATCGGAAAACAAAACCTGTATGACCCTAGTATTCGTGTTCCTCTATTCATTTCAGGACCTGGCATCAAAGCAGGCACTGAAATTGACGACATGATATATATTCAAGACGCTATGGCAACAACTCTTGACATTGCTGGTAGCAATGGCGTAGATAACGTTTATTTTGAGTCTTTCTTACCTATGGCTCAAGGTGAAAAAATGGAAACTCGTGACTATATATACAATGGATATATTGGTTGTCAACGCATGGTTCGCTCTGAGCGTTATAAATTGATGATTTATCCTACTATAAGTGTTGTTCGTCTTTATGATATGAAAAAAGACCCTAACGAATTGAATGACCTAGCTGGAGATAAAAAATATGACAAAGTTATTAACGAACTATTTGCAGAATTACAAAAACTACAAGAAGAAGTTAATGACCCTCTTGACGTAACTCCATATTTTAACACATTCATGGCAAACAGATAAGGAAAAATCTGTCATTATGCACTACAAAACGCCTTGAGATTAGTCTCAAGGCGTTTTTTTGCAAACACTTTATAAATTTTCATTGACAATATTTGATTTTATGTTAGCAATTAAAGACAATTCAAAATAAAATTGTCATAAAATTTTGTTTTCTAAAAATAATTTATTACTTTTACGTCAATGCCATACTTTAGTATGGTTATTGTAAAAGAAAGAAGTATAACCTCTAAAATTTATGATTATGAAAGTAATAACATTTAATGAGTTGAGAAGAATTAAAGATTCTCTTCCTAGTGGTAGCTTAGACAAAATTGCACAAGAATTAAAC
>JAWXTO010000129.1:0-4913 GCA_044433545.1 Rikenellaceae bacterium
TGGTTTAGCTCAAAAAATACAAGACGGTCGTAGTGAAGTATGGTTCTATGTTCGTTATCCAGAAACTGGTCGTCAAGATTTCCAAGATTTAGAGATGACAAAAATCAGAACTTCTGATGGCGGAGAATATCCACTTAGTCAATTATGTGATTTTGAAATTGTACGTGGTGTAACTAAAATCAACCACTTTAATTCAAATAAAGAGATACGTGTTGAAGCATATATGTTAGATGCTAAAGAATCTGTACTTCCAATTCTTGAAGAGGTAAATATGGATATTATGCCTCAACTGATGGAAAAATATCCAGATTTAACGTATATGCACCAAGGTCAGGTTAAAGACTCACAAGAAGAGGCTGGAAATATTGCTATTTATTTCTCTCTAGCTTTCGCCATTATAACATTAATACTTATTGTTTACTTTAGAAGTTTAACACAAGGTATAATGATTCTTGCTATGATTCCTCTAGCGTTCTTAGCAGCAATGTGGGGTCACCTTATGGAGGGCGTGTTGCTTTCTATGATGAGTATCTGGGGTATGGTTGCTCTTTCAGGAACTATCATCAACGACGCAGTAGTGTTCATGTCTCGATATAATAGTTGTTTACTTGAAGGAATGACTGTAGTAGAAGCACTTATAGAGTCTGGACGTTCTCGTTTTAGACCTATCATGTTAACTTCTATCACAACTACAATTGGTCTTTTCCCTCTGATTAAAGAAACTAGTTCAGATGCCGAGTTCGTAAAACCTATGGCAATTTCATTAGGATATGGTATCTTGTTAGGTACAATTTTCATCCTTGCATTATTCCCTGCCTTAGTAAAATCTGCGAATACGCTTAATGTAATGTGGGCTAAATTCATGGGTAAAAAGAACGTTACTCCTGAGAGTGTAGAAACTGCCATCATTGACCACAACATTGATACAGACCTAGAGGCTATATTAGCAGAAGACGAGGCTAACATCAAACGAAGAACTCCAGAAATTCAATAAAATAACAATAATGAAAAAGATAATAATAACCTTTGCGTTACTATTTGGCACATTAGCCATTAAAGCGCAAGAAACATTAACTTTGTCAGACGCAATTCAGCGAGGCGTAAATCAAAGTTTCGGTATTAGTATAGCCAAAAGCAATACTCAAATATCTACTGAACAAAACACATGGGGCGCTGCTGGAGCATATCCAACACTAAGTTTTCTTGCTAATGGTAGCATCAGCACAGCATTTGACGAAACTATCGTGTCAGGCTATGCAAAGTTAAGTTCTAGCTGGACTGTTTTCAATGGATTCTATATCAGAAGAACAAAAAGCATATTAGCTAACACACAAGAATTGACTGAAGGTCTTGAAATGTTAGAGATAGAAAATACTATAAAAGGCATTATTGGTTCTTACTATTATGTTCTTATGGCTCAACGCTCTATTGAAATTGCTGAAGAGATGTATAAACTATCTTATGATCTTTACAACCAAAAAAGAGACGCTATAGAATGGGGCGGCGCAGGCAGTTATGATCTTATCCAAGTAGAAGCAGCTTACTTAGAAGATAAAAAATCTCTTGTTCAAACAAAACTAGCGTTTGAAAATGCGCTTATCGAGTTAAATAACTTAATGAGTGAACCTGAACCTTCAAAACTATGGGTTTTAAGTGATGACCTTAACGTTCCTACGAATAGCTATGAGTTAGCAACTATGCAAGACAAAATGTTGTCTAGTAACACTACTTTGAAGAATCAATACATCAACCAAAAAGCTCGTGAACTAGAAATTACACAAGCACGCAGTGGTTATGCTCCAACAATTTCATTAACAGCAGCTATAGGTGAAACAGCAAGTGGAACTTATTCTAATAAAGATGGATATAACTCTACTAGCACTAGTGTTTTTGGCATTGAAGCTGGACTAACGCTTTCTTACGCTATATTCAACAATGGCGTAGTTAGACGTAATGTTTCTATTGCAAACATCAACAAAAACATCACTGACACAGAGACTGACGAAATGAAAAATGTATTGGTAAATTCTTTGTATATGTATTACAATCAACTCAATCAATACAATAACATACTATCTCTTTCTGACCAACATGTGTCTGTTCTAGAAACTAACCTAAATATGTCTGTGGACAGATACAAGTTAGGTACGATAAGTTCTTTTAACTTTAGAGATGTACAATTAAGCTATATGTCAGCCTCATTAAGCCGTCTTCAAACAATCTATGATTTAATGATGATTGACCTTGAACTTCTACAACTTACTGGAGGTATTTTAAGCGAATAAAACAAACACGATTTCATTAATGAGCGATATAAAACTGGTGTGGTTAGACCTTAACGCATCATATTCTCATTCATCATTGGCACTGCCTATGATTGAAGCACAAAATGACAACTCTTCAATTGATTGGAGAGTTGTTTTTGCTACATTGTCTAGCGATGTAACCACCATTGTGAACGACATAATCGAACAAGAACCTAGCGTACTTGTTGCGACTGCATGGCTATTCACACACGACAAATTACACCAAATTGTAAGACGAGTAAAGTCAATATTACCTAACTTGACAGTAATTTATGGCGGCCCAGAATTTATGGGCTCAAATGACGAATATTTAAGGGTTAATACCTATGTTGACTGTGTGGTAAGAGGTGAAGGAGAAGAAGTTTTTTATCAACTTATAGACAACATTAACGACAAATCTAAATGGAATGACATTGACGGACTATGCGCCATTATTAACGGCGAATACATAGACGGAGGAATCGCCAAAGTTAAAGATTTTGCATCATTAAAGTATGCCGAAACCTCACAATTCTTCAAATTCGACAAGGCTTTTGTACAGTTTGAGACTACACGAGGATGTTTTAACAGTTGTGCATTTTGTGTTAGCGGAAACGACAAACCTATAAGGTCTATTTCTATGGAAGAAGTACGAAAAAGGCTGTTAAACTTCATAGAAAAAGGCATAAAAGACATACGTGTACTTGACAGAACATTCAACTATCACAAAGGGCGAACATCTCAATTTTTCAACATTTTTCGTGAATTTTCTGATGTATTAAGGTTTCATTTAGAGATACACCCTGCACTTTTAACTGACGAAATGTGCGACGAGTTGTCTACCATGCCTAAAGGTTTGCTACACCTCGAAGCAGGAGTTCAAAGTCTTAATGAAAATGTACTAAAAGCATGCAACAGAGGAGGCACAAAAGACAAAACCCTCAAAGGACTTCGTTTCTTGTGTGATTCTAACAATTTAGAGTGCCACGCTGACCTTATCATAGGGCTACCACTGTACACCCTAGAGCAAGTATACTTAGATGTACGTCAACTAGTAGAAATTGGTGCAGACGAAATCCAACTTGAAACGCTAAAACTATTACCTGGAACTCCACTCCGCAGAGATGCCTCTAAATTAGGCATACGCTACTCTCCTTTAGCCCCGTATGAGGTGCTAAAAACCGAAGATATATCCGTTTCAGAGATTGCTGAAGCTACTATTTTATCAAAAATGCTAGACAATTTCTATAACCATTCACTATATAAAGATGTCATTTCAAAATTGGTTATTAACGAACACGACTTCACTAAAAAATTCACTATTTCGCTTCTTGACAAGCTAGGCATGCCACTTACCCCTACCTCAAGAGGTGAATTACTGTACACTTTCTGCAAAGAACACTACCCTCAATATCTACCAGAAATCACAAAAGCCTGGATTTACGGAGGTCTATCCATGAAACGAGAAGCCGCACACTCCATAGAGCCTCACAATGGCGAACTTCCCGAAAATCTAAGCATCTGCCTAGGCGACAGCAAAGACGTAACTCGCTTTTATGTTGTAAAATACCCCGAAAAACACATCTATTTCGGCTTCAACCGAAAACTTGAACACTCCGCCCCTATCTTCATCGCCGAGACGGTATAAAACATAAAAAAAACCAATCACCTTTATGAGATGATTGGTTTTTTTGTGTTGTTATTATAGATTTATTCTTTTACAATAACTTCTTTGAATTCATAGCCATTAAAAGTATTACCACTTACATAATCCTCATTAACTTTACCTGTTGTTAAGGTAACATCAGTAGTAGTAACCCCATTAAATATGTATGTTCCTAATGATAATTTACTTTCAGCCGTTGTTCCAAGCTCAACACTCTCTAAACTTGTACAGCCATAAAACGCAGCATCTCCTACACTATCAGCATTTGGAAGTGATACACTCTCTAAACTTGTACAATTAGAAAATGCATCACTTCCTATAGTCTTAACATTAGGGAACGAAACAGATTTAATGTTTGTCAAACTTGAAAATGTATTAGAAGCAATTTCGGTCATACTTTCTGAGCTAACTTCTCCATCTGTTATTAATCCAGAAATAACACAAACGAATTCCCCTTCATTATCTAAAATAAAACAATTATCGATTTTATAATTAGGACTTTCCATAACAACTTCTGT
Organism: Rikenellaceae bacterium; assembly: GCA_044433545.1. GTDB lineage: Bacteria > Bacteroidota > Bacteroidia > Bacteroidales > Rikenellaceae > JAWXTP01. The sequence goes on from JAWXTO010000129.1 coordinate 4,470, forward strand.
AAGATTTGTACAACTACTAAACAAATTTGTCCCTATCGATGTCACAGTAGACGGAATTGTTATTTGCTCTAAACTTGTACAGTTAAAAAACACCAGATTTCCTAGAGTCTCAACTAATGGGAATGTCACACTTTCCAAACTTGTACAACCACCAAATACAGAATTCCCTATAGTCTTCACAGTTGGTAATGACACACTCACTAAGCTTGTACAGCCATTAAATACAGAATTAGCCAAACTATCAACTGATGACAACGACACACTTTCTAAAGTTCTACATTTTGATAAACTCATAAAACCCATTGACTTTACATTTTCTAGTGACACTCTCTCTAAACTTGAGCAATAGTAAAATGCTTGACTATTTATAGTCTCAGCAACGGGTAGCGATACACTCTCTAAACTTGAACAATATATAAACGCATTAGTTCCTATAGTCTCAAC
>JAWXTO010000130.1:0-4905 GCA_044433545.1 Rikenellaceae bacterium
AAGAATTCGTCTAAGAGCATTACCTACTGTCATACCGAATCCAGGTTCTAAAGGACGAAATTCAAAACGACCAAAAGAATCTGTAGAATCAAGCATTATAACCTTGTCAGGTTTTTGGAAAGCTAAAATTGCCATAAGAAGTAGGTTTATAAATTTTTAAGTAGTCATTAAAACTGTCTCCACCGAAATAGAGACAGTTCTTTATAAAATTGTCTGCAAAACTGATGCCTAAACATAAGTTTTTGGGGTTTAACACTGCCGATAGGTAACGTTTCAGCCCCATCAACAAAATTGTCTTTAGTCTACTACTTAGAGTAAAGCTCAACGATTAACTGTTCGTTAATGTTTTCAGGAATTTCTTCACGCTCAGGTTTTTGCATAAATTTACCTGTTAATGAAGCTCCGTCCCACTCTAACCAAGCATATCTTGAAGAGCTAACACCTGATAATGAAGCAGCGATAACCTCTAAAGATTTAGATTTTTCACGTACTGCGATAATATCACCATTTTTAACAGAGTATGATGGGATGTTTAAAACCTCACCATTAACTGTAATGTGACGGTGTGAAACCAACTGGCGAGCTGCTGCACGAGTAGGTGCAATACCTAAACGATAAACAACATTGTCTAAACGACACTCTAGTGATTTCAACAAGTTTTCACCTGTGATACCATCAATACGGTGTGCTGTATCAAATAATTTACGGAATTGACGTTCTTGAACACCGTAAATTGATTTAACTTTTTGTTTCTCCTTTAACTGTACACCATACTCAGAAAGTTTTTTACGTTTACGAGCTAAACCGTGTTGTCCTGGAGGGAAATTTCTTTTTTCAAAGTATTTATCTGCACCGAAAATTGGTTCCCCAAATTTTCTTGCAACCTTTGTTTTTGGTCCAATATATCTTGCCATCTTTAAGATATTTTAATTGTATTTTTAAATAAAAGTAATGTTGAAAACGAATAGTTGTAAATAATTACACACGTCTTCTTGCAGGTGGACGACATCCGTTGTGTGGAAGTGGAGTAACGTCAACGATTTCTGTTACCTCAATACCAGCACCGTGGATAGTACGAATCGCAGATTCTCTACCAGCACCTGGTCCTTTTACATATACTTTTACTTTACGTAACCCTAAATCATAAGCAACTTTAGCACAATCTTGTGCAGCTGTTTGTGCAGCGTATGGAGTGTTCTTTTTAGAACCTCTAAATCCCATTTTACCTGCCGAACTCCAGCTGATTACTTGACCTTGAGCGTTTGCTAAGGTTACGATTACATTGTTAAACGTTGAATGGATATGAGCTTGTCCAACAGCTTCAACCTTAACAACTCTCTTTTTAACTGTCGCAGTTTTTTTTGCCATAATCGAATATAATTACTTAGTTGCTTTTTTCTTATTAGCTACTGTTTTCTTTCTACCCTTACGTGTACGGGCGTTGTTTTTTGTACTTTGTCCACGAACTGGAAGACCGATACGGTGACGAATACCACGGTAACAACCAATATCCATAAGACGTTTAATATTCAACTGAATTGAAGAACGAAGTTCACCTTCTACTTTACCGAAGCTATCATCAGTGATGATGTTACGGATTGCAGAAACTTGCTCGTCAGTCCAATCTTTAACTTTTAAATTCTCATCAATACCTGCTTTAGCAAGAATCTCTTGAGAAGTACTTCTACCGATTCCGTAGATGTATGTAAGGCCTATCACGCCTCTCTTGTTCTTTGGTAAATCAACACCAACTATACGTGCCATAAATTTATAACATTTTAATGATAATGAAATTTAACCCCTAATTGTTAAGATAACTTTATTTACATTTTCTTAATGAAGTCTTAGACCATAACGAGTCTTCGAGTACGTAACCCACTCGCTATTCTAAGCACTTCCGAGTCAAGGCACACCACCCATCCTCTATAATTACTTATTATCTCAACGCATAAAGTTAATCAAGAGATTAACCTTGGCGCATTTTCAATTTAGGGTTCTTTTTGCAAATTACATAAAGACGACCTTTGCGCTTTACGATTTTACAATCTTCACTACGCTTTTTAATAGATGCTTTAACTTTCATCGGACTAATTTTTATTTGTACCTAAATGATATTCGGCCTTTTGTTAAATCATAGGGCGACATTTCAACTCTCACTTTGTCCCCAGGTAAAATTTTAATGTAGTGCATTCTCATTTTCCCAGAAATGTGAGCTGTGATAATATGACCATTATCTAACTCAACACGAAACATCGCATTTGATAGAGCTTCGATAATTGAGCCATCTTTTTCTATTGCTGCCTGTTTAGCCATTATTTTATTTTTTATTTTCGATAAATTCAAAAGTTGTTAATATATCCGGTCCTGTTTCTCCAACTGCTATAGCAAATTCGAAATGAGCAGAAGGCAATCTATCTTGTGTTCTTACAGTCCAGCCATCACTTTCAAACACTACGTTCTTTTTACCCATGTTGATCATAGGCTCAACGCAAATTACCATTCCTTTTTTCAAAAGAGGACCTCGGCCTTTAGTTCCATAGTTTGGCACTTCTGGAGATTCGTGCATTGTACGACCCAATCCGTGACCTACTAATTCTCTAACAACTGAGAAACCATTTGCTTCACAGTAAGACTGTACTGCGTAAGAGACATCCCCTACTCGATTTCCAATCTTTACTTCTTTAGCAGCTCTATAAAGAGACTCTTTAGTAACATCTAGGAGTTTTTGTTTCTTAGCTCCTATTTCACCTACAGCAAATGTGTAAGCTGAATCACCGCAAAATCCCTTCATAAATGTACCACAATCAACCGATACAATATCTCCTTCTTTAACAATTATCTTGCTCGATGGGATACCATGCACCACATTCTCATTGATTGAGATACATAAAGTGGCAGGAAAACCGCCATAACCAAGGAAAGATGGAATTGCTCCGTTAGCCCTAATATAATCTTCTGCAACTTGATCAAGATATTTGGTTGTTACACCAGGCTTGATGTGCTCTCCAACAACTGCTAGCGTTTTTGAAACAAGAATATTGTTCTCACGTAGCAATTCAATCTCTTCCTCTGTCTTTAAATTTATCATTTTTTGTATAGAAACTTTTTACGAACGTCCTTGTATTCTACCGCTCTTCATTAAACCGTCATAGTGACGTAAAAGAAGGTAACTTTCAATTTGTTGTAATGTATCAAGCACAACACCTACTAAGATTAATAGAGATGTACCTCCGAAGAACATAGCAAATTGATTGTTAACGCCCAATTTCATAGCAAACACTGGTAATATAGCTACCATAGCTAAGAAAATTGAACCTGGTAATGTGATACGAGACATAACAGTATCTAAGTATTCAGCAGTATTTTGTCCTGGTTTAATACCTGGGATAAAACCTCCGTTGCGTTTCATATCATCACTCATAGTGTTTGGATTGATAGTGATTGCTGTGTAGAAATATGTAAATGCAACTACTAAGATTGCAAATACAAAGTTATACCAGAACCCTGTATAATCTGCGAACACTGCTGCTATGCCTGCTGTAGCTTCAAATCTTTCAAAGAAAAGAGGCACAAACATAAGAGCTTGAGCAAAGATAATTGGCATAACGCCTGAAGCGTTAATTTTAAGAGGAATATACTGACGAGCACCACCTTGTTGTTGGTTGCCAACAATTCTTTTAGCGTATTGAACTGGAATACGGCGAACAGCTTGTACAAGTGCAATTGAAGCACCTATAACTACTAACCATAAAACAAATTCAGCAACTAAAGCTACTGCACCACCTGTAGACTCACTAATGCGAGAGTTAAACTCTGCTAAAATTGAGTAAGGTAAACGTGCAATGATACCAACCATAATGATAATTGATACACCGTTACCAATACCTTTGTCTGTGATTTTCTCACCTAACCACATTACGAACATTGTTCCTGCAATCATAACGATTGTTGCTGTTGCTTGGAACATGATGCCAGAACCCATAATAAAGGCTTCAGCAGGTAGTTGACTGTGTAGGTTAAGCAAATACGCAGGTCCTTGTACTAATAAAACAAGGATAGTTAGATAACGAGTCAATTGATTAAGCTTTCTTCTACCACTCTCTCCCTCACGTTGTAGTTTTTGGAAATAAGGAAATAACATTCCCAAAAGTTGAACAGCGATAGATGCCGATATATATGGCATAATACCTAACGCAAAGATTGATGCATTACTGAAAGCACCCCCTGAGAAAATGTTTAATAATCCCAGAAGACCATTACCGTCAACTTGGTCTTGTAGATTTGTTAACGCCTGTGGGTTAATCCCTGGCAATGTAACAAAACTTCCAAGTCTATATATAAGAATAAGTGCTAGAGTAAAAAGAATACGATTTCTCAGCTCTTCTATCTTGTATATGTTTTTTAGAGTTTCGATTAGCTTTTTCATTATAGACTAAAGTTTAATAGCTTGTCCTCCTTGCGCTTCAATAGCTGCTACTGCTGACGCAGAAAAGTTATTCGCTGTGATGTTTAGTTTAACAGTAAGGTTACCGTTACCTAAAATTTTAATCAAATCATTTTTAGACGCTAAACCTGCAGCTACGATGTTCTCGTTGTTAACCTCTGTAAGAGAGTGTTTAACTGCAAGAGCTTCAATTTGCTCTAAGTTTATCGCTTTGTACTCAACACGGTTTAAGCTTTTGAAACCAAACTTAGGTAAACGACGTTGAAGTGGCATTTGACCCCCTTCAAAACCTCTCTTTTTAGAGTAACCTGAGCGTGATTTTGCACCTTTATGTCCGCGAGTAGAAGTACCACCGTGACCAGAACCTTGACCACGACCAATTCTCTTTTCAGAGTGAGTTGAACCCTGAGCGGGTTTTAAACTACTTAAATTCATCTTCTATATTGCTATAAAGTTATTCA
>JAWXTO010000131.1:0-4894 GCA_044433545.1 Rikenellaceae bacterium
ATATGGAAATTTTCCATTGCTCTCATCGTTTGAACACCAAAATAGTATTCTACGGGAATTTTTTTATCCCCTAGCAGGTCATGCTCTAGTCGAGTGTCGCCAGACAGCTTCATTTTTGTGATGTCTAGCCCTATTTGATTTCTAATAGCCATATAAAAACAGATAAATCGTTAGTAAATGCTTATAAATTACTCCTATTTTTAATAATAAAACTTAATCCTAAAAGCCAAAGTTACAATTTATTTGTAAATATATAACAAAATAACACTAAAATAGCGTAAGATAATTATTTTAAAATAATAAAAAACGGAACAACTCTATGATTTTAGAGCTATTCCGTTAATAATTATGTATGAGAGTAGTGTTGCAACTCCCTTATTTTTAAGAATATTATTCGTCAAATGTTACAAGACCATTTTCGATGTCATAATTTGCAGAAACTACTGCTAATTCACCTTCTTCAATGCTTTTTACAATGTGAGGTATTGATAATAAAATGTCCATTTGAACTTGTGTGTTAGCTGCAATTGCTTCATCAAGAAGTTCTGGTTTTCCTATATATTCAGAAATATCCTCAGAGATGCTAGTGATTAATTCAGTCACATATTTGTCATCCTCAGCTGAAATGTGGTGGTCGTGGTCGTCGTGAGCTTTACCTAACTCAGTTACTGCTGTAATAGCACCACAGTGGCTGTGACCTAAAATTACAACGACTTTAACTCCTAAGTGGTTAATAGCATAGTCAACACTACCTAGAGTACTGTTGTCGATAACTGTATTTCCAGCAGTACGGATAACGAAAATGTCACCGAAACCACAGTCAAATAATAATTCTACTGGCACACGTGAGTCAGAACATGCAACAACTGCTGCGAAAGGTTTCTGTGAATCTGTTAAAGATTTAACACGTTGCATTCCTTCGTGAGGGTGCATGCTAGTCTCGTTAATGAAACGAGTGTTGCCTTCAATAAGAGCTTCTAATGCTTGCTCTGGAGTTTCGATTTCTTGTGCAAAAGCACTCATATTACATGCTACTAAGCATAGTAATAGGACTAAAAAAAGTTTGTTTTTCATGCGTTTATTTTTTGATAAAAATTTCAAAATTGTGATTTTTCGGGGCGCAATATACATATTTTTTTATGGTTTGAACACTAAAGTATAATTTTATTTTTAAGATAGTGAATTTTATGCCCTGTCACGAATTGTAGAAAGAAACAATTATTTAAAAATTGAACGTATTAAATTTGAAATAATTTAGAAGCCGTTTGTGTAGTCGCCTTCATAACCTCTTCAACATTAACCTCTTTTATGTCAGCTATTTTTTGAGCTATAATAGGTATATATGTAGGCATGTTTCGTTTGCCTCTATAAGGAGCAGGGGTTAAATAAGGCGCATCAGTCTCTAAGACAATGTCTTCTAACGACATTTGCTCTACAACTGATGGAAGCGTTGAATTTTTGAATGTGACAACTCCACCTATGCCAAATTTGAAGTTTCCTAGAGATTTAGCAGTCAAATAGTCTTCAAAAGTGCCACTAAATCCGTGAAAAACTCCTCGCAAATTGTTATAATCTTTTAAAACTTCAAAAATCTCTTTAATGGCATCTCTAACATGTAGGATAACTGGCAAATCATGTTCTAAAGCCAATTCTAACTGAAACTTCAGCGTTTCGATTTGTATGTCAATAAAATCTTTACTCCAATAAAGATCCATACCTATTTCTCCGACAGCACAATATCTATTTGGATTCGTTTTGAGCTTCGATTTTATGATTTCCAGCTCATTCTTATAGTTTGTGTTGTCATTCACAGACGTTGGATGCACTCCTATAGCTCCAAAACACATATCATTATATTTGTCGAGCATATCTTCCATTCTATCGTGGCTCTCAGAATCTATAGCAGGTAAAATTATCTTTTTTACACCTGAAATTATAGCCTCCTCAACAATTTTGTCTCTATCTTCATCAAATTCCTCACAAAAAATATGTGCGTGTGTATCTATATACATTGTCTATTTTAATTTTATATATAACATTCCTTTAACTTGTTGAATGATGTCATTAAGCTCTAACGCTGTCAATATCGGAAGGCACTCTGAAGCAGAAAAACTAGTTTTTTCAACAATTTCATCAACTGTGATTTCCTCTCCAAATGAAAAGCAGTCATAAACTGTTTGCTCTTCTTCTGTTAGCGACAACTTCACCTGTGGACTAGCGGTTTGTGCCTTAGTTTTCTCCCAACCCATGACATATTCTAAGTCTTTTATGTCTTCAAGCATATTAGCTTTGTTGCTTTTTATAAGTTTATTACAACCTACAAAACTTTCATCCGTAGATCTTCCTACCATGGCAAAAATCTCTCTTGAATAACTATCAGCCATATTTGCTGTAGATATTGCACCTCCTTTATAAGGAGTTTCGACGATTATTGTGGCGGTTGAAGTCCCTGCAATAAGACGGTTTCGTGCTAAAAAATTTGGAGGGAGAGGTTTTGTGTCTTTAGGGTATTCTGTGACTATAGCTCCACCACTATCTATAATCTCTTTGGCTAGAGCACGGTGTGGCGCAGGATAAATCATATCCAAACCATGCGCAACGAATGCTATGGTCTTAAGTCCATACTTTAGAGCAGCACGGTGAGCTAGCGCATCAATGCCGTATGCCAGTCCGCTGACAATCACAGCATCAGGATGTCTTTCTGCAATTTCATAGACAATTTTCTCACAATAATGTTGTCCTACACTTGAGTTTTTGCGAGTTCCGACAACTGCAATCCACTTCTCTGTAGAACTATTGAAATCTATATTCCCCTTAGAGTATAAAACATGGGGAGCATCGTGACATATCTCTAAGTTTGATGGGTATTTATCATCAAGTCTTGTTAGTATGTTAATTTTATATTTTTCGCAAAATTCTAACTCTAGTTCGGCACGCTCTAGAATTGATTTGCGGTCTGAAAGCCTTAAAATAATTTTGTCTTTTAGTTCAGCTCTACTTAAAAGCTCATCATTAGAGGCTTTTATAACATTTTCAGCACTGCCAAACACATTTATGAGATGTGAAACAACGTCTGGAGCACCTACTGCTAAGTTAAGCGCCACATCATATAATTTCATATATTTTTTATATTGTCTCGTTAAAATTAAAGGGGAGGTCTAATTTCTCCCTAAAGATTCTTTATCATAGAGATGTACAGCCTTGCAAGTTTTTCAGATGCTAAGTTCCCATTCATTACAACTTCTTCATGTGAAGGTGTAGATAAGTTGCTGTGTACGTTTGTGATGACTGAAACAGCAAACACTTTTAATCCTAGATGAGCAGCCGCAATCACTTCTGGAGCTGTAGACATAGAAATAGAGTTTCCACCTATCATTCTATAGAAGTTTATTTCTGCATTTGTCTCATAAGACGGTCCACTAATTGCAATAAATACACCTTTTTTAAGAATTACGCCTATCTCTTTGCCACATTTACACGCTAAATCTATAAGTTCTGGTGTATAGGCATTAGTTAACGGAGGAAATCTCTCCCCTAGCTCGTCGATATTTTTACCAATTAAAGGATTTGGAATGAAATTGATATGGTCTTTGATTGCCATAAGGTCGCCAACCTTATAATTTGAGCTTAACCCACCTGAAGCAGTAGAAAGTAAAACAGTCTCTATTCCGAGCATTTTCATAACTCGAATTGGAAGAACTACTTCGTCTAAACTCCATCCTTCATAGTAATGTAGCCTTCCTTGCATAATCACAATAGGTGTACCTTCGACATATCCGAAGATAAATCTACCAATGTGACCTTTTACTGTAGAATGTGGCATACCCTCTATATCTGTGTAGTCTATAGAGTATTTGACTTCAATACTATCAACGAAAGCACTAAGCCCCGAACCTAAAACTATTCCAACTTTAGGTGTAAAATCCCCAATTATATCTTTAATTAAGGACTGTATATTTGTGATTCTTTTGAACATAGGTATTTACATTATTTTTAAAATACTCTTCGTCATTGGATTTAAACGAATCAATAAATTCACATTTTATAGGTATATAGTAAAGCCTTTCCATGATTTTACGAGGAATTTTTTTACTATTAAATAATTTTGTGGCGTCTTTTTCTGTCGTTACAATATATGTGTTTTGATTGCCTCTTTTTATGGCATCTTTCATAACTTTCAGGTCTTTAGTCTTATAGATGTGGTGGTCAGAAAAGACTATTGTGTCAATAACTTTATATTTAGAAGAAATACTTGTTTTAAAATGCTTAGGATTACCGATTCCTGACATCAAAACAACATCATCTCCCTCTTTTAATCCATTTATAGGATTAGCAGCCTTAGGAAATATTGGTTGTGGAGCCAACATTGCCATTTTGGTGAAATAAAGGTTCTGATAACCCAATAATTTAAGGTTTTTTAACATCAATCTCATGTCAATAGGCCGAATATTATCTGGACACTTTGTTATTACGGCAATTTGTGCTGTTGAAAGCCTTGAACGTCTATCTCTAAGAGTTCCATTTGGCAAAAGATAATCATTGTATATGGGTCTATTGAAGTCAATCAATGCAATATTAAGCCAAGTTTGCACTCGACGATGTTGCATGCCGTCGTCCATTATAACAAGATTTATTTCGGGATGATTTCTTCTTAAATTTTCAATTCCTTCTACCCTATTAGCACAAACTGCTACAGGAATATGAGGAAATTTGTGCTTTATTTGTTTAGGTTCATCTCCAACTTGACGTGAAGTGTGATTCATGGTTACGAGTATGTATCCTTTAGTTTTTCGTTTATATCCTCGAGAAATTACGGCTACATTATACGTTTCTGACAATTGCTCTATAAGGTATTCAACATGAGGAGTTTTCCCGTACCTCCAACTGTAATGTT
>JAWXTO010000132.1:0-4828 GCA_044433545.1 Rikenellaceae bacterium
GCTGGTATCGCTTTAAATGAAAACTTCGTTAAACTTGTTTCTTGGTATGACAACGAGTGGGGTTATTCAAACAAAGTTGTTGAGTTAATCCAACACATGGACACAGTTAAATAGTCATTCTCTGTTATACAGACAATACTAAAATAAAAAGGGGTTGCAGTTTTGCAATCCCTTTTTTGTTCGCTTTAAGTATATTTCTAATTTGTTCTATTTTTTTTACCTCTCTACTTTTTTTCAAAAAAAGTAGAACAAAAAAACTTGCGCAGGGCGCTTTTAAACGCTAAAATTTTTGATTAAAGCTAAAAATCAAGAAGGGACATCGTCCCTTTTATTCGATTATATAGTCTGAAAATGAGTCTGTGACTCCGCAGGGTGTCAAGCTGGAACTTGGCTTTTTGGCTGTGCGGTATTAGATTATATAATCTAATAAAAGGGTCCATTATTTCCACTTTATGCTACATCCTATGCTAGGTTTTTGGTCTACAGAAATTGTGCTGCCATCAATTATAGCGTCTAACACGTCTGTAAGGTCTTTTCCTGTAGGAGCACCTTTTTCTGGTCGAGTTTCATCAAAACGACCTCTGTAAACACATTTCAATTCGCTATCAAACACAAAAAATTCTGGGGTGCATTCTGCCATATATGCCTTTGCAACTTCTTGTGTTTCGTCATACAGATAAGGAAAAGGATATTTCTCTTCCATGGCGATAACTTTCATGCGCATAGGGGAGTCCTCTAAGAAAGCATTAACATCGTTGCTGCTGATTGCGATAAATTGCATGCCTTTTGACTGATATAAATTAGCGATTTCGACTAATTTATGGTTAATGTGGTGAACAAAGGGGCAGTGGTTACATATAAACATTATAATTGTAGCTTTTTCAGATTTAAGCTCTGATAGAGATTTTGTTTTATCTGAAATTACATCCATAAGTGTGAAATCTGGGGCTACAGTTCCCAATTCCATAGTACTAGACATTACTAAAGCCATATTTTTAGATTTTAAAGATTATTAATTCTTGATTTTGTGCATAACACTAAAAAACAATAACGGTCTTACCTATTGTTTTGCCAGATTCTTGCATTTCGTGTGCTTGCTTGATGTTTTTTGTGTTAAAGCCTACGAGAGTGGTCGTGAGAGTTGATTTTATGATGCCGTTGTCGAGTAAGTCGGCAATGCGATTCAATATCTCATGTTGACGAACGATGTCTTCTGTTGAATACATAGACCTAGTGTACATAAACTCCCACGAAAAGCTTACACTTTTGTTTTTTAAGATGTCTAAGTTTAGAGGAGAAGGACTTTCGGTGATAGAAACGATGTGACCTTGCGGTTTTATGATGTCAGCAATAAGTTCCCAGTAGCTTTCAAGGTCTACAAAGTCTAAGATGTAGTCAACTTCGTTAAATCCTGCTTTTTTGAGTCCGTCTTTGATGTTATTATAGTTGATGACAAAATCTGCGCCCATGTTTTTACGCCATTCTACGGAGTCATCACGTGAAGATGTTGCAATAACGGTTAGGTGACCAATTTTTTTGGCTAACTGTATGGCTATAGAGCCTACACCGCCTGCACCAGACAGAATTAATACAGTTTTGCCCTTGTCCTTTTCAGGATTAATTTTTATTCTGTCAAATAGTGCTTCATAAGCCGTTAGACTTGTTAGTGGCATTGCTGCTGCTTCGGCTATAGTTATGTTTTTGGGACAACGACCAACGATGCGCTCATCTACAAGTTGATATTCGGCATTACTGCCACTTCTTGTTAAGTCGCCAGCATAAAACACCTCTTCGCCTAACTTAAATAGTGAAGTTTCGTCGCCTAAAGCCTCAACAACTCCTACGGCATCCCATCCGATAACTTTAGGGATTTCTAATTCTAGGTCTAAAGCTGCTGAACTTCTAACTTTATAATCTACTGGGTTCACAGAGTTTGCTAATACCCTAACTAATAGGTCGTGACCTTCGGCAGTAGGCTTTTCTGTGTCAAATTCTATGAAACTATCTTGCTCGGTGATGGGCAAGGATTTTTTGAAACCAATTGCTTTCATAATTTTATGATTTTTAGCTGTTTTTTTTATGCTGAAAATCATATTTCATGCCAGAAATTATGGTGTGAAAGAAATAGGGAGAATCACAAAACTTTGTTTTGTAAATCTCCCTATATTTTAGTTGAATATATGTTCTGCGAGTTTAGAAAAAACACATACAAGAATAATAATTGCTATTAATTTTAGATGTCTAATATGTCTAGTCCAGATATAATAATAAGAGTAGACGTTTATTTTTGTGTTTTGTACGGGAGGTACGAGTTGTTTGAATTTATGAATATGTTTTCCGAGTATAGTTAAGGCTATATATGCAAAAACTGCAATTGCTGGAAGAATAAATACTAAATTTTTATTTCCATAATTATCAACTTCGTCCTGCGCATTTATGAGGATAGGAATAGTGTCAGGAAGATTGCTGTAGTTTATTATTATGTAAACAAACATCGCTAAAATTACCGCTATACATAATGCCTCTATCATTTTATCATAAAATTTTAGAGGTATTTTTATTTTAGGGTTATTGTTACTCATATTATTTAAGGGTTTTATTGTCATACTTGTGTAAAGATAGTTATAAAATTCTTAAAATTTCGTTTTTTATAGCGGTTTTGTCATATTCTGCAATGCTTTTAAGCTCTGAGACCTTTCCGTGAGTGATAAATTTGTCAGGAATGCCCATTAGCTTAACAGGAATAGATATGTTGTTCTTTGAAAGCAATTCTAACACAGCAGAACCTACGCCCCCAGCTATTGAACCATCCTCAATAGTGATAATGCGGTCTACTTTTTGTGCAGTTTTAAGAATTAACTCTTCGTCTAAAGGTTTTGCAAATCTTAAATCAATATGAGCAATAGATTTGTCACATCCTTCAGCCTTTAATTCTTCGATAGCAGCAGACACATCGTTTGCTGTTGTTCCTAATGATAAAATTGCTATGTCGTTTCCTTCAGAAAGTGTAATACCTTTGCCAATTTCTAGCTCTTTAAATTCACATTTCCAGTCATCTAACATCCCAGAGCCACGTGGATAGCGAATTACGACAACTCCTTTTCCTGGTTTTTGAGCGGTGTACATCATATTGCGTAATTCGTGTTCATCTCGAGGTGCAGCAATTGTAATGTTTGGTACACATCTCAAAAATGAAATGTCATAACAGCCGTGGTGTGTTGGCCCGTCTTCACCTACAAGCCCTGCTCTATCTAAACACAGTACGGCATCAACTCCTTGTAAAACAAGGTCATGTATGATGTTGTCATAAGCTCTTTGAGAGAATGAAGAATAGATGTTACAGAAAGGTAACATGCCATTTACCGCTAAACCTCCTGAGAATGTTACTGCATGCCCTTCGGCTATGCCAACATCAAAAACTTTTTCAGGATATTTTTGTTGTAACACACACATAGAACACCCTGTAGGCATTGCAGGTGTGATACCTATAATTTTGTCGTTTTGTTCAGCTAATTCTACTAAAGTATGTCCAAAAACATCTTGATATTTAATTTTTTGTTTTATAGATGCTGAAATTTCACCTGTGTTAGCGTTAAATTTCCCTGGTGCATGCCATGTTGTTTGGTTTGTTTCAGCAGGTTCATACCCTTTACCTTTTTTTGTGATTATGTGTAAAAGTTTAGGACCTTTTATGTCTTTTATGCTTTCTAAGATGTGTAGCAAGGCTGTTATGTCGTTGCCATTTACAGTCCCGAAATATCTAAATCCAAAAGATTCAAAAAGATTGCTATTTTTGAAAACATAACGCTTTATTGCAGATTTCATATTTGCAATACGGTTGCTGAAAGCAGGATAAGGCTTTAAAACATTATATACAGATGACCTAAATTTGTTATAACGCTTTGTTGTAGTTATATTTAAGAGGTATTTATGTAGAGCACCTACGTTAGGGTCTATGCTCATGTTGTTATCGTTCAAAATAACAAGAATGTCAGAATTTTCTATGCCAGCGTTGTTAAGTCCTTCGAATGCTAGCCCTCCTGACATTGCTCCATCGCCAATGACTGAGATACATTTTTGGTCTTTGCCTTGTTTTTTTGCAGCTACTGCCATTCCTAGTGCAGCAGATATAGAAACTGATGAATGTCCGCCTCCGAAAGCATCAAATTCGCTTTCTGAACGTTTTGGAAAGCCGCTGATACCTCCTAATTTTCGTTTGTTTTTAAAAAGTTCTTTACGACCAGTGATAATTTTGTGTGCATAGGATTGATGTCCAACGTCCCACACTAATTTGTCATTTGGCGTGTCATAAACTTTATGTAGAGCAACAGTCAACTCAATAACACCTAAGCTAGAGCCTAAATGTCCAGGGTTTAATGCTAGTTCTTTAATGATATACTCCCTTAGCTCGTCACATAAAATTTGTAGCGAGTCTTTTGAAAGAGACTTTAAATCAGATGGATAGTTTATATTGTCAAGTATGCTCATTAAAAAGAACTATAGGTAAACTTATTAAATTAATTCATAATGCGCTGCAAAGATACAGCAAAATCTAATATTAACCTAAAACAGTTTAATGTAAAAACAATTTAGCTATAAAATTAAGCATTTAGCGAGGTTTTAAGCACGCTAAATAGTCATAATGTTCTCCTTCTTCAATTAGTTCAGCATCGAATCCACACTCTGAGGCATATAATTTCAGTGTTTGGAAATCAATATATAGCCAATCAAAAATGTCCCCTTTAGTATCTTTATACTGCATCTGGAAATCTACTTCTCCGTAGTATTCGCCTGCTAGATTTATCAAAAAAACTGCCATCTTCCTCTT
>JAWXTO010000133.1:0-4741 GCA_044433545.1 Rikenellaceae bacterium
CAGGGTAAGCGTCATATTGCTCCAGTTAGTTCTTTCCCTTTTGAATATTTAGGAAAACAACAAGAATATTACAATGAAGAGTTAATAGATGGTTTTATTGATGATGCAACAACTAAAAACGAACCATTTTGTTTGTTTTTTTGTTCACATAATTCGCATACTCCATGGAATCAAGGTGACACTAGTTTGTTTGACAAAGACAAGATAACTTTACCACCATATTTAGTTGACACTGACGTTACACGAGAGTCTTATGTTAAATATTTGGCTGAAATAAATGCTTTAGATGATGAAGTTGGTAAATTATTGGCTGTTTTAGATAGGTACGATATCGTAGACAATACAATAGTATTGTTTACGTCTGAACAAGGGCATAGTTTTCCTTTTGCTAAATGGACTTGTTATGGCTCTGGGTTAAGAACAGCAGTAATAATGCGTTATCCAGATGTAATAAAGGCTGGGGTAGAGACAGATGCTATGTGTGAATATGTAGATGTTGTTCCTACGTTAATTGATTTGGTGGGAGGTGAAGTTCCTACGGATATAGATGGAAAAAGTTTTATAAAAGTTGTTAAAGGAAAAACTGATAGACATAAAAAATATACCTTTAGTCAGCATACTACATGTGGAATAAATTCAGGTTCAGATTATTATGGGATACGTTCTGTGTATGATGGAGAATATCGCTATGTGCTAAACCTTACTCCTGAAGTGAAATTCTGCAATATTTTGACAGCAGATAGAAAAGAAGATAGTATTTTTGCATCTTGGTTGTTAGAATCTGAAACTAATACTTTTGCAAAAGAACAGGTAGAGCGTTATCAAATAAGACCTAAAGAAGAGTTTTATGTGTTAGATGATGATGCCTATGAGATGAAAAATCAGATTAATAATATTAAATATCAAAAAGATATAGATAGACTTCGTAGAACACTGTATAATTGGATGTTAGAACAAGGTGATAAGGGACAAGAAACAGAGTTGAAGGCTCGTGAGCGAATGTAAATGAACTAATTATGAAAAAGAATATTGTAATAGTTAAAGAGCAGATAGTCAATTCTGTTAAGCCGACAATCAAGTCAGCTATATGGTTGTTGAAGATGATGATTCCGATTATGTTGTTAGTGTCGGTGTTAGATTACTATGGAATCGTGGCGTTTGTGTCTCAATATACAGCTCCACTTTTTAACATGATGGGATTAGAGGGAAATGCTGCCTTTGTGTTTATCACTTCGTGTTTGTCAAGCATATATTCTGCGATAGGGGTGATGGCGATGTTCGGTTTCGACTTTAGATCTGTGTTAATCATGGCTTCAATGTGTCTGATTGCGCATAACTTGATAATAGAAGGGACTATACAATCTAAATCTGGTACTTCATTTTGGGGAATTACACTTTTAAGAATTTGTTCTTCGTTGATGTGCGGTTATTTGCTAAACTTTGTTGTGCCTGTAAACATTTCGGGAAATTTAATGCTTAATGCTGTGACGGTAAAGCCCGAAACTTTTGTGGAGATGATAACAATGTGGGCTGAGGCGAGCTTGATGTTAGTTGTGAAGGTGCTGATTGTTGTTTACTTGTTGAATGTGTTACAGAATTTATTAAAGGTTTATAAGATTATAGACCTTTTGATAAAATATTTAAGTCCACTTATAGCAATTCTAGGGTTGCCAAAATCTACATCTTTTTTGTGGATAGTCGCTAATTCTTTGGGTTTGGCTTATGGCGGTGCTGTCATAGTTGAAGAAATCGCTAAAGGAAAAATCTCAAAATCTGATGCTTCGTTATTACACACTAGCATATCGCAGACACATAGCCTCATTGAAGACACTGCTTTGTTTGCAACTATGGGTATAGGCTTAGGATGGCTTATTTTACCTCGTATGATATTGTCTATATGTACAGTTTGGGTGCAAAAAACATTGAGAATCTGGGTTAGAAAAAGAAGTAGGCGTTATAGTTTATCGAATTAGACAAATTGACATATCTTAAAAATTGTTTTTTTAGGATAAAATTATTAACTTTCGCAATATTTTGATAAAAAACTAAAAATAAATAATAATAAAATATAGTAATGAGAACAAAAATTAAAGAATTGTTAGCTACTGAAGCTACGTCACAGTCAGTTACAGTAAAAGGTTGGGTGAGAACTAAACGTGGAAACAAAAACATAGCGTTTATTGCTCTTAACGATGGCTCGACAATTCATAATATTCAAATCGTTGTTGAAGTTAAGTCTTTTGAAGAAGATTTACTTAAAAAAATAACTACAGGTGCATGTATCAAATGTGAGGGTCTATTAGTTCCATCACAAGGTTCTGGTCAGCCAGTTGAAATGCAAGCTACAAGTCTTGAAGTATATGGTGAAGCAGATCCAGAGTCATTCCCTTTACAGAAAAAAGGTCACACTTTAGAATTTTTACGTGAAATAGCTCACTTACGTCCTCGTACAAACACTTTTGGTGCTGTGCTTCGTGTTCGTCATGCTATGGCTTATGCAATTCACAAATTTTATAACGATAAAGGTTACGTTTATTTACACACTCCACTTATCACAGGTTCTGATGCTGAGGGAGCTGGTGCTATGTTCTCGGTGACTACTATGGATTTAAACAATATCCCTAAAACTGAGGATAATAACGTTGATTTTTCGCAAGATTTCTTCGGAAAACACTGTAACTTAACAGTTTCTGGTCAGTTAGAGGCTGAACTTGGTGCTATGGCACTTGGTGAAGTGTACACTTTTGGACCTACTTTTAGAGCTGAAAATTCTAACACTCCTCGTCACCTTGCAGAGTTCTGGATGATTGAACCAGAGGTTGCTTTTAATGAGTTAGACGAGAATATGGACCTTGCTGAGGAATTCTTGAAATATCTTATCAATTATGCACTTGAACACTGTGCTGATGATATAGCTTTCCTTGAAAAAATGTATGATAAAGAGCTTGTTGAGCGTCTTAAATTTGTTGCAGAAAACGATTTCGTAAGATTAGATTATACAGAAGGTATAGAAATTTTGATGGCTTCAGGAAAGAAATTTGAATTCCCTGTAAGCTGGGGCTTAGACCTTCAAAGTGAGCACGAAAGATACCTTGTTGAAGAACATTTCAAAAAACCTGTTATCTTAATTAACTATCCAAAAGACATTAAAGCTTTCTATATGAAACTTAATGAAGATGGAAAAACAGTACGTGCTATGGATGTTCTTTTCCCAAAAATTGGAGAGATTATCGGTGGATCACAACGTGAAGAAAATCTAGATAGACTAGTTCAACGTGTTGAGGAGATGAACATTCCTATGAAAGACATCGCTTGGTATCTTGACACTCGTCGTTTTGGTACTGCGCCTCACTCTGGTTTTGGTTTAGGGTTTGAAAGACTTGTTCTTTTTGTTACAGGTATGGCTAACATTCGAGACGTTATTCCTTTCCCACGTACACCAAAAAATGCAGAATTTTAATCTATTGAAGAAGATATAACCTCCCTTAATTTTTAGCCTTTTAAAAATGAGAAAATTAATAATTAGTGCTTTTTGTTTAGTGTCTTTGACGGCATCTGCTCAGCATATTACAAACCAATATCAGAACATCTTAGATGAAAAAACGTATGACATTATCGTTGCTGAGGCTTCTGGTGAGAAAACAAAAAATATAGCTGCGGATGTGGCTTCGTATGAAGTTTCAGAACGTGATTTTAATAACCTAAAAGAAAGCGACTATTTTATTAAAAAACTTAATGAATTTGGGTTAGAAGATGTTAAGTTAAATAGATTTCCTGGTGCTAAAGCGTGGATTGCATCGAAAGCAGTTTTGTTTGAGGTGTCTCCAAAGTATGCAAAGATTGCTGACTATAGCGATTTGCCCGCTAGTGTATGTGCAGGAAGTGTAGATACAAATGTTGAGTCTGCACAACTTGTATGGGTTGGAATGGCTACAGAGAGTGAGCTTAGAGATTTGGATTTAACAGGCAAAATTGCCTTTGGTGAGGCTAATCCTAGTGCTTTACATGAGGCTTGTGTCGCAAAAGGGGCTATAGGTGTTGTTTCATGCTATGGACGTGACTTTAATGAAATACAAATTCCAAATATAAGTCTGCGCTCTAAAAACCCTACGTTTGCTTTCTTGATAACACGACGTGAAGGTTATGCTTTGAGAGATAGATTGCGTAGAGGTGAGACAATTATGGTTTCTTGTGAAATTAAGTCTGAAAATGTTGAATTTGAATATCAGTCACCATCTTGTGTCATTAAAGGAACAAATCCTGAGCTAGGAGAAGTGATACTTTCAGCTCACCTTTTTGAAGGATACGCCAAGTTAGGTGCTAATGACAATATGTCGGGATCAGCAGTGTTATTAGACGTTGCAAGAACACTAAATGTGCTTATCGAAGAGGGTAAAATTGACAGGCCATTGCGTTCTATACGTTTTATCTGGGGAGATGAATTTGTAGGTATAATTCCATGGACAAAAGCTAATAAAGATGTGCTTGATAATACACTTTTCAATCTTAACTTAGATATGGTGGGTGTAGATTTGACAGATCATCAAACAACTTATGTGCTTCACAGAAATCGTTTTGCTTCGTCACACTATAGTGGTGACCTTGCAGAAACACTGATGAATTATATACACACTACGAATGTGAAAAGTATCATTCTAGGTGAATTTATTAAGCCTGTTATAGCTCCATCTGGTAGCAATGATCCGTTTCACTATAACACAACGCCATATTATTGGGCGTC
>JAWXTO010000134.1:0-4703 GCA_044433545.1 Rikenellaceae bacterium
ATGGTGTTATCACAAAAATAGAACCTCGTAAGAACTATATTATTAGAAAGTCTACAAACTTATCTAAAGAATCACATATCTTAGCCTCAAATCTTGATAATGTGTTTTTAGTAGTCACTTTAGACTTTCCTTTCACATCTAATGAGTTCATTGACAGATTTTTAGTTACATGTGAGGTTTATAAAGTCCCAGTAACCATTGTTCTAAACAAAATAGACCTTTTCAGCGATGAGGGCTTTAAAGAAGTTATCGAAGATTTCCATAAACTCTATGATTCAGCTGGTTACAAAGTCATAAACTGCTCAACAATAACACACGAAGGCATTTCTACAATAGAAGAAATGATGAAAGGCAAAATAACTTTATTTTCAGGCAATTCTGGTGTAGGAAAATCATCTATCATAAAAGTCGTAACTAACGACTTGAACATAAAAACTGGAGATGTGTCAGATTCTCACCATAAAGGGAAGCATACTACTACTTTCTCAGAAATGTTCAAAATTAACGACGGTGGTTATCTTATTGACACTCCAGGAATCAAAGGTTTTGGACTTATTGACATCGAAAAAGACGAATTAGCACGCTATTTCCCTGACATGTTCAAATATAGTTCTGAATGTAGATTTTACAATTGTACACATACACATGAACCAGGATGTGCAGTGAAAGACGCTGTTCAAGAGGGACTAATTTATGCCGAACGTTATGATAGCTAT
Organism: Rikenellaceae bacterium; assembly: GCA_044433545.1. GTDB lineage: Bacteria > Bacteroidota > Bacteroidia > Bacteroidales > Rikenellaceae > JAWXTP01. The sequence continues at coordinate 717 of JAWXTO010000134.1, forward strand.
CTAAAAATGCTTGAAAACGACAAAGAAGAAAAATACAGATAGTATTAATAGTGTAATTTACAAAACTCTTAACTCCTAATTTTTAACTCTTAACTATTTACGCATGAAAGGTAGACTATTTTTAAGACATATCGGGCAAACATCACCCTCTCCGATGATGATAGAAGTTGAAAAAGCTGAAGGCATCTATTTATATGCGCCAGATGGAACACAATATACTGATTTAATATCAGGTGTAGCTGTTAGCAACGTAGGGCACTCTAACAAACAAGTTATTGATGCAGTTTGCGAACAGGCTAAAAAATATATGCACCTTATGGTGTATGGAGAATACATCCAAAGTGCACAAACTGACTTTGTTGAGAAATTAGTAGAATATCTACCTTCTAAAATTGACTCTGTGTATCTTGTAAACTCTGGCAGTGAAGCAATTGAAGGTTCGATGAAGCTTGCTAAACGTGCTACAGGCCGCACAGAAATCATATCATTTAAAAATGCTTATCACGGCTCAACACATGGAGCATTAAGCATACAAGGAAGCGAAGACTTCAAATCTGCTTTCCGTCCACTTCTTCCTGACACTCGATTAATAAACTTCAACAATTCTGAAGATTTAGAATATATTACATCTCGCACAGCTGGTGTTGTTGCAGAAGTCGTTCAAGGTGAAGCAGGCTTTATTGTTGCTGATAAACAGTGGCTTACAGCGTTACGAGCAAAATGTGACGAAGTAGGTGCTTTATTGATTTTTGATGAGGTTCAAACAGGGTTTGGACGTACAGGCAACATGTTCGCATCTAAAACATTAGGCATAGAACCTGATATTATGGCTATGGCAAAAGCTATGGGCGGCGGCATGCCTTTAGGAGGATTTGCAGCATCTAAAGAATTGATGGATAAGCTTACATATAATCCAGTTTTAGGTCATATTACAACATTCGGAGGACATCCAGTGTCTTGCGCAGCGGCTCTTGCAGCAATGAATTACCTTATAGACGAAAAACTTGTCGAAGCTATTGAAAATAAGAAAGAACGCTTCCTTAATCTCCTAAAAAACATCTCTGTAATAAAAGAAATCCGCTCATGTGGACTTATGATAGCTGTAGACCTTGGCAATAGCGCACTAAGAGATAAAGCAGTTAACATATTGGTGAGCAAAGGCATCTTAACAGAAGGATTTTTGTTCTGTGAAACAGCTTTCCGCATTGCACCGCCACTTATTATTACGGACGACCAAATTGACGACATTTGTGACCAAATTACAGATGTTTTAAACGCTATATAATGTTAAAACAACGCATAAATAATGATGTAAATGAGATTTTTGACCCCATACGTATGTTGTGGCTTGTCGAAACTCCCGAAGAAATTGTACGTCAAAAATTTATCGAATTTTTACTGTCTTTAGGATATAACAGAGGCCATATTTCAGTAGAATATGGCTTTTGTTTGTCTTCAAAAAAAATTCAACGTGCCGATATAGTCGTTTTCAACAAAAATGGCACTCCTCACATCCTTATCGAATGCAAAGCCCAAAGTATAAAATTGACAAATGACGTATTTGAACAGGTTTCTAAGTACAATAATGTCATAAAAGCAAAATTTGTTGTAATAACGAATTTAAAACATAACTTCATATTCCAAACCGATAATTTCATAAATTATAAACCTATAACTTCCTTTCCGAAACCAGAATAAACATATACGATTACAATACACATTGATAAAAATATTACTAAAATAATTATTTTTGTTAAAAATAGTACAAAATCAAAAAGTTATTCGTATATTTGCAACGAAATTGAGGGAAATATCGGGTTCTCTCTCATTATTATTTACTTATAAGCGCAACAATAGCGCATTAAGTTTTGACGCTAAGAAGAAACGGAGTTCATTTTTTAAACGTGTCAAGGCTTACTACCATTGACAATTTATTACAATGACTGAATTAAACGATTTTAACTCATTAGGATTATCAGAAGACATCCTAGAAGCTATTCATGCTAAAGGCTTTGAAATGCCGTCTCCTATCCAACGTCTAACTATCCCTGTTCTTTTAGCGAACCAAAACGACATTATTGGTCAAGCGCAAACTGGTACTGGTAAAACAGCAGCTTTTGGCTTACCGATTTTAGATCAAGTAAAATCTTCAGCTGGTTACACTCAAGCAATTATCCTTGTTCCAACACGTGAACTTGCTTTACAGGTAACTGACGAACTACAATCTTTCCGTAAAAACAGCAGCGTTACAATTAGTGCTATTTATGGTGGTGCTTCTATGGACGAACAATTACGTCGTCTTAAAAAAGGTATCGACATTGTTGTAGGTACTCCAGGACGTATCCAAGACCACTTACGCCGTGGTACACTTAAACTAGACAGACTTCGTTGGTTAATCCTTGACGAAGCTGACGAAATGTTAAACATGGGCTTTATTGAGGATGTTGAAGAAATTTTATCTTACTCTAGTGACGATAAACGTGTTCTTCTATTCTCTGCAACTATGCCAAAACGTATCGCAGATTTAAGTAGAAAATATATGCGTGACATTCAAATTTTGAAAGTTGAAGCTACTCAAATGACAACTAATCTTACTGATCAGTTATATTTTGAAGTACGTGAAACAGACAAATTTGATGCTCTAACACGTATTATCGACATCGAAGAAGAGTTTTATGCTATAGTTTTCTGTCGCACAAAACTAACTGTAGATGACGTAGTTGTAAAACTACAAGATAGAGGATATTTAGCAGAAGGTCTACACGGAGACATCTCACAAGCACAACGTGAGAAAATTTTACGTAAATTTAAACGTAAAGCTACGACTATCCTTGTTGCTACTGACGTTGCAGCACGTGGTATTGACGTAAACAACCTTACTCACGTTATCAACTACTCTTTACCTCAAGATTCTGAAAGTTATGTACACCGTATTGGCCGTACTGGTCGTGCAGGTAACGAAGGTACAGCTATCACTTTCATTTCGAACTCTGAATACCGTCAATTTACTCAACTTAAAAAAGACGTAAAAACAGATATTCGTCGTGAGGACATCCCTACAGCTGAAAATGTTGTAGAAATCAAGAAAAAATCTATCATAAACAAGCTTTCTGAAACATTAGAAACCGAAACTTATGACAGCTATATGGAAATGGCTACTAAAATTTTAGAGTCTGCTCCAAATCCTGAAGTTGCAATTGCAGCAATGTTAAAAATGTCGTTCAAAAACGAACTTGACGCTGAAAACTACCCAGAAATCAGAAGTTTCTCTGTAGACAGACGTGGAACAGCACGTATTTTCATCGCTATGGGTAAACGTGACGGTATGACTCCACGTTCTATCGTAGACCTTGTAAAACAACACAGTTCTATTCCATCTAGCAAAATGGATGATATCAAAGTTCTTGACGAATTCTCATTTGTTACTGTACCATTTGAAGATGCAGAACAACTTACACGCACATTGAACAAAGCTAGCAAAAAAGACAGACCTATCGCTGAAATTGCTAAAGATAAAGGTGGCAAAAAAGGTGGCGGATATTCTGATCGTCGTGAAGGCCGCTCTGGTGGCGAGCGTCGTTCAGGAGGTGAACGTCGTGAAAGAAGCGGTGGAGACCGTCGCAGTAGCGGAGGTTACGAACGTCGTGAAAGAAGTGGTGGTTCTGATCGCCGTGATAGTCGTGGTGGAGATCGCCGTGACAGCCGTAGTGGAGGTGGAAGATCATTCTCTTCTGGTGCACCAAGACGTAGCGAACGCAAACGTGTTGACCGCAAAAGATAATCATTAGAGAAATCAAACTATACGAGAGAGCCTCCAGTTTTTACAAACTGGAGGCTCTCTCAATTCTATTCTATTATTATTATTATTTAGGGTGATGCCCGAAACTAATACATCGGTGATTCCTAGATAGTTAAACTAAGATATTTTAGATAAAATACCTTTATTTTCGCTAAAAACCTTAAAAATGGAGGTAATTGCCCCTTAAA
>JAWXTO010000135.1:0-4660 GCA_044433545.1 Rikenellaceae bacterium
CAATAGCACGTGTTGTACGACCTGTTTCAACAGCAATTTCAGCAAGTTCACTAGCAGTAGGGTTTGGATGTACTGCACAGTCAGCAAACACCATAATTCCGTTATCACCGAAGTGACTAGGCACAAACATAATGAAAGCACCTGAAACTACAGAAACACCTGGCTTTGTTTTAACATATTGGAATGCAGGACGAAGCACATCACCTGTAGCATTGTTAGCACCAGCAACTTCACCGTCAGCATCACCAGCTTTAATCATTATAACACTTAAATATAATGGATTTAAAACCAATTGTTCAGCTTGCTCTTTTGTTAAACCTTTAGCACCTCTAATTTGAAGCATAAGGTCAACATATTTATCTTTATTAGGATTGTTTTCAGGATCTACGATTGTAGCATCAACAATGTTTTTTAGACCAAAGTCAGCAGCTGACTCCATAATTTTTTCTTTATTACCGATAAGAATAATATCAGCAAGACCTTCTTCTATACATTGAGACGCTGCTCTTAGTGTACGTTCTTCTTCAGCTTCTGGTAGCACAATACGTTTAAGATTGCTTTTAGCTACATTTTTAATTTTCTCTAATAACTCCATTGTTATAATTAATAAGTTTATATTGTTTTATTTGTGTTTACACATATTTTTTTGCACATTAATATCACGTCACAAACATTTAATTTGCAACGTGATATTACAAAATTTAACAAGCGAAAACAATGCACTTTCCGCACAATTTATGTCTTTGTGATTACAAATCTAACTATTTAAATTCATTTGTCAAATCACTTTCTCTAAATTTTGCATCTAAAACCGCATTAATTCTCGGAATATCCTCTTTTCTAACCAAAAGACCAGGTTGTAACATTTCTGAAGAACTACTAGGGAATAAATCAGCACTACCCTCACCTATTACCTCAGTATAAATCTCCATTGCGCTTAATAATGATTCCACTATTTTAGCTTCTGAAACAGTGGCAAATCTTTTATAAATTACTAATTCTTCACTCATAACACAAAAATTTAAAGTTCTGTTAAAAAATCTTATTTCTGACTTTATTTTGTGACAAATCACTCATAAAGGTGTTACTTGGCATTAATCTTTTATTCTTCCCCAAATATACGATTATTTTTTATAAAATCAAAACAAAAATTATACAAAAATTATAATATCTTTGCATAAGATAATTTTTAACTATATTATGTTGTTCTTTTACAAGAAAAACAACACATATACAATAATAAAAAAAACTATGGCAAACCAATTTATACACCTGCATGTTCACACAAACTACTCTATTCTTGATGGACAATCAGACATTAAAAAGCTGATTAAGAGAGCTAAAGAACTAGAGATGCCTGCGATTGCGATAACAGACCATGGCACTATGTTTGGTGCAAAATTGTTCCATAGTGAAGCAACAAAAGCTGGAATAAAGCCAATTTTAGGTTGTGAGGCTTATGTAGCAAAAAACTCTCGCCACATCAAAAAAAATAGAGAAGACAGAAGCGGAGCTCACCTTATTTTATTAGCAAAAAACCTTACTGGCTATCATAATCTTATAAAAATGGCATCGTATGCCTATACCGAAGGCGAGTACTATAAACCCCGCATCGACTGGGAACTTCTTGAACAATATCATGAAGGCATAATTTGTTGTTCTGCATGTCTAGGGGGACACATCCCTCAATCTATCATGAAAGGCAACCTTGAAGAAGCAGAAATGTATGCTCTTAAATATAAAGCCATTTTCAAAGATGACTTTTATTTAGAGCTACAACTTCACAAGTCTGAAAATGCCGAATTAAACGAAAGAGTTTACAAAAACCAACTACTTGTAAACCCCCACATTTTAGAATTAGGCAGAAAATTAAATATAAAATGTATCGCATCGAACGATGTTCACTTTATTAGAAAAGAGGATGCAGAGGCTCACGACCATTTAATATGTCTAAATACGGGCAAGAAAAGAAGTGACATTGAGCGTTTACGTTATACTCGTTCAGAATATCTGAAATCTTATGACGAAATGTTAGAAATATTTCCAGATAACACTGAACTTCTTAACAACACCCTAGAAATCGCTGAAAAAGTAGAAAATTATTCTCTTTCTCACAGTGCATTCATGCCAAACTTCCCTCTTCCAGAAAGTTTTGTTATGGATTTTAGCATCTTAAAAGAAACCTTCAAAAATGGACTGCAAAACATCGTAGACGCTATAGATGCGAAGAAAAAAGCTGAGAAAAAAGAAAAATTGTCTGCTGTTGTCTCAAGTGTCAAACAAGATATTGACACAACGACTGACGAAGCCTCACTAGAGCAACTAATAAGTGAAAATAAATGGGGAGATGACATAGATTTTGAAAACTCCTTCACAATTGCCAAACAGTTTCTATACCTTAAAGACATAACATACAAAGGTGCATCAAAACGTTATGGCGATACATTAAACGACGTACAAAAAGAACGTATAGCCTTTGAACTTGCGACAATTGAGAAAATGGGATTCCCAGGATACTTCCTTATTGTATGGGATTTCATACGTGCAGCACGTGAAATGGAAGTTGCCGTAGGCCCAGGACGTGGCTCTGCCGCAGGCTCTGTAGTTGCATATTGTTTAACTATCACAAACATCGACCCTATAAAATATGACCTACTTTTTGAGCGTTTCTTAAATCCTGAGCGTATTTCTATGCCCGATGTCGACATCGACTTTGACGAAGACGGACGCGGAGACGTTATGAAATATGTTGTGGATAAGTATGGACAGAAACGTGTCGCACAAATCATCACTTTTGGCACTATGGCAACAAAAAGAGCTATTAGTGACGTTGCACGTGTTCAAGATTTGCCAATCCCAGAGAGCAATAGACTTACAAAAATGGTACCTGCAAAACCTGGCACTACTTTCGAGAAAGCATACAAAGAAGTTCCTGAACTTTTAGCAGAAAAAGACAGCCCTAACCCAATTATTAGGGAAACTTTACAAATCGCTGAACAGCTAGAGGGCACAGTCCGCCAACAAGGTGTACATGCCTGTGGTGTAATCATAGCAAAAGACGATTTAGAGAACTTTATACCAATTTCTACTAGTAAAGATGCTGATTTATATGTTGTTCAATATGATGGAAAGCATGTAGAGGATGTGGGGCTTCTGAAAATGGACTTTTTAGGGCTTAAAACACTGTCTATTATAAAGGATGCTGTCGAAAATATTAAACTTTCAAAAGGCACAGATTTAGATATCGACACTATACCTTTAGACGACAAAGAAACATTTGAATTATACAGCCGTGGAGACACAACTGGTCTATTTCAGTTTGAATCTCCAGGCATGAAAAAATACCTTCGAGACCTTAAACCAAACCGTTTTGAGGATCTTATAGCTATGAATGCCCTTTACAGACCAGGTCCTATAGAATATATCCCTTCTTTCATTGCTCGTAAACACGGCATTGAAGAAATAAAGTATGATCTAGAGGGCATGGATGAATATCTACAAGACACTTATGGCATCACTGTATACCAAGAACAGGTGATGTTGTTGTCACAAAAGCTTGCAGGCTTCACAAAAGGTCAGGCCGACACTTTACGTAAGGCTATGGGTAAGAAAATGAGGGATGTTCTTGACAAAATGAAGAGCATTTTCATTGATGGAGCCGTAGAAAGAGGTCATGATGCAAAGGTATGTGAAAAAGTGTGGAAAGACTGGGAAGCATTTGCATCTTACGCCTTTAACAAATCACACTCTACATGTTACGCATACGTATCTTATCAAACAGCCTATCTAAAAGCTCACTACCCAGCTGAATTTATGGCAGGTCTTTTAAGTCGTAATATGAACGACATCGAAAAGATTTCTATATTTATGGAAGAGTGTAAGCGTATGAAAGCTCCTGTAAAAGGACCCGATGTTAATCACTCATTAGCTCGTTTTGCTGTAGACACTGAGGGCAACATACGTTTTGGCATGACAGCAATAAAAGGTGTAGGAGCGGCAGCCGTACAAAATATCATCGAAGAACGCAATAAAAACGGGCACTACAAAGACGTATTTGACTTTGTTGAAAGGGTATCTTTACAGTCAGTAAACAAAAAAACATTAGAAGGATTAGCATTTTCAGGAGCTTTAGACTCTATTTTCCCTAGTGACAGAAGTTGTTTCGAAAGCAAAGGAGATAAGGACGTAACCTTCCTAGAAAGCCTACTAAAATATGGCAACTTATTCCAAAATGAGAGCAAAAACAACGTTTCGTCTCTATTTGGTGACTTCATGGAAGGTGTAGAGATAAAACGACCTGACATACCTACAGAAATGTTATACAGTCAACTAGAGAGCCTTAATAAAGAGAAAGAACTAACAGGTATTTATCTTTCAGCGCACCCTCTTGACAAATATAAATTCATAATGGAGCAATATTGTATGCCTGTTACGAATCTTACAAATGCTGATGCCATGAAAGAGCAAAATTTCAAGGTTGCAGGCATGATTGTAAGCGCAACTTTAGGCACAAGCTCTCAAGGTAACCAATTTGGACGTATAGTTGTTGAAGATTTCAACGGAAGTCATGAATTTTCGTTTTATGGCAAGGATTTTGAGCAATTTAGACATTATTTATACAAAGATTATCAGGTTGTAATTAGCGGAAAAATCACACAAC
>JAWXTO010000136.1:0-4630 GCA_044433545.1 Rikenellaceae bacterium
TTGAAGTCTTTTTCAAACATCGTAAAGGATTATCCAGGCAATGTGAATCTAAAAGTGAGCATTTATGACGCAACATCCAACGTTTTTGTGTCTATGTTCTCAAAAACTATGAAATTAGAGATTTCTAACTCATTAATAGAATTTTTAAGGCAAAATAATTATACATATAAATTAAATTAGTATATTTGTAATTCGATGTACCCCTAGACAAGGTACTAACCTACTAGAAAACAGAAAAATAAAATAATATTAATTAAAAAACAACAATTATGGCTTTTGAAATAACAAACGCAAACTACAAAGAACTTGTAGAATCAGGAAAACCTGTAGTTATTGATTTCTGGGCAGAATGGTGCGGACCATGCCGTATGATTTCACCAATTATCGACGAACTTTATGAAGAATACAAAGAACAACTTACTATCGGTAAGTGTGACGTAGATTCAAACGACGAAGTAGCTTCAGAATTTGGGATTCGTAACATTCCTACTATTCTTTTCATCAAAGATGGTAAAGTTCAAGACAAACAAATTGGTGCTACTACAAAATCGAATATAGAGACTAAAATTAAAGCTATTCTTTAGTAAGGGTGATACCCGAAACTAATACAGCGATGATTCATAGGTAGTTAAACTAAAACATTTTATATAAAATGCCTTTGATTTCGCTAAAAACCTTAAAAATGGAGGTAATTGCCTCTTAATAACTTTTTACCTAAAGGCGTCTCGCCTTTTATGATAAGTTTTATACTTTTTGAAAAAGTACGCTCAGAGAGCTTCAAAACTCGCTTTCTTTTGCCTTTAAGGGCAAAAGAGCGTATACAACATCTCTATACAACTTACAAAAAGGTCTATTACACTGCAATAAATGCAGTATAATAGACCTTTTTCATGTTAAAAATTACACATTACACGTATTAATAGTTATATAGTCAATCATTATGTAATATTTTCACTGTCAATATAAAAAAAGTACTATATTTGCCATCAAGTAAAAATACATTTAAATTAAAAGACATAACTTATGACTAAAAATAGCTTAATATCTGTTGATGTACAACAAACAGAAGCACTAGAATATCACAGTCGTTTTCCACGTGGTAAAGTTTCTGTAGTGCCAACAAAACCATATTCTACACAAAAAGATTTATCACTAGCCTATACTCCAGGTGTAGCAGAGCCATGTTTAGAGATTGCTGAAAATCCTGAAACTGTCGATTTGTACACAAACAGACAAAATCTACTTGCCATAATTTCTAACGGCACAGCAGTTCTTGGCTTAGGAAACATCGGTGCATTAGCAAGCAAACCTGTTATGGAAGGCAAGAGTGTACTATTCAAGTCACTGTCTGGTGTAGACGCTATAGACATAGAAATTGACACTAACGACATAGACAAATTCGTTGAAGCCGTAAAACTTATATCTCCAACATTCGGAGGCGTAAACCTTGAAGATATTAAAGCTCCAGAATGTTTTGAAATCGAAAGACGACTTAAAGAAGAGCTTGACATGCCTGTTATGCACGACGACCAACACGGCACAGCGATTATCACCTCAGCAGCACTTATAAATGCTACTGAATTAGTCGGCAAAAAGATTTCAGAGATTCAAGTTGTAGTAAATGGTGCAGGCGCAGCAGCAATTGCATGTTCAAGACTATATCGTCACCTAGGTGTAAAACCTGAAAACATGGTAATGTGTGACAGCAAAGGCGTTATACGTGCTGACAACGAGAATCTAACAAAAGAAAAACGTGAATTTGCTACTATACGAGACTTACATACACTTTCAGAGGCTATAAAAGGCGCAGATTTATTCTTGGGCGTATCAAAAGCCAACGTTTTAACAGGCGAAATGGTAAAATCTATGGCGAAAAAACCTATAGTTTTCGCACTTGCTAATCCTAACCCTGAAATCTCGTATGAGGATGCAGTAAACGCCGTTGACGACATAATTATCGCAACTGGACGTAGCGACTACCCTAACCAGGTGAATAATGTTATTGGTTTCCCTTACATTTTCAGAGGAGCGATGGACGTAAAAGCTACAGCCATCAACGAAGAGATGAAACTAGCCGCAGCATACGAAATTGCAGCCCTAGCAAAAGAAGAGGTGACAGAACAAGTAAAAAAAGCATACGAAACAAACGATATCAGCTTCGGAAAAGATTATATTATCCCTAAACCTTTAGATTTACGTCTATTCTATCGTGTATCTACGGCTGTAGCAAAAGCCGCTATAAAAAGTGGTGTAGCTCGTCTAGAAATCACAGACTGGGAACAATATCAAAAAGATTTAGAGTTAGTAAAATCGTTCAAAACTTACTATTGTAACATGCGATGATTAATAACATTGACACAAAATTAGAATCTTTACGTAAGATTATGCAAAATAGAGGGTATGACTTTGTTGTCGTGCCCTCAAATGACCCTCATTTCAGCGAATACACCCCTAAACATTGGAAATGTAGAGAATTTATCAGCGGATTTAACGGTTCAGCAGGTAAAGTTCTTATATCTATGACTGAGGCTTTACTTTGGAGCGATTCTCGTTATTTTCTTCAAGCCGAAGAGCAGCTAAAAGGCACATCTTACACGTTTATGAAAGAAAACGCCCTGGGCGTGCCAACATTAGAGCAATATGTTTCTCAATTTAAGGATAAAACAGTAGCCGTAAACACAAACCTTATTTCTATAGCAAATTACGCTAATTTTACACAACAAATAGGCGAAAATTCTGTCACTGATTGTGGAGATTTGTTTACAGAACTGTGGTGTGAACGTCCTGCACTTGGGGAAGATAAAATTATCACCCTACAAGACAATATCACGGGCGAATCTTCAATTTCTAAAATTGAAAGGGTAAAAAAAGAGCTATGGCTGAAAGAAAATGACATCTATATCGTTTCACCTTTAGACCAAATAGCATGGCTGCTGAATATGCGTGGCACAGACATTGAATTTAACCCGCTTAATGTGTGTTATGTGGCTATAGAAAGCGATTGTGTTCGACTTTTCATAAAAAAAGAGAAAATAAGCGACACAGATTCAGCAAATTTTGAAAAAATGAGCGTATTTGTCTCAGAATATTCAGAATTTGAAGACTATTTACAGTCTCTAAGAAACAAAAACATCATTTTAAACAAAAATTACACTTCATATAAATATCTGTCTATCGTTAGCGAAAAAAACGCTGTAACTTTTGAGCAAAACGAAAATAGCGTTATAAGCTGTCTAAAATCTGTAAAAAACGTCACTGAAATCGCAGGGTTCCGCAAAGCTATGATAGAAGACGGCATCGCAATGACACGTTTTTATATGTGGCTTGAAAAAACGCTAAAAAATGACGAGAAAACGGTAACTGAATATGAACTAGGCGAAAAACTAGCATCTTTTAGAGCGAAAAGTGAGTTGTATTTTAGTGAAAGTTTCGGAGCTATCGTAGGATATGCAGCAAACGGAGCTATCGTTCACTATAAGGCTGAAAAAGAGACGTGTAGCGTTGTAAAATCTGACAATTTCTTACTTATTGACTCTGGAGCTCAATATTTATGTGGCACAACCGACATCACAAGGACTGTACATCTTGGCGAACCTAGCGACGAACAGAAAAAAGACTTTACGCTTGTTCTACAGGGTCATATAAACTTAGGAAGTGCAATTTTCCCTAAAAACACACGTGGCGCACAGCTAGATTTCTTAGCTCGACAACCTTTGTGTTCAAATTTGATGAATTTCATGCACGGAACAGGCCACGGCATAGGTCATTTTCTGAATGTTCACGAAGGACCTCAATCTATACGCATGAACGAGAACCCTGTAGTGCTAGAATGTGGTATGGTCACTTCAAATGAACCTGCGGTTTACAAGACTGGCGAATATGGCATACGATCTGAGAACTTAATCCTCTGTAAAGAGCACTCTAAAAGCAATTTCGGAGAATTTCACTGTTTTGAAACCATCACTCTGTTCCCTTTTGATTTAAAATCACTAAATTGTGATATGTTAACAAGCGAACAAAAATTGTGGCTTAACAATTATCACGAACTTGTCTATAACACTCTAGCTCCTCACCTTTCTGACGAAGAGAAATCGTGGTTAAAAGACAAAACCACAAATATATAAATAAAAACAAACAAGCCCGACTCCATAGTGAAGTCGGACTTGTTTAAATTAACCCATTTATTTTTCAGCTTATTTTACAAAGCTTCCTAATCCTTTTAGAGCTGTTGCTCCAGCTTTTTCACGGTCAGTGATAACAATAATTTCAGTTCCGTTATCTAAATAATTTTTAATATCTTCACTAGGCTTAACAACTTTACATAAAGTAAGTTCTTCACCTTCGATACTTTCAACAGATAATCTACCGATTTCTTTTCTTTGTTTAATACCAGCAACTTCTCCGTCAACAAACATCAAGAAAGTTTGAGCTTTAGTGATACCAACAGAACTACCTGCATTAATATACACCTGAGTTACTTTACCTTTCTTCTCTTCATTGATTTGCACAACTCTAGTTTCTAATTTGAAGTTTTCATTTACGAATCTTGTCATAGACATTGGGATATATTCGATAGTCTATGTAATTGCCTCGTCAGGAGTGCTACCAGTCTTAGCATTTAAACCACCAT
>JAWXTO010000137.1:0-4573 GCA_044433545.1 Rikenellaceae bacterium
AAGTTGTTCATTATTAGTCTTATCTAATCTTTAGGAATGTTAATAAAATATTAAATATTCATTTGTTTGTTAAAAAAAGTACTGAATTATAGTTGGTTGTAAAATAATTTATTACCTTTTTTGTGCCGGAAGATATGATAAGTTATGTTGATAAAAACAATAACGATTTTTATTTTTTAGCGTTTTCAAGAAATAGTCAAAAGTTCTTTTATATAAAGTTCTTTTGTTGTTTAGATGGTTATTTTTTGTGTTGGGTGTACGTGTGTGTTGGGTTTGTGAGAGAAATTAGCTTTTAAAATACAACAATAAGAATTTTATTCATTTTACCATCCTGTGGCATAAAAATTGCAATTTCTCTGTGAAAAGAGAAGAAAATGCAATAAAAAAATCGGAAAATTTTACTGCAAATTTAGCTTTTTCTAAAGAAATTGCTAGGTTCATGTATCTGTAACTTTCCATTGCCTTTTCCATTTAAAGTACCATAAATAATTGAAAATTAGAGGGATATGAGAATATTCCATACGACGAAGTTATGTCTATTGCTCAAGGAATAATGAATTCAGACAAAAAACAATGGTTTGTTTTACAGGCTATGTATAGCCGTGCTGTAAAAGCACAAGAAATGTTAACAAACTTAGAAATTGAGACTTTTGTTCCAATGGAGAAGCGTAAGGTGGTGGTAAAAGGCAAGAAAATTCAAGAAAAAATGGTGCCTGCACTACGTAATATGCTTTTTGTAAAGTCAACATTTTCTCGTATTCGAGAAATAAAAGCCGTAAACAAATATTTGTGGTATTTAACACATACTCTAAATGGTTCTATCGAGCCAATAATTGTGCCAGATGATCAAATGACCAGATTTGTCGAATTTGTAGAGGGACGTTTTGAGGATATAGAATATATCGATCACGAAACTATCGACCTTAAAAAAGGAGAAAAAGTAAAAATTATTGCTGGTGCTTTCCAAGGTAAAGAAGCAAATTTTATTAAAATCACCGGTAAACGTAATAAACAGCTTGTTGTTGCAATTGACGGCGTGTTGGCTGTTGCTATTAAGACTCCATGTCCGAATATGATTATTGAAAAAATATAAAATTACATGCTAATTATTATCCTATTATTGTCTTTATTTATCAGTGCTATTGTAGTTCTTTATTTCTTGCCAAAAATTATGCTTTTGTCTTTGAAAAATAGAATTTTAGATAGAATTGATAACAGAAAAATCCATTCTACAGCTGCATGTCGACTAGGAGGTGCAAGTTTTTTTCCAGCAATTATTATTTCAACGATTTTAACAAGTGTCGTGTTTGATTTGTTGCAAGTCGGTGGTGTTAGTGCTCAGTTTACGGCAAATTCACAGCTTATTATTTGCTCTACTATGATATTATATTTTGTGGGGATATATGATGATATTGTTGGAATGCGATATAAAGAAAAATTTATTTTTCAGTTTATAACTGCTGTCTTTGTTGTTTGTTCAGGTACGTATATCAGTGATTTTAATGGGTTGTTTGGAATGGGTGAAGTCAGCAAATTTATTGGCATCCCTTTTTCTATTGTGTTGATTGTGTTTATCACTAATGCCGTAAATCTGATTGACGGTATCGACGGGTTAGCATCCATGTTGTCTATTATGGCATTTACAATGTACAGTATGATGTTCTATTTGAATAGCAACTATACAGACTGCATCTTCTGTTTAGCATCATTAGGAGCGTTATCTCCATTTTTTCATCATAATGTATTCGGTGTAAGAAAAGGAATTGCGTCAAAAATATTTATGGGTGATGGAGGAGCGTTAGTCATAGGTTTTATTCTTTCTGTAATGGCTATTAAATTGTGGAATAGTTCATCTTTAATAGGTGAAAAATGTGATTATATCTCAGATTATTCATGGGTTGTGGCGTTTACGATGTTAATTATTCCTTGTTTTGATGTCGTTAGAGTAGTATTGCATAGAGCTAAGGCACGTAAACCGCTGTTTTTACCTGACAAATGCCATTTTCATCATAAATTAATAGCTTTAGGGTTAACTCCTAGAAAATCATTAATAGTATTGCTTATAACAAATTTAATATTCTTAACAATAAACTGTGTGCTTGCAACTCAGCATGTTACAGTTACGCTTATTATTTTGTTCGATACAGCTCTATGGCTAGCAATACATATAATTCTTACTCATAAAATATCAAAAAAACAAAAATAATAAATGAAAAGATTACTTTACATCTCTGTGTTGATTACATTACTTCAATCTTGTGCAGCACAGCAGAATATTGCTTATCTACAAGACAAAATTGTGGATACAGAAATTTCAATTGTTAAGGGTGGTGACCTGAAGTTAAAGCCTAATGACCAGATTTCAATATTTGTGTCTAGTAAGAGTCCAGAACTTGCTTCTATATTTAATTTGGCTAGAGTGCAGTCTTCAATTGGAGGTAGTTCTTCATCTAACGAAACTAACAGTCAAAATGGAAGCCTAAGTTATACTGTTGATAAAGACGGCAACATTGATTTTCCAGTTTTGGGTGAAATTTATGTTGAAGGGCTTACAAAGTCAGATGTTGTAAAAGAGATAAAGCGAAGAATCCTAGAAAGTGAAATGTTAAAAGATCCTATTGTCACAGTAGACTTTGCAAATTTGACATTTTCGACTATAGGTGAGGTTGCTAGCCCTGGTGTGTACAACATAACAAAAGACCAAACAACGATTATTGATGCGTTAAGTATGTCGGGAGATATGACAATTTATGGTTTGAGAGATCGAGTGTTTGTGACTCGAAAAACAGGTGATAAATTGATTACTTATAGATTAGATTTGACATCTAAAGACATTTATCAGTCTCCAGCATATTATGTACAACAAAATGACGTAATATATGTAGAACCTAATAAGGTGAGAAGCAATCAAGCATCTACAAATGGAGGTACGGTGCGTACAGTGTCATTCTGGATGTCTTTAGCATCTTTCTTAACAACTTTAACTTTAATATTTGTAAATTAGTATATATGAACAACAGTCAAGATACATCATTAATAACTCTTAGAGATATTTGGGAAGTGTTCTTAGGGAACATTTGGGTGTTTATAGTGTCGGTAGTGTTATGTGTGGCAGCTTCAGTGGCAATAATTATCGCTACGCCTCCTACATATCAACGTACGGCCTCAATTTTAATTAAAGATGACAAACAAGGTCAGTCTATGGCAGGTGCTGAGTTTGCGAACATGGGGCTAGTACAATCTAATACAGATATTAATAATGAGATTTATGTTCTTTCTACAAAAGCACTAATGAGTGAGGTTGTAAAAAGACTTTCACTGAATTATAATTATTCATATAAATATAAAGGCGTTAGAGAGGTAGATTTGTATAACTCTGCTCCATTTGTTGTGAAAGTAGACAGCGTTTTGACAGATGTGAATTTGTCATTTGACCTAAAAACTGATGGGAAGAACGCATATACGATTAAAAATTTTGTAGTTAATGGTATTGAAATCAGTAATAAAACTGTAGGTGAATTTGGTGTGCCTTTAGAGTGTGGTGACGGATTTATTGTTATCGAAAAAGGAGTGTATATGCCTGTAGATGTTGTAGATAACGAATATAATTTCTCTAAAAATAGTGTTCAGTCGGCTGCGGCTGCTTATGTGTCTGCACTAACTGTGAAATTGAGAAATACGGGTGCTTCAATAATTGATATGAGCATTACGCTTGGTTCTATTCAAAAAGCTGATGACATATTAAATACGCTGATATCTGTATATAACGAAAATTGGATTAAAGACAAAAATCTTATAACACTTAGCACGACAAGTTTTATTAATGACCGTTTGTCAATCATAGAACGAGAATTAGGAACTGTAGATAAAGATATATCTAATTATAAAAGTGAAAATTTATTGCCTGATGTTGGTGCTGTTGCTGGAATGAATTTACAGTCATCAAATGAAATTCTTAAAAAGCAAATTGATTTGAATAATCAGCTTTCAATGGCAAATTATCTTTTGCAATATATCGAAAATGGAGCTACAGGAGGACAACTTTTACCAGTAAATTCGGGAATTGAATCAAGTTCAATAAATGGGCAGATTTTAAGCTATAATGAGTTGCTGCTGAAGAAGAATACACTGCTTGCAAACAGCAGTATCAACAATCCAATTGTTGCAGATTTGATAATTGATTTGGATGCAATGAAAAAAGTGCTTATCTTGTCGGTGAATGAGTTGAGAACAACGCTTCAAATGCAGATAAGTAGTGCGCAGCAAGAAGAGTTAGTAACACGCAAAAAAATCTCAAATAACCCTACACAAGAGTTATATTTGCTTTCTACGGGACGTGAACAGATGATTAAAGAACAACTTTATCTTTATCTGCTTCAAAAACGTGAAGAAAATGAGCTTAATCAAGCTTTTACGGCATATAATACAAAGGTGTTGAGTTTGGCAGATGGTAGTGGTGTTCCTATTGCTCCGCAAAAGAAAATTATTCTGTTGTTTGGGATTGTTATAGGCTTGATTCTGCCTATCATATATTTGATTATTAAATCATCGCTTGATACACTTGTTAAAAGCA
>JAWXTO010000138.1:0-4492 GCA_044433545.1 Rikenellaceae bacterium
AGCGCAAGGAACTGGTCAAGGCGGACAAAATCGTCCATACAACGGTCAAAACCGTCCAAATACAGGACAAGGCGGACACAATCGCCCTAACAACAATAAACCAGGAGGAGCTAACGCAAATCCAAACCACAACGCTAAAAGAAAAGGCAAAGCTCCAGTTGTAAAAGCTGAAGTTACTGACGAAGAAGTACAAAAACAAATTAAAGATACTCTTGCACGCTTAACTTCTAAAGGAAATAAGACTAAGAGTTCAAAATATCGTAGAGACAAACGTGAAGCTATCAACCAACGTATCAACGAGGAGCAAGAGCGTCAAGAACAAGAACGTAACACACTTAAACTTACAGAATTTGTAACTGTAAGTGACCTTGCAAAAATGATGGATGTACAAGTTACAGAAATCATCACTGCATGTATGAACTTAGGTTTAATGGTGTCTATTAATCAACGTTTAGATGCTGAAGCTCTTGTTATTGTTGCTGAAGAGTTTGGATACAAATGTGAATTTGTCTCTGTAGAAATTCAAGAATCTATTGCTACTGACGAAGACAAAGAAGAAGATTTGTTACCTCGTTCACCTATTGTCACAGTAATGGGACACGTTGACCACGGTAAAACATCTTTACTTGACTTTATCAGAAAATCTAAAGTTATCGAAGGTGAAGCAGGGGGTATCACTCAACATATTGGCGCATATAGCGTGAAAATTGAAGATGGTCGCCGTATCACATTCTTAGATACACCAGGTCACGAAGCGTTTACAGCTATGCGTGCTAGGGGTGCTAGAGTTACTGACATTGCAATTATCATTATTGCTGCTGACGACTCTGTGATGCCACAAACTATTGAAGCGATTAACCACGCTTCTGCAGCAGGTGTACCTATCGTGTTCGCTATCAATAAAATTGACAAACCAGGAGCAAATACTGACAGAATTCGTGAACAACTTGGTGCTATGAACTACCTTGTTGAAGAATGGGGAGGTAAATATCAATGTCAAGAAATTGCAGCTAAACAAGGTTTAAACGTAGACTTACTTCTTGAGAAAGTATTGTTAGAAGCTGAACTTTTAGAGCTTAAAGCGAACCCTAACAAGCGTGCTAACGGTATTGTTATTGAATCTTCACTTGATAAAGGTCGTGGTTACACATCTACAGTGCTTGTACAAGCTGGTACACTTAAAATTGGTGACACTATGCTATCAGGTATACACACAGGACGTGTAAAAGCGATGTTTAATGAACGTGGCAAGAGAGTTACAGAGGCTGCACCAGCTACACCAGTGTTAGTTTTAGGTCTTAACGGTGCTCCACAAGCAGGTGATGCTTTCAACATTATGGAAGACGACAAATCTGCACGTGACTTAGCAAACAAACGTGAGCAATTACAACGTATGCAAGGTCTTAACACTCAAAAACATATCACACTTGATGAAATCGGTCGACGTATTGCAATCGGCAACTTCCAAGAACTTAACGTTATCGTTAAAGGTGACGTGGATGGTTCTGTAGAGGCACTTACTGACTCATTAATCAAGCAATCTAAAGAAGAAGTTCAAGTTAATGTTATTCACAAAGCTGTAGGACAAATTTCTGAAAGTGACGTGTTATTAGCAGCTGCTTCAAATGCGGTAATCATAGGTTTCCAAGTACGTCCATCAGTTTCGGCTCGTAGACTTGCTGAGAAAGAAGAGATTGAAATCAGAACTTACTCTATTATCTATGATGCTATCAATGAAATCAAAGATGCTATCGAAGGTATGTTAGCACCTCAATATCGTGAAGAAATTGTTTGTTCTGTAGAAATTATGGAAACATTCAAAATCACAAAAGTTGGTACTATCGCAGGTTGTTTAGTTCGTGAGGGTAAAATCAAACGTGATACTAAAGTACGTGTTATCCGTGACGGTATCGTTGTTTACACAGGCAAGCTAGCTTCTCTTAAACGTTACAAAGATGACGCAAAAGAGGTTGTATCAGGCTTAGAATGTGGTCTTAACATCGAAAACTACAACGACATTCACGTTGGTGACATCGTTGAAGGATACGACCAAATTGAAATTAAACGTAAATAGTATATAAGGCAAACTCCCTATACATAACAAAAAAACAGTTGTTCTTAGTTAAAGAACAACTGTTTTTTTGTGTTTTATTTTAATCACATTAAACAGAAATAGACCAATTATCTTATACAAATTTAGTTTTTAAAGGGGTACACTCTCTAAAAATCGCATTTTTACACATAAAACATCAAAAAAATCAACTTATTTTGATAAAAAATCATTTTTTTCAAAAATAAATAAAAATACAAATTTCTTTAATTTTGCTTCAGACAATTACGCATCTTTTAGGATATAGTTTCAGATAAATATATTTTAGCATTAATTTATTATTTTATTAAATTTGGCATTTGTGCTAATATCTTTCTAGTTAATTATTTGCTATTGTAGAATAAAACTGATTTATATACCTTTGCGTGAAAGTCAAATGTAACTTCTTTGTATTATAGTGGAGTTCTAAACTCTCCCTAGAATACTTTTAAGCTACTACCACGCCTTATTAACTAAAAATTAAAATCAGGGAGAAAATAAAACTCCCCTATAAAAAATATTGAATAAAATGGATTGGATTCAAGAGTTAGTATTTGGAACAGGAATTGGACACTCTGTCCTATTATTATCAGTTGTTATTGCTATCGGCATACAACTTGGCAAGATTAAAGTTTTTGGAGTTTCATTAGGTATCACACTAGTACTTTTTGTGGGTATCATTATGGGACACTTCGGACTTACAATGAATGAAGAGGTACTACACTTCTTTAAAGAATTCGGACTTATACTTTTTGTAAGCTCTGTAGGTATGCAAGTAGGACCAGGCTTTTTCTCGTCTTTCAAAGAAGGTGGTATAAAATTAAACATGTTAGCAGCCTCAATAGTATTCTTAGGGGTTGTTGTCACTCTTATAATCCATTATATTACAGGCATTCCTATCCCTACTATGGTCGGAATCCTTTCAGGAGCAATCACTAACACTCCTGGTTTAGGTGCTGCACAACAAGCATTCACTGACATGTCTGGTGAAGCGAATAACACAATCGCCATGGGTTACGCAGTAGCTTATCCACTAGGTGTTGTAGGTATTATCTTATCAATTATAGCTGTAAAATTCATTTTCCGTGTATCTTTCGAAAAAGAAACTGCTGAATTAAACAGCCACGACGACAAAAGCGACGTTATGGCTCGCCCTGTATCACTTTTAGTTACAAATCCTGCGATTTTTGGCAAAAAAGTTATAGAAGTTGCTCCGCTTTTAGAGCACCGTGAATTTGTTGTTTCTCGTATCTATCACAGCGCAACAAATAAACTTGAAATTGCAACTGCAAACACTGTCCTTAACGCAAATGACAAAATTTTCGTTATCACAAACGAACACGATGTTGAAACTATCAAAACATTAATTGGTGAAGAGCTGGACATGAGCCGTAAACAATGGGTACGTCTTGAGAGTCAATTCGTCACTAAGGGAATTATCGTAACAAAACACGAATTAAACGGTAAAAGACTTGGCAAACTCAACATACGTAAACTGTATGGCATCAACATTACACGCATTAACCGTTCAGGCGTTGATTTAGTTGCTAGCCCTAATTTAGAGCTACAATTAGGTGATAAATTAACTGTTGTAGGTACTGAATCTGCTGTTAGCACAGTTGAAAAAGTACTTGGTAACTCTTTAAAAACGCTAAATGAACCTAACCTTATCACTATCTTTATTGCTATTGCATTAGGTATTCTTTTAGGAAGCATTCCAATCATGTTCCCAGGCATTCCTCAACCTGTTAAACTAGGCCTTGCTGGTGGTCCACTTATTGCTTCTATACTTGTTAGCCGTTTTGGATATAAATATAAACTTATCACTTACACTACACAAAGTGCAAACCTTTTACTTCGTGAAATTGGTATCACAATTTTCTTAGCGTGTGTAGGTATAGGCGCAGGTAACGGATTTGTTGAGACTATCATTAATGGTGGTGGTTTATCATGGATATTATATGGTTTCTTAATCACTACAATTCCTTTGTTAATCGTAGGTTGTGTTGCAAGACGTTTCTTCAAAGTCAACTACTTCACACTTATGGGACTTATGGCAGGTAGCACAACTGACCCTCCTGCATTAGCATATTCTAATGCCACAGCTGGAAATGACGCTCCTGCTGTAGGGTACGCCACAGTCTATCCTCTAACAATGTTCTTGAGGGTGCTTACCGCCCAACTTATGATACTTTTATTCACATAAACATAGAAATTCCCCATAACAAAAAAGGCCAATTAGTTAACAATTAACTAATTGGCCTTTTTCTTGAAGCACAGGAGGCATAGCCCATTCTTGGTCGGAAGAATTAATGTGAAAAGAATAAGCTAGGATCTCCGCCGCAAATTTTTACAATATTTGCAATTATTTCATTGCGTAACTCCATTTTAAACCTACGTTTT
>JAWXTO010000139.1:0-4456 GCA_044433545.1 Rikenellaceae bacterium
TGCAGAAACACTGATGAATTATATACACACTACGAATGTGAAAAGTATCATTCTAGGTGAATTTATTAAGCCTGTTATAGCTCCATCTGGTAGCAATGATCCGTTTCACTATAACACAAGGCCATATTATTGGGCGTCAGACCACTCAATTTTCTGTGATTGGGGTTTAGATATTCCTTCAATTATGATGATTACGTGGCCTGATAACAACTATCACACTTCGCTAGATAGAGTAGAGTATTTAGATGCTACACAGCTTAAACGTGCTTCAGTTATTGCTTCGGCGTTGATGTATACAGCAGCAAATGCAGAGGCAGAAGATGCTAAAAAGTTTGCAGCGATGTGTTTAGGTGGTGCGCAAAGACGTTTAGGACAGCTTAATGCTACTATTTTGAACAGATTAGAAGCTGACGATGAACAAACATATAAAACAGCGTTAGAAAACTTAGATGCTTTCTATTTGGTTGAAAAACATGCTATTGAAACCACTAAAGAATTAGGTTTAGGCTCTGGGGAGTTAGATTCTTATATAGAAAAACTTAATGCTTCGTTAGAAATGCAGGTTAATGCTGCAAAACAAGTCGTTTTAGATGCTTACCAAATTAATAATGGTAAGGAATTGATTTGTAAACTTAGTTCAGACGAGAAAGCGGCTTCAAAAACATATTATGTTCCTACACAAATGGTAAGAGATGCGGGATATGGTTTGTTGAGAACTCTTTTAAGCTCAACTTTAGCTAAAAAAGAAAATGAAAAGCTAAAAAATGAATATATGAGCTTGTATGTGGGAGATTATAACAACCTTACTGCGCTTACAAATAGAGAACACTTATCTTTATTAGATATTAAAAAGATTGCAAATCTTGAAGATACTAGAGGTAAGAAAATAGAACTTAATGACATAGAAAAATATTTCGATATTTTAATAGAATTAGGTGCTTTAGAGAAATGTCAAAAATAATAATAAAATAATATACAGCGATATATGTCAGTTGATGATAAAAAAATAATTTTTTCGATGGTTGGGGTCTCAAAGACTTTCAACAATCAAAAAAAAGTGTTAAACAACATTTATCTTTCATTTTTTTATGGTGCTAAAATTGGTATCATAGGTTTAAATGGTTCAGGTAAGTCTACTTTAATGAAAATTATTGCAGGTTTAGAAAAAAGTTATCAAGGTGAGGTTGTTTTTGCTCCAGGTTATACTGTTGGATACCTAGAACAAGAACCTAAGCTAGATGACACAAAAACTGTGCGTGAAATTGTTGAAGAAGGATGCGCTGAAATCGTTTCTTTGCTAAAAGAATACGAAGAAGTGAATGCTAAGTTTATGGAGCCTATGGATGATGATCAAATGAATAATTTGATTGTCCGCCAAGGAGAACTTACAGAACTTATAGACCACAAAAATGGCTGGGAGCTAGATTCTATGCTTGAACGTGCTATGGATGCGTTAAGGTGTCCAGAGGGAGACGCTCTTGTGAAACACTTGTCTGGTGGTGAGCGTCGTCGTGTGGCACTTTGTAGACTTTTACTTCAAGAGCCTGACGTATTATTGCTTGATGAGCCAACTAACCACCTTGATGCTGAAAGTATCGACTGGTTAGAGCAACATTTACAACAATATAAAGGTACGGTTATCGCCGTAACCCACGATAGATACTTCTTAGACAACGTTGCAGGCTGGATTCTTGAGCTAGACCGTGGTGAGGGCATTCCTTGGAAAGGAAACTACACAGGATGGCTAGAACAAAAGTCTAAACGTCTTGCAGAAGAAGAAAAACAAGAGAGCAAAAGACGTAAAACTCTTGAAAGAGAGCTTGAATGGGTGCGTATGGCACCTGCTGCACGTCATTCTAAAAGTAAAGCTCGTCTTTCGGCTTATGATAAGATGTTGAATGAAGATTCTAAACAAAAAGAAGAGAAATTAGAGATTTTTATCCCTAATGGACCTCGTTTAGGTGATGTTGTAATAGAGTCTCAGGGTGTTTCTATGGCGTTTGGTGATAAACTTCTATATGAAGATTTGAGCTTTAAATTGCCTCCAGCAGGTATCGTTGGGGTTATTGGACCTAACGGCTCAGGTAAAACAACGCTTTTTAGACTTATCATGGAACAGGAGACTCCTACAGCAGGTAGTTTCAGAATTGGAGAGACTGTAAAATTGGCGTATGTTGACCAACAACACTCTTCTATAGACCCTGAAAAGAGCGTATATGAAGTGGTTAGCCAAAATTCAGAATACATCTCTATAGGTGGAAGAAACTTAAATGCTAGAGCCTATATTTCACGATTTAACTTCTCGGGTGCTGACCAAGAAAAGAAATGTGGAGTGTTAAGTGGTGGTGAGCGTAACCGCCTGCACCTTGCTTTAGCTCTTAAAGAAGAAGGTAATGTTTTGTTGCTGGATGAGCCAACGAATGATATAGATGTGAACACATTACGTGCGCTAGAAGATGGTCTTGAGGGCTTTGCAGGTTGTGCGGTAGTGATTTCGCATGATAGATGGTTCTTAGACCGTATCGCAACACATATTCTTGCATTTGAAGGAGATTCACAAGTTGTTTTCTTTGAAGGAAGCTACTCTGAATATGAAGAAAACAAGAAAAAACGTTTAGGAAATGTAGAGCCTAAGCGTGTGAGATATAAAAAGTTAATGTAAATATAAATAACATGGCAGTTCAAAAACCGTCAATACCACAAGGAACGAGAGATTTTGGTCCTAATGAGATGGTAAAACGTGAATATATTTTTAGTACAGTTAAGAGTGTGTTCGTAAAATATGGCTATTTGCCACTTGAAACTCCAACAATGGAGAATTTGTCGACACTACTTGGAAAATATGGTGAAGAGGGCGATAAATTGCTTTTTAAAGTCCTAAATTCTGGTGATTTCCTTAAAAAATTACCAGCAGAAGTTTATGAAAGTGGAAACTCTGTTGCAGCAGGTGTAAAAGTGAGTGAAAAGGGGTTAAGATATGACCTTACAGTGCCTTTTGCTCGTTATGTTGTGCAACATCAGAACGAAATTTCATTCCCTTTTAAGCGTTACCAAATTCAGCCAGTATGGAGAGCTGACAGACCTCAAAAAGGTCGTTATAGAGAGTTCTTTCAATGTGATGTTGACGTTGTAGGTAGCGATTCTTTGCTCAATGAAGTGGAACTTATTCAAATTGTGAGTGAAGTTTTCAAAGCATTGAAAATCAACATCACTTTGAAGCTTAATAACCGTAAAATTTTGTTCGGAATAGCTGAAAGTATAGGCTATGCTGAAAAAATGATGGACATTACAGTTGCTATTGATAAATTAGATAAAATCGGTATCGAGGCAGTATGTGAGGAGCTTAGAACGAAGGATATTAGCGACGAAGCACTTCAAAAACTAACGCCAATTCTTGAACTTTCGGGAACTAATAGAGAGCGTTTAGCTGCTATCTCTGAAATTATAGCTGAAAGTGAAACTGGCATGTTAGGCATACAAGAAGTTACGACAATTTTAGATATGGTTGACGAGTTAGGTGTTGATATTGACTTAGAACTTGACTTGTCGTTAGCTCGTGGTTTAAATTATTATACAGGAGCTATATTTGAGGTTAAAGCTAAGGATTATGCTATAGGCAGCATCTCTGGTGGTGGTCGATATGATGACTTAACAGGTATTTTCGGGCTAAAAGGAGTTTCTGGTGTAGGTATTTCTTTTGGTGCTGACCGTATTTATGATGTGTTGACAGGTCTTGACCTTTTCCCAGATAGCGCAAAGAACCAAACTAAGGTTATTTTTATTAATTTTGGCGAAAAAGAGTGTGTTGCAGCCTTAAAACTTGCTAAGGAAATGCGTGCTGAGGGCATAGCTACTGAGGTTTATCCAGACGCTAAAAAGATGAAAAAACAAATGGAGTATGCGAACCGTAGAGGAGTGAACTTTGTGGCTATTATAGGCGAAAATGAGCTTGCTGAGAATAAAGTCACTGTAAAAGACATGATTAGCGGAGAGCAACACAGTGTTGCGTTTAGTGAGGTTGCAGGTTTTATTACCTCGAAACTCTAGTCGACAATTGATTGAATTATAAATTTTTATATATATTATTATGAATAAAGATAAGCAAATTTTTTCTCTTATTTCAGATGAGAAAAAGAGACAAATGAGTGGGATTGAGCTTATTGCGTCTGAAAACTTTGTGAGTAACCAAGTTATGGAAGCTATGGGTTCAGTACTTACAAACAAATATGCTGAGGGCTATCCAAATGCTAGATATTATGGTGGTTGTCAGGTTGTTGATAAGATTGAGCAATTAGCAATTGATCGTTTATGTGAGTTATACGGTGCTGAATATGCAAACGTACAACCTCACTCAGGTGCACAAGCTAATATGGCTGTATTTACTGCTGTTTTAAAACCAGGTGATACATTCTTAGGTCTTAATTTAGCACATGGTGGTCACCTTTCTCATGGTTCT
>JAWXTO010000140.1:0-3066 GCA_044433545.1 Rikenellaceae bacterium
GAAGTATTTACTGAGCGTAACACTCGTATCGAATATATGGTTGGTACAATGATCGAGGTTCCTCGTGCTGCAGTTACTGCTAACGAGATTGCTGAGGTTGCTGAATTCTTCTCATTCGGTACTAATGACTTAACTCAGATGACTTTAGGTTTCTCTCGTGATGACATTTCTAAATTCTTACCAGAATACCTAAAAAGAGGTGTTATCAAACAAGACCCATTCCAAGTTCTTGACGTTAAAGGTGTAGGTCAACTTGTTCGTGAAGCTGTATTCAAAGGTCGTGGTGTACGTGAAAACCTTAAATGTGGTATTTGTGGTGAGCACGGTGGTGAGCCAACTTCTGTAGAGTTCTGCCACTTCGCAGGTCTTAACTACGTTTCTTGTTCTCCATTCCGTGTGCCTATCGCACGTTTAGCTGCTGCACACGCTGCTATCAAACAAAACTAATATTTCTTAAAATATTATATAGAAGCGGGGTGTCTCATATGAGACGCCCCGCTTTAATTTTCTAGAAACTAGGTTTGAATGTTTTTATCACTTGTGTCAAAAATATTATGATTCTAAATATAATAATTTCTTTATAAATACGTTTATTAAGGTTAAGCAAACAAACTTTTTAAATAAGTAAGAATTTCTGGTATATGAGAAGATTAAAGATATTAATAGTAGTATTGATTGTATGCTGTGCATCAGCAGTAATAGCACGTAGTTACGATTCTTTTATAGATACTACTAAAAGTCATAGTGACAAATATGCGCCAAATTATGAGGAAGTATTTGACAGAGGCGAAACTGTACAGAAAAGTGTGAAGAAAATAGAGTTAAAAATCTCTTCAGCTCACTGGAAAAAGATGTGGGATAATTTAGATGAAACATTTTCAGATTTAGTACCATTCGAGAGACCTGAAGGAGATATTCCAGAGATGGGACAACCGCCTTTTGATGGTGAGATGATGCCGCCTGAAATGGGAATGTTACCTCCACAAGGAGAGTTGCCGCCACCTGGGGGGATGATGCCACCAAACAGACAAATCCCTAATAATATGGGTGGTGAGATGCCAGATTCTATGATGATGCATGGTGATAGAATGCCTTTCGGAGGAGAATTTCCTCAAGGTATGCAAGGTGGAAATATGATTGATCCTTTATCATCAATAAGTGCATCGCCAATATGGATTCCTTGCACATTAATTTATGATGGAAAGGAATGGGAGCAAGTTGGACTTCGTTTTAAGGGGAATTCAAGTTTAATGCGTACCTATCTAGAAGGAGGTGAGAAAATGTCTATGAAGTTAGATTTTGATCGCTATGAAGATGAATTTCCAGAATTGAAAAATCAGCGTTTTTACGGATTTAAACAGTTGAATTTAAATAACAATTATAATGATGCTTCTTTTATGCGTGAGAAAGTAGTGTCTGATTTACTTCGTGAATTTGGGTTGGTTGCATCACATACGTCCTTTTGTGAGTTGTATATAGATTATGGAGAAGGATTGAAATATTTTGGTCTTTATACAATTGTTGAAGAGGTTGACGATACAGTGTTAGGCGATCAGTTTAGTGATGATTCAGGTAATTTGTATAAACCAGAAGAAAAGGCGGGTTCATTTGCTGAGGGAACATTTAATACAGAAGAGTTTCACCTTAAAAGTAAAACTAACGACAACGTTTATAAGGATGTTAAGACTCTCTACGAGGTTTTGAATAGTAGTCAAAGAACTCTTGATGAGTTAGCGTGGTGCAGTGATTTAGAAAAAATATTCGATGTTGATGCCTTTTTGAAGTGGCTAGCAGTCAATATTACTATTCAGAATTGGGATACTTATGGTAATATGGCACACAATTATTTTCTTTACAATAATCCCCAAAACAGTAAGTTAACATGGATTTCGTGGGATCATAATGAGGCGCTACTACAAGATGGTAGAAATATTTATGAACCATCAACATTAATCAATGCAGGAGAATCGTGGCCATTGATTACCTATCTGATAGGTGTAGAGGACTATCAGAATAGATTTAATGAATATTTAAAGGAGTTTGTTAATGATGTTTTTGAAACAGAAAAAGTTACCGAACTTTATGATACCTATTATGAATTATTGAAAGAGTCAGTTGATGTTAGCCAGAATCTTAACAGTATTGGGAGAGCACCTTTAAATTTTGAGGATGCTGTTAATGTATTGAAAGAACATGTGAAGGTTAGAAATGAAACGCTGCTTGAAAATTAATGTTTCATGTATAGTTTTTATAAGGTTGATGTTTATATTTTGTGATAATTTTGAGAGTGATCTCTATTGTAAATATCCTAGCTATTTTTGTACTTGAAATAGTTAGGATATTTTTGATTGGTAGTAATTAAGAAAAATATTAAATTTTTTATATCGGAAATATGATTTTCTGTTTAGTAATTAACAGTGAAAATACTTGTAATTTACAATTGTTTTTGTTAATTTTGTTAGAATGCTGTAATGGTTTTTTTGAAAGATTTATACTAAAATTGATGATATGTTTACAGAAAAAGATGATAAGTTAATAGATTTACACTTTAAGGAGTTGCTTAAGGTGTGTGAGGGTACGTGTAAACAGGATGGCGATTTAGAACGTATAACAGAAGCTTTCAGGTTTGCAAATAAGGCACATTACGGAGTTAGACGTAAAAGTGGTGAGCCATATATTTTACATCCAATTGCTGTAGCCATGATAGTCGTTTCAGAGGTAGGGCTTGGTGTAAAATCAGTAATTTCGTCATTGTTACATGATGTCGTTGAGGATACATCTTACACAGTTGGGGATATTGCGAGGCTTTTTGGCGAGAAAATCTCTCAAATGGTTGATGGTTTGACAAAGATGAAGCTAAGAGGAAGCGTAGAAACAGGCAACTCTGAACAGGCTGAGAATTTCAAGAAAATGCTATTAACGCTATCTGATGACGTAAGGGTTATTATAATAAAACTAGCTGATAGACTGCATAATATGAGAACATTAGGCTCTATGCCATCTCATAAGCAGATGAAAATTGTTAGCGAAACAATTTATCTTTTTGCGCCTTTAGCACATAGGCTT
>JAWXTO010000140.1:3076-4348 GCA_044433545.1 Rikenellaceae bacterium
GTCTTTATGAAATCAAATCAGAGCTTGAGGATTTATCTTTAAAATATAGCTTCCCAGAAGAATATAAATTGATTTCAAACAAGATTTCTGAGACTGAGAATGCCAGAAATGAATATATTGACAATTTTAATGCACCTATAATTGAATCGTTGCGTCAAAATAACATTGAATTTGAAGTCACAGGAAGAGTGAAAAGCATCTATTCAATTTGGCGTAAAATGCAGCGTAAAAGTGTTACGATAGATGAAGTATATGACTTGTTTGCTATACGTATAGTCTTTAAATCGACAAGTTTTGTCCCTGAAAAATCACAATGTTGGCATATTTATTCGTTGGTTACAGATATTTATAAACCAAAACCTGATAGAATACGTGACTGGGTTAACATTCCTAAAGCTAACGGATATGAGGCTTTACATTGCACTGTGATGGGGCAGAATGGCAATTGGGTAGAGATTCAAATTCGTTCAACTCGCATGAATGACATCGCAGAACGTGGTTTTGCAGCGCATTGGAAGTATAAGGCTGAGGGAAAAGATAATAATGACAACTCAAATGTCTTAGACAAATGGATTAAAGATGTTAGATCTGCATTAAATTCGCCAACTAAAGATGCGTCTGAGTTTTTAGACGACTTTAAGTTGAATTTATACAATACTGAGGTGGTCGTGTTTACTCCAAATGGCGAGACTAAGACGCTACCTAAGGGTGCAATTATCCTAGATTTTGCGTATGAGGTGCACTCGAAATTGGGTCATACTGCCATTGGTGCTAAGGTAAATCATAAAATAGTGCCATTGTACACAGAAATTCAAAGTGGCGACCAGATTGAGATAATAACATCTTCTAAATCAAAGCCTAAGCTAGATTGGTTGAGCTATGTAATCACTGCAAAGAGTAAACAGGCAATAAAGACGTTCCTGAAGAAAGATAAGGAAAGCACGATTGATATGGGTATCGAGATGTTTGATGCAAAGTTAAGGGCATTACACGTCGACCCTAAAGGTAATGTATTTAAGGAGGTTTTATCGTATTATGGCTGTGCTACGAAAGATGAATTTTATAGCAATTTAAGCCTTGGTCTGATAAATCTAGAGGACTTAGATGATGTGGTTTCAAAAGTTAAGAAGCCTCAGAAACAAAATAAACTGATAAGATATTGGAGCTTACAGCTTGGAAATACACTGAAGTTTTTAGGAGGTAAACCAAAGCAAGAAGGTAAGTCTAATGAAATTGTTGTCGCAAAATGTTGTAATCCTATGCCTGGTGATG
>JAWXTO010000141.1:0-4241 GCA_044433545.1 Rikenellaceae bacterium
TAGGCATAATTTGTTGATTTTCAAATAGTCAGTTTATAGAAGTCCCCTTATGTTTAAAGATGTAACCTCCAAGAATTGCTGTGATCGGGGCAACGAGAACAAGCCCAAAACTACCTACCATCGTTAACAATATTTCAGAAGCAATAAAACCTCTATTAATGATACTTTCCATCGGCACTCCTTGCGCCATGAATGCCATGAATGCAAACATAAAGCTCCCTGAATATGCAAACAATAGGGTTGTGGTCATGCTACCAACGACTGGAGAGGCTATATTTAACCCCGATTTAGTAAGTTCTTTTGAACTAAGCTGAGGAACTTTTGCAATTAGTTCGTCTTGAGCTGCTGCAATATCCATCGAAACATCCATCACTGCTCCTGCTGACGAAATAAATATACATGAAATGAACATTTCCGAAAAGTCAAGGTCTGCAAACCCAGAGTATAATAAAGCATCTGAATATTCTTGAACTGTACCAGGAATTTTAAAATAATAGCCAAAAATAAGAGCTAATATAGCCGTTACAATGACTCCTGCCATAGCTCCTAAGAGCGCAACAACTCCTTTTCGTGAAATTCCTCCTACGAGCAACACAATTACGGATGTCGTAATAAAAACAACCCCTATAGACACGAATAATGGCGAATATCCATTAAGAAATGAAGGAATCAGTATTTTCCAGAATGCCAGAGCTGTGAACACAAACGAAAGAGCGGCTTTAGCACCTGTTTTTCCTGCAAAAATGATTAAAACGATGATAAATGCTATGATTAAAAACAACTCTAAGTCTTGTCTATAATATTCTTCGGCACGTGTTTCAATTACATAGCTATGCTCAGGGTCTACACTTGACACACTTAACACTTTATCACCCACCTCAAAAACTTTATCCTTTCGTTTATCGCCTAAAAGCACATTTCTTGCAAAAACGGTATCTCCCTTAAATTTGCCAGACAGAAATCGAAGCTCTAAATCTTGTGTGCCTAATAACACTATAGATATAGTGTTTAAGTCACTATTGTCTACAGATATAATTTCGGCTTTTTCATATAAAACATCTTGTGTCAACGAAGGATTTTCATAGCCCGTAGGCAAAAACAGCATCACAATAATTGCTATTGTAACGACTATGATAAAGTATAACTCTTTTCTTTTTTTTAGCATTGTTAGATATGTAAAAAACGCCATTTTAAACATTTGTTTAAGATGGCGTTTTTGTTAATTGTAAGTATTTTGTTCAACATTGCGCCTTTTATAGTCCAGCAGCAATTATTATTTTCTTTGCAATGTCTGTATTGTCATAATATCCACTAAAAATGTGGTCATTAGTACCTTGTGCAAACACCATTACTGGAAGTGCTGTATGTGTATAGCTCGAATAATCTATACCTGCTTTATTGTTTATGATTTTAGAACAAGTTGTTGTAAATGGGTCATAACCACCATACGCTCCGTTGTATAAATCATCCTTATCGAATGCAACGTTACTAATTTTGTTTAAACTTTTCTTGTAAGCGTCTTTTAACATCTCAACTTCAAAGTTTGAAAGCTCAGATTTCGAAGAATTTCCATTTTTCGCACTATCTTTTACGTCGTCTGTAAATCCATATTGCTCACAAGCATATTTTAATAGCTTGTCAAATGACTCTCCAGCCTTCATTTTCGCAACTACATTCTCTTCAAAGACCATAGCTGACATTTTAGGCTTAGACAATAATTCAAATGCAGATTCATAGCCAGTACCAGCAAAACCTAATGCTAAACCACCGCAATCATGATCTCCCGTAACAACGATAAGTGTGTTTTTTGGGTGTTTTGCAGCAAATTTAAGAGCCTCACCTATTGCTTCATCAAATGCTACAACCTCATAAGCACACGCTGAAGCATCGTTAGCATGACAAGCCCAGTCAATTTTGCCACCTTCGACCATCATAAAGAACCCTTTTTCATTATCTAATAATTCGATACCTTTTGTTGTAAACTGAGCAAGTGAAATTCTATTGTTATCGCTAGATTGACTAGAAAGGTCAATAGTGTATGGCATTGCCGAGCCATCGCCTGTGTATTGTTCGTTTGCTAACATGTCAAGCGTTGCGATAACTGGCATAGTTTCACCTTCGCCAAGTTGGTCAAATTCTGCTTTTGTTGTAACGAATTTAAAACCGCTGTCTTCAGTTTTCTTTTTATAATTTGCGTATGCTGTAGCCTTATCAGAACCTTCTCTTGAAGCTCTTTTATCCCATTTTACAGAACCACCACCGAAATAGTCAAAGCCTGAAGTAAGAAGTTGGTCAGAAATGTCTGCATAATTGTTTCGACTAGGTGAATGAGCATAAAAACATGCAGGCGTTGCGTGGTCAATACTAACACTTGATACGATACCAACTTTCAGTCCTTTTTCTTTAGCCATTTCAGCGATTGTTTTTAATCTTGTACCGTCAGCTTTCTCAGAAATAATACCAACATCTGTTTTGCTACCTGTTGCTAATGCTGTACCTGCTGCCGCAGAATCTGTTATATAACGGTTTTCAGCATTAGAAGTTGCAAGACCCGTAACGCTTAATGTTTTGATGTTAAGTTGTTCGATTCCTCTAGTTTGACCTACTTGTTTATTATAATTTTCTTGGAAACTTGGCACTGTTAATGCCGCCTCTGCCAATCTCACTTGAGGTGCAGCCATACCATCACCAATAAAATAAAATATATATTTTACTTCATTCTCTGAAAGAGCATTGTCTGCTCCTGCATTCATGCCTTTTGATGAATTTCCTTGGCAAGATATTGCCATCACTGCAATTAATAGAATTGCAAATAATTTGTTTAATGATTTCATTTAAATATCTAATTTATATTTTTATGCTGCAAAGGTACAACTTAACTGTTAAGTTAATGTTAACAGATTATGTTTATATTAAGTTTCTTCACAGAACCGCCACTAAGTTAATAAATAAATATCATATTTAAAGAAAAAAATGTTATCTTGCACAACAATTTAAGAATATATGGAAAAGTGTGAATTTTTAGAGTCGTTTATCTACTGTCCCAAATGTGGAGGGGCATTTTTAGACAACAATATCAAGTCAAAAAAGTGTGCTAACTGTGGGTTTACTTTCTATTTTAATCCTTCGTCAGCAGTTGTTGCTATAATAAAGAACAGCAAAGATGAAATTCTTGTTTCAACACGTGACCGAGAGCCTGCAAAGGGCAGTTATGACCTGCCAGGAGGTTTTGTAGACAGCTTCGAAACAGGTGAACAAAGCGTACGCAGAGAGGTTAAAGAAGAATGTAACCTAGATGTAACATCTACTCGTTATCTATTTTCGCTACCTAACGTATATCGCTACAGCGACTTTGACGTGCACACTTTAGACATGTTTTTTGAATGTGAAGTAAATGAATTTAACGGCCTCAAAGCGGATGATGATGTTGCTGAACTAGAATTTATATCAGCGAAAGACATTGACATATCAAAATTTGGCTTAAAATCTATTCGTGAGGGATTGAAATATTATCTAGGGTGATACCCGAAACTAATACAGCGGTGATTCATAGATAGTTAAACTAAAATGTTTTAAATAATATACCTTTATTTTCGTTAAGAACCTTAAAAATGTAGATAATAGCCCCTTAAAAACTTTGTACATAAAGGCGTCCCGCCTTTTATAATAAGTTTTATACTTTTGAAAAAGTACGACTCGAGGGCTTCAAAACTCGCTTTCTTTTGCCTTTAAGGGCAAAAGAGCGTATAATTTTCTTTGAAAATTATTAGGTAAATCCACAAAACGGAGTTTTGTGAATCTCCCTATCTTAAAGAAATTTCTAAAAATAATAAATAATGCAAGAGCTAGAATTTAAAATTAACGGTGAATATATAGAACTTATAAAGTTACTTAAAGCCACAAACATCGCCTCAAGTGGTGGCGAAGCAAAAATACTTGTCGAAAGCGAAGTAGTGCTTAGAAATGGCGAAATAGAAACTCGTAAAAGAGCCAAAATTACTGCTGGTGAAACAATAGAAGTAGACGGAGCGGTCGTTGTGGTGACTATTTAGTAGATTATATGGTCTAATAACACACATACAAAAAGCCAAGTTCCAACTTGACACCCTGCGGAGGCACGGCCCATTCTTGGTCGGAAGAAATTTTACAAAAAAAAACAGGGCAAAAAAATCACATAAATCACTAAATATCAATCATTTAATTTGTGTATATGCTTTATTTTATGTATCTTTATATCATAA
>JAWXTO010000142.1:0-4240 GCA_044433545.1 Rikenellaceae bacterium
CCCAGTAAATTCTCACAAAATAACATTTCTTCTATCCAAATTAAGAAGTTTTCTAAACATAAATTGGCGTTAATTCGCTCTATCGAGTTGTTGATAATAGATGAGATAAGTATGGTGAGGAGTGACACTCTTGATGCTGTTGACGAAACGTTAAGACAGATTCGACGCTCAACAAAGCCTTTTGGAGGTGTTCAACTTCTGATGATTGGCGATGTAAATCAGCTTTCGCCTATCATAAAAGATAACGAAAAGGGAATTTTGGGGAATTTTTATAGCTCGCAATATTTTTTTGATTCTTTGGCACTAAAAGAGTGCAATTATATCACTGTCGAGCTTGAAAAAATATATAGACAAAGTGAAGTTTCGTTTACGAATATATTAAATGAAATTCGTGAGCGTAAAGTGTCTTATAAGACGCTTATGACCCTTAATGAGAGGTATGTTGAAGACTTTAATCCTGACGAAAGTGAAGGATACATACGCCTTACAACACATAATGCTGTTGCAAACAGAATTAACGAAGAAAAACTATGTAAGTTAGACACAGAATCGGTGTTTTTTGATGCTACCGTAAAGGGAGACTTCCCCGAACACATCTATCCTAATGATTTAACATTAGAATTTAAGCTAGGTGCGAAAGTGATTTTTATAAAAAGTGATTCTTCGCCCGAAAAACTTTATTATAACGGAATGAGGGGTGAGATTGTAGATTACAGCGATTCTCATATAACAGTACAACCTCAAGACGCAAATGAAACGATAGACATCTACCCTGAAACTTGGGATAATATAGAATATAAACTGAATGTTGAAACCTCTGAAATTGACGAATATGTTAAAGGGTCGTTTTCACAGTTTCCGTTGAAGTGTGCGTGGGCAATAACGATACACAAAAGTCAAGGGTTGACCTTTGATAAAGCAATAATTGACACTGGAGCAGCCTTTGCCTATGGTCAAGTGTATGTAGCACTGAGCCGTATCAGAACGTTAGAGGGTGTTGTGTTAAGTTCGCCTATTACGCCTAATTCTATTATCAGCAGTTGTCAAGTTGATAGTTTTAATAGTTATATCAAAGAAAATGTGCCTAATGAAGCGGTGCTTTATGAATGCAAGAAGCGATATTTTGAAACTATGTTAGTTGAAATTTTTGATTTTCTAACGATTAAAAATTTATCTTATATAATTTTAAAAATTATTAGCACAAATCTTTATAAGACCTATCCGACATTGATTTCAGAGTTTGAGGCTTACATGAAATCTTTTGATGCTGAGATTTTTACATCTTCAAAGACTTTCCAGAACCAAATTAGACGTATAATTTCAACTGAACAATATGAAACTTCAGCTTTTTTGAAAGAACGAGTTCAAAAAGGAGCAATATATTATGAAAATAAGCTGCAAACAATGTTTTCAATTGTTGAGGAGCTAAAAAGTGTAGTTATAGACTCTAAAGACGTAAAAAAACGTTTCGTAGACAATTTTCAGCCTTTATTAGCCGAAGTTAGGCTTAAAAAGTATGCTTTAAAGATGTGTTCTTCGTGTTTTGATATCGCAGAATATCAGAAGTTAAAGGCGAAAATCGCTACAGAAACCTATGTTAAGGAGTCGATGTTTAAAACGAAGGTAAAAAACTTGCCTAAAGAGGTTATACACAAAGAATTATATGATGATTTGATAGAGTGGCGTAAAGGTTTATCTTTGGAGACTGGTGTGAAAGTTTCTTCAATTTTGCCTATAAAGAGTATTATTCAAATTCAGTCTACTTTGCCGTATACACTGAAAGAATTGCGCAAAATATCAGGTATTGGGACTAAAATCATTGCTAATTATGCAGATGAAATACTTGATATTGTAAAAGAATTTTGTGTTTCTAATGATGTTGACCCTCAGCGTGATGGTTTCGCTTCTTTGCAGTTTGCTGAAAAGAGTGCTGATGATGAAAGTGAACCTGTAAAGCTTTCTACTTATGATATAACGTTGAACTTAATAAAAGAAGATCTTGACATATATAGTATCGCTGAAAAAAGAAAATTGACACCTACAACTATACAGTCACATGTTGCTAAACTTGTAGAGTTAGGTTCTATAGTTTATAGTGATTATATTTCTAAAGAGCAGTTTGAATATATGCGAGTTATTGTAGAACCATTAATTGGTCAGAAATTAAGTGAAATAAAGGCGGTTTTGCCTGACGATATATCATATTTTGATTTGAAAGTGGCTATAGCTGAGATAAATCGATTGACTAATGAATGAGAATGACTAACAAAGCGAGTTTTGGGGCTTCGTGAAGGCTCACAAACTCATCATTGTTAGTCACACTCTCTGTGTTGTGTTGAATAGGCTTATTGGTCACCCTTAGTTTAAATACTCGCTGCCAGCAAGTGTATATTCGTAGCCTAAACGATTTAACTCTATAGTTATGCCTAGTTTATAGAAAACTTTAACGGTGTGAGCATACACATGAAAAGCTTCACTACTCATAGGTTGTATGCCTTCTTTTCTCATCATGCTATTTGCCATTTGAGCACAACTTCTAAGTGTATTTTCTAGTTTCTGTGCTGATTCATCTTCTAATGAAAGCCCTAGAATGTCTTCTACTATGTATTCGTCCATGGCGTCAAAAGTTCGAGGTTCGCTAATCATTTTGTATATGTTATTCACCTCACTATATTTAGACCAATCAGTGTCCCATATATAAGCCATTGCAACGCCTACATATCCAGCCCACGCTATGGCTACAGTTGGATAATCATTAAAATTAGGAATAGCGTCAACCATATATTCTGGGGCGATTTCTGTCCATTTTTCATCTAGTTCTTCAACATCTATCAAAATAGAGTTTATAGCCCCAACTGATATACAATATTCAACTAAGGATTCTGTTAAATTTTGTTCAAAACTCTCAAAATATTCTTTATTTTCCATTTTTTATTTCTCTTTTTTGATATAATTGATTTCTTAATTGTGGGATATATCCCGCTTCTGTAATTATTTGTTGCATTCTTTCTGCATCAACAATATTTCTTACTCCCGTAGAAGAAACTACATTTTCTTCTATCATTATTGACCCCAAGTCGTTTGCTCCACAGTTTAATGCTTGTTTGGCAATGTCAACACCAAGGGTTAAATATGAAGCCTGTACATTTTTAACGTTTGTAAGCATAATTCGAGATATTGCCGTGATGCGAAGATGGTCATTGGCGTTCATTTGTTGCCCTAATTTAGGGTGATTTTCGAGTTTTGTGCCATTTATGCACATTGGCCATGGAATGAAAGCAAGAAAACCATTTTGGTCTTCTTTTTTATGTGATTGAAGCTCTCTAATTTTCACTAAATGTTCAATTCTGTGTCGTGGTGACTCTATATGACCGTAAACCATCGTGGCGCTCGTTGTTAAACCTAATTCCCACGCTTCTTTCATGATGCGCAACCAGTCTTCAGCACTACATTTCATTGGAGAAAGCTCTTTACGTATCACAGTATCAAGAATTTCTGCTCCTGCACCAGGCAAAGAGTCTAGCCCCGCATCCATAAGTCGCTGTAAAGTTGTTTTTGTATCTAATGAGCTTATTTTTGCAATATGATAAACCTCAGGTGCGCCCAAAGCATGTAGTTTTATTTGAGGAAACTCACTTTTTAAAGTTCTAAATAAGTTTTCATAATAAACTATGTCTAATTTTGGGTGCATACCACCTTGTAACAACAATTGGTCGCCATTTTGAGCTATCAGCTCCTCAATTTTGGTTCGATATTCCTCAATAGAAGTTAGATATGCCTTTTCTTTCTCTATTATACGACAATGAAAGTTGCAAAATTTACAGCTCCCGATACAAACATTTGTGATGTTTACATTTCTGTCTATTTGCCACGTTACGATGTTGTTAGAGTGTATTTTTTGACGAATTTTGTTTGCTGTACTACATAAATTAACGAAGGGCGCATTCTCATACAAGAAAAGCCCTTCGTCAATTGTTAATTCTTCTAACTTTATCGCTTTATCTAAAAGATTTTCGATATTCATAGGATGGTAACGACTGTTTATTATAAATCGTATTTTTCAATTTGTTGCTTAATGCTGTCAAATAACTTGCTTGTTGATGGCACTAACGGCAATCTCAAGTTATTCTCAAGGATGTTTTTCGCTGCTAATGCTGCTTTAACGCCTGTTGGGTTGCCCTCAGCAAATAACAAGTCTGTAGCTTCTAAAAGACGGCTTAAATTTGTTTGTGCAGTTGTT
>JAWXTO010000143.1:0-4157 GCA_044433545.1 Rikenellaceae bacterium
TCAGCTTCGTCTTTGGCTTGTTTTAATGAGTTTATAAGAGATTCAACGTTTTCGTATGCAGACTGTGCTTCGGCAGTCTTTTCAGCTTTGTAGGCTGCTAAAATTCCGCTTCGTTGTACAATTTCGGTTACGACTTCAAAGGCATTAGAATCAGTAGTTTTTTCACGAAGTCCTAGTATAAGTTCTCCGAAAGTTCTAAGTTTAACAATGCCTGCTCCACGTATTAACATTTGTTCTGGAGAGAATTGTGAAAGAGCTTGCCATAGACTTAGGTTGTGTTCTTTGGCACAATCTACGATTTTTTGGATGGTGACTGCCCCTATGCCTCGTGCAGGAACATTAATTACACGTTTTAGTGCTTCATCATCATTTTGGTTGACAATAAGGCGAACGTAAGCTAATATGTTTTTTATCTCTTTACGTTGATAGAACGAAACCCCTCCGTAAATTTTGTATGGTATGCGGCTGCTTCTTAGGCTGTCCTCAAAAAGGCGGCTTTGTGCATTTGTACGATACAAAATCGCAAATTCATTAGGTTCACAATTTTCGTATTTTATTTTTTGAGCAATTTTACTTGCAATTTGTGCAGCTTCTTCTTTTTCGGTGTAGCTGCGAATCAAATTAATAAGTTCTCCTTTGTTATTTTCAGAATAGCTGTTCTTTTTGATTTGATTTGCATTTTTTGCTATAACGCTATTCGCAGCGTTTACTATAGTTTGTGTAGAACGATAATTTTGCTCTAATTTATAGACTTTTGCTTGTTTATAGTCGTTTTGAAAGCGTAAAATGTTTTCAATCTTTGCGCCCCTAAATGAATATATACTTTGAGCATCGTCGCCAACAACGCACACATTTCCGTGCTTCTCAGAAATGCGCTTAACGATTAAGTATTGAGATACGTTTGTATCCTGGTACTCATCAACTAGCATATATTTAAATTGTTCTTGATATTTTGCAGCGATGTCCTGTTTGTCACGGAACAAAAGATTTGTGTAAAGCAACAAATCATCAAAATCCATAGCATTTGCACGTTTACAACGCACCATATACTCTTTATATATGTCTGCAAAACGCTCTCTTCTAAATTCTCTATCTTCGGTGATAAGTTCGCTTTTTTGTGAATAGATGTGAGGCGTAATAAGGTCATTTTTCATTTTAGAAACCCTAGAAAACACATCTTTTGGCTTATACCTGTCTTCGTCTAGGTTAAATTCTTTGACGATGGCTTTTATGAGTGCTCTAGATTCACCAGTGTCATATATCGTAAACGAATTTGTAAAGCCTAAATGTTCGGCTTCATTTCTTAAAATTCGAGAAAACACAGAGTGGAAAGTGCCCATCCATAGACCTCTTGATTTAGTGTCAGAGACTTGTGCGTTTATACGTTCACGCATTTCTCTTGCTGCCTTATTTGTGAAAGTAAGTGCCATAATTGAAGAAGGGTCTACGCCTTGTTCAATCATATAAGCTATACGGAAAGTTAAAACTCTTGTTTTGCCAGAACCTGCTCCTGCAACAATAAGCGACGCACCATTGTAGTTGGCCGCCGCTTCTCGTTGTATACTATTTAGATTGTCTAAAATGTTATTCACTATTATTTTGTGTTTTTGTGTTTTTATTTGGCTCAATTTTTATTTGTTCTTAAATGTATAGGCGACACCCACACTTAAAACGTCGTTAAACTGCCAGAAAGATGTGCAACCTGTTTGTGGCGCAACTGAAGAATCAAATTTAAGAGTCCATGCAAAATTCACAGTCACATATTCAAACACTTTTAGATAAATTGTGTTTACCCAGTTAAGTGTTGGCGTATTTCTATAATCGTAGAACATTTCTGCTAAAATTTTATATGATAACATAGTCTCACCAGTAGTTTTGTCTTTCGCTAAAACTTGTAACCAGTTAATTTTAGCATTCATACCTATATCAGGAGTTAGCTTTTTTCCAACGTCACCATAACTACCAGCATTCGCTAAAGAGTCGTCAAGCACAAAAACCATATTTCCCGAAATTGGTGAGAATGTTATAAGTCGGTTATTGTCTTGTTTGAAAGAAAGACCCAGACCGACATTGACAGTAGCTGGAGCAAAAAGTTTAGACGTAGGATCTGTTGCTGTTACTGATGAATATGTGTTTGAGAATTGTGTTGTTAACGAGGTGTTAAAGTCATAGTAAAACTTACCTGACAGAATATAGTTTAAGTTGTTTGTGATAGAAATTTGGTCTTCGTTTTTAACGAATTTCTTTTTTGTAACACCATCACTAGTTTCATATTCTGATGTTGCCATACCATATCTCAAGTCCCACGTTGTAAGAGTAGAAAACTTTTCGTTTTCACTTTTATATGTGTGACTAAGTGCAGATTTTAACGATAGACCAAAGAAGCTAGTACCACCAGATGCCCAGTTTTCATAGCCTGTTTGAGACATAGTGAACGAATTAATTAGACTAAACGTGTTTTTTTCTTTACGTTTTTCTTTTTTAAGGTAAGCATCGTATGCGCTAGTGCTTACAGTTAAACTTGCGGTGTCTTTAGCGACTACAGGTGATAATATGTCGGTTTTAATTATCTCCTTTTGTGTTTCATCTTTAATAGTAAATTGAGCAAACGATGCTGTAGGCACAATTATGGCTAATAAGATAAAAGCAATGACTTTCATAAGTTTATTTTTCTTCATAGTATGTAAAGTATTTTAGGGAGAAACAATAACTTCCCAATGTAAATAATGTGACAAAGATAAGTTTTTTTGCTATATTTTACTAAATTTATTTATCTCTTTTATGGTTCCGTTTTCGTTAACGGTTGCTTTCATGTTGGTTTTGAATCTTTTAGCAGAGTCATATTTGAAATCTATTATTGTTTTACAGTTTTCATCAATATATCCCCATTTCCCACTTCTTCTGATTGCAATTAATCCTTGACTAAAGAATGTTGCGTCTTCTGCCTCAAAACTAGATACTAATGTAAAATTTAACGTATAAATGTGCCATAAATTGTCTTTAAGCACTACAATTTTATCTTCAGAT
This sequence comes from Rikenellaceae bacterium, assembly GCA_044433545.1. Classification (GTDB taxonomy): domain Bacteria; phylum Bacteroidota; class Bacteroidia; order Bacteroidales; family Rikenellaceae; genus JAWXTP01. Next base: position 3,028 of record JAWXTO010000143.1, read on the forward strand.
GCCCTGTTTATTTTAGAATAGACAAAAGGCGTAACCATATCTCCGTTAATTGATACAAAACTCCACAAATTAGCATATTTTATACCAAACATGCTGTCGTTTATTGTTATATACTCATCAAAATGGTCTAAAATAAAGTTATCAATTTTGTTAGCGAAACTTTTGAATCGTATATAGTGTATGATTGTGATAAATTTCTCTAAATTGTGATTTTTTACACTTTTTGAATCTAACGAATTTACAATGTCATTATAAATAGTATTTTTGAAAAGTTCTTTAACGATGTTATAGGCTTTATCTTTATTCTTTAGTATGCTTAAAGGTGAAAATAATAGATTTTCGTCGTTTGTGTACAGTGCATACATTTCTGGTTTTATTTCGACGGTCAAAAGTGACACTAAAATAACTAAAATAGGGTAGTCGTGAAGATATTTTTCATAGGTATATGCTTTTCTTAAAGGATGCCTATACCAAACTGTTCCTTGTTCTGAGATTATTTCAGGTTTGTAGTCAGGAAGATAAATTGCATCTATGTCTATGAGTTGCAATTCGCTAGTTTCTGTGCAAATTATGTTTTCAGGCTTTAGATCAAGATGTGTAATCTCAGACTGTATTAGCTTTTTTGAGAAATCTATAAATTTGTTTGTTAAATCATACAATTGGCCTTTTTGACCTAAATATGTTAGCTCTTTTATGCTTTCGTTGAGTGTCTTGCCATCTATCCATTGAGTTACTAAAGTAGGGTAGCTCTGATATTTGCCGTCGATGTAAACTCGAATTTCACTGTTTAAGTATAAAAATTTTGGGATATAGACGTTTTGTGTGTTTTTGCGATGGCGTTTTAAGTGACAAAAGTATGTTTCTCGGTGGCTGTTATGTGAAGTGTACAATTTTAGAGAACATATAGAGTCGTTTATTGATACTTTTAAGACTAACGAGTCGTGACCAACAAAATATATTAATTCATTATTCTGATTTCTAAGAAAATTAACGTTTAAACTTTTAAAACATGAATCTTCTTGAATAGCGTTTAAATATTCGGTGATTGTTGGATATGTTAACATTGTTTATTGTGGCTAATTATGGTCTAGTTTGAGGTGTGTTAAGTGTATTTGTTTTAAAATAAAAGT
>JAWXTO010000144.1:0-4069 GCA_044433545.1 Rikenellaceae bacterium
AGTTGATTTTGTCAGCCGTGTCAGTCGGTTTGTGGTAGTCTGCATGTAGTCGAGTAGAGAACGAAAATGCTGGTATTTCTACGGCATAGAATGAAGAGTAGTCAGTAGGTCCAAAACCTCTAAATTCCCATGCAATTTCAAGTTTATCCATGTTTCTTACAGAGTTTAGAATGTCTACAGCCTCTACAGAAGTTCCAAGACCTCTTACAGTGATGCCGTTTTTAGTCATACGTCCTAACATATCGAAGTTTATCATAGCTTTACAATCTTTTAGAGGTAGAAGAGGGTTTGCTGCATAGTATTTTGAGCCTTTAAGCCCCATTTCTTCACCTGTGAAGGCGATAAACAGTATGTCATAGTCTAACTGGTCACTTTTCTCAGCATAGCGTCTTGCAAGCTCAATTATGTAGGCTACTCCCGAAGCATTGTCATCAGCTCCGTAATTGATTAATCCATCTTTAGTAACTCCAATGTGGTCAAAATGTGCTCCAATTGTGATATACTTGCCTTTTGTGTTAGTTTTTGTTGCTTTTACCATTCCAAGAACGTTCACAGAATTTATAGTGCGTTTTCCACCTCGTGTAACCTCAAAAGTAACGTCCTGAAAACCGTTTTCTGTTATGAATTCAAATCCATCTATTTTTTTGAACTCGTCACGAATATAAGTCGCTGCCATTATGTTTTCTTCTGTGCCTGATTCTCTGCCTTTAAATTGTTCAGATGCAAGAATTTCGATGTGTGATTTTAGCCTTTCTTGAAGTGTTTGTGCTGTTAGTGTAGTTGCTGAAACTACTACTAATAATAGAGAAATAATTCTTTTCATTGTCATATTTTATAAGTTTAATGCACAAAAATAGTAAAAATATATTATATTTGTCTACTGTTTCGATGCAGAGAATGGTTAAAGTACGTTATAACCCCCTAGTTCTCTAAGTATTATCATTGAAATTAGATTTTTAAAACCTAATTATTATTAACATTAATTAAAAAAATTATGACTTTATCTGAAATACTTTCAATTTCTGGATACCCAGGTTTGTTTAAATTTGTTGCTCAATCAAAAAATGGAATCATTGTTGAATCTTTACTAGACAAAAAACGTATGTTAGTGCAAGGTTCATCAAAAGTTAGCACTTTAGGTGACATCGCAATTTTTACAGTTGAAGAAGATATCGCCCTTGGTCAAGTATTTGATAATATTTTTAAAGGTTGTGAAGGTAAAGAGTCTATTTCACACAAATCTGACGAAGCTACATTAAGATCTGAATTTGCAAAGTTCCTTCCTGAATATGATGAAGACAGAGTACGTGTTTCTGACATCAAAAAAGTTTTTTCATGGTATAATATCCTAATAGGTGCTGGATTTACTGAATTTGTTGAAGAAGAAGAGGCTGAGACAGAAGAAGTAGAAGCTACAGAAGAATAGTAGTACTACATTTTTATACAAAATATAATAAGGGCAATTCACATTTTTGTGAATTGCCCTTATTTATGTATACGTTAGGAAAAAAATGAGAGTGACTAACAAGGATGAGTTTTGGGGCTTCGTGAAGACTCTCAAACCGCAGTGTACTAGCGTACATGAGGATTTGAGAGTCAAGGGAAGTGCCAAAAATCGCCTTGTTAGTCACTCTCTAAGAACTTTATGGCTATGCCATAAAAGTATTAGTCATTCAAAGAGAAACGTTTGTAAGCAACAACTGTTGCGTTAGCGTTATCTGATTTGATGTATTTTTCAACGCTAGTTTTGTTATCGTCGATAGATGCTTGGTTAAGTAAAGTGTTATCAGCTAAGAATTTGTTTACTTTACCTTCAGCGATTTTATCAAGCATTGCTTCTGGTTTACCATCTAAACGAGCTTGTTCACGACCGATTTGACGTTCTTTTTCGATAACTGCTGCGTCGCAGTCTTCTTTAGAAATAGCGATAGGAGCCATAGTAGCAGCTTGTACAGCTACGTTTTTAGCAACATCTTCACTTACAGCTTCGTTGAAACCGATAAGTGTACCTAATTTACCGTTAAAGTGAACGTAAGATGCGATGTAAGCAGCTTCGATACGAGAATAGAAAGCGATTTCTATTTTCTCACCTGTTTGACCAGATTTTTCAGTAACTAACTCTGCAACTGTTTGAGCACCAACAGTGATAGCTTTTAAAGCTTCAAGGTCAGCTGCTTCATTTGCAACAGCAATTGCTAAAATTTCGTTTGCAGTAGCTGCGAAAGCTTCGTTTTTAGCAACAAAGTCAGTTTCACAAGCTAAACAAAGCATATATGCTTTAGTGCCTTCGTTGTTAACAACTACAACACCTTCAGAAACTTCTCTCTCAGCACGTTTGCTAGCGATAAGTTTACCTTTTTCTCTAATAATTTCTTGTGCACGGTCAAAATCGCCTTCAGCTTCTTGAAGAGCTTTTTTGCAATCCATCATACCAGCACCTGTCATTTTACGTAGTTTTGCTACGTCTGCAGCTTTGATATCCATTATTTTACTATATAATAAGTTAAAAAAATAAAAGAATAAATTTAGGTTAGTCCCTTAAAGAGACTAACCTATTATAACTTTAGAATTATTCAGCTGCTTCTGCAACTGGTTCTTCTGTTTTAGCAACTTTTTTTGCACGAGGTTTAGCTTCTTTACGAGCAGATGCTTCTGGAGCTTCTTTCTCTTTTTCAGCTTTACGCTCAGCAATACCTTCAGCGATTGCGCCAGTAACAACATCAAGAATGATAGCTACAGATTTTGAAGCATCGTCATTTGCAGGGATTACGTAGTCTATTGGTGTTGGATCACAACAAGTATCAACCATTGCAAATACTGGGATGTTTAATCTCTTAGCTTCTTTCACTGCATTAGCTTCTTTTTGTACGTCGATTACGAAAAGAGCTGCTGGTAGACGTGTTAGGTCAGCAATAGAACCAAGGTTTTTTTCTAGTTTAGCACGTTGACGGCTAATTTGAAGTTTTTCTCTTTTAGAGAAGTTGTTGTAAGTACCATCGTTAGTTAATCTATCGATAGTTGCCATTTTCTTAACAGCCTTACGTATAGTAGGGAAGTTAGTAAGCATACCACCTGGCCAACGTTCAGTAACATAAGGCATACCAACTGTCGATACTTTCTCTGCAACAACATCTTTAGCTTGTTTTTTTGTTGCAACGAAAAGGATACGACGACCTGATTTAGCGATTTGTTTTAATGCTGCAGCACTTTCGTCAAGTTTAACCGCAGTTTTGTGAAGGTCGATGATGTGGATACCGTTTTTCTCCATAAAAATATAAGGAGCCATTTTTGGATTCCACTTTTTCTTTAGGTGACCAAAGTGTACACCTGCTTCTAATAATTGGTTGAAATCTGTTTTTGACATTTCTTTTAGATTTTTTAAATCTTTTACTCTTACATCAATTTTCCAGTAGGATAACGTGTATCATCTGAAAAATTTTTCTAAAGGGGCAATCATCAAGTAGTGCTGTTAAGCAGTCCGATAATTTGAAACCCATTCTCTAGGCTGATAGGACGAGATAAAAAATATTAACGTTTTGAGAATTGGAATTTTGCACGTGCACTTGGTTGACCTGGTTTTTTACGCTCAACTTTACGTGCGTCACGTGTTAAGAATCCGTTCTTTTTAAGGATTGGACGGAAATCTGCGTTGATCTCGCATAATGCTCTCGCAATACCAAGACGTGCAGCTTCTGCTTGTCCTTTGATACCACCACCATCTAGGTTGATTTTGATATCAAAATTTTCTACATTCTCTGTTACAAGTAAAGGTTGTTTCACAACATACTGAAAAATTTCCAAAGGGAAATATACTTGTAAATCACGAGAATTGATTGTGATTTGTCCGCTACCGCTTTTAACGTATACGCGAGCAACGGCTGTTTTTCTACGTCCTACTGTGTTTACTACTTCCATAATAATTACTTAATCTCGTTTAGTTTAATTTCTTTTGGTGACTGAGCTTCATGTGGGTGCTCAGCAGCAGCATAAACCTTAAGGTTGCGAAGAAGAGCAGAACTTAAACGGTTTTTAGGTAACATACCTTTAACTGCTTTAAAGATTACAAATT
>JAWXTO010000145.1:0-4044 GCA_044433545.1 Rikenellaceae bacterium
CTTATGGTGCTTGTTGGTGCTGTGTTTGTATCTGGACCTGCGGGCTTACTAGAAACACTAACACCTGATAGCCTCGACGCTACATTTTGGATAATTATAGTGTTTGTGTATTATATATTTGCAACGATGTTGCCTGTAGACAAAATTATCGGTAAAGTATATCCAGTTTTTGCGATTGCATTGTTGTTTATGGCTGTAGGCATTATTGTTATGTTGTTTGTGAAGCATCCTCAACTGCCAGAAATGTGGGAAGGCATTCATAACACAAATCCTGCTGGTGATTCATTGCCAATATTCCCTATAATGTTCGTAAGTATCGCCTGTGGCGCAATTTCTGGATTCCACGCAACACAAAGCCCTCTTATGGCTCGTTGTATGACGTCTGAACGACACGGTAGACCGATATTCTATGGTGCTATGATTACTGAAGGTATCGTTGCTCTTATTTGGGCTGCTGCTGCAACATATTATTTCCAAGAAAATGGCATGGGTGAGACAAATGCTGCCGTAATTGTAGACTCTATAACAAAAGATTGGCTAGGAACTGCTGGCGCTTTCCTTGCTATATTAGGCGTTATTGCTGCTCCTATCACATCTGGTGACACTGCATTACGTTCAGCTCGACTTATAGTTGCAGACTTCTTAAATTTAGAGCAAAAAAGCATTCGTAGCAGACTTTACATTAGCATTCCTTTATTTTTAATTACTGTTGGAATTTTGTTGTACAGCCTAAATGACCCTAGCGGTTTTAACACAATTTGGAGATATTTTGCATGGTCAAATCAGACACTTTCTGTGTTTACTTTATGGGCAATTACTGTATTCCTTGTCTACACGAAAAAACCGTACATTATTACATTAATCCCTGCGCTTTTCATGACCTCAATTTGTATTACATACATCTGTATAGCTCCAGAAGGGCTAGGTCTTTCTCAATTAACATCGTATATAGTTGGAAGCATATCTATTTCGCTAATTGCGATATATTTCTTCATTTGGAAAAACAAAGTAAATAGAAATCTCCGCTAACACCGTTTCGAGAAACATATTAAGCATAAAAAAGCCTTTCGTATTAATGAACGAAAGGCTTTTCTGTATTTAAAATAAAAATAATATCTTATTTTTTTACGCTATTTTCGTAAGCTACACGTAATTTAACAGTAACAACACCAAAGATTAAACCGATAACACAATATATCATCTCTGTTCCAAATGCGATACAATATGTTGCGCCTGGCACGTAATTCATGAATGCGAAGAATGCTCCAGAAGCGATAAAAATAGCAGGTATTAAACTTAACCAAGTTGTTCTTTCAAGGAATATGATTGCACACGCTACAGCACCTACGGCAACAGGGAAAGCGAAAAATCCTAATTGAGGAATCGCCGAACCTAATTCAATAATAGCTATAGAGCCTACGATACCAGCTATATAACCAAGAAATACTTTTATACCTCCTTTAATATCACAACCAGCTAGAAAGTAAAGTGCCCATGACTGAAAAGCAATCCAACCAAAACCAGAGTTACCTTCAGGCAACACATAACCCATAATAGATTGGTCAACAATTTGAATTAAAAGTGCCAAAAGTCCGATAATTACAGGAATAACTGCAAATTTTTTAATGTTCATTTTTGTAAGATTTTAAGTTAATATTTGTATTTTCTATAAATGTCATCTAAGAAAGGTTTGGATATGCTTTTTTAAGTATTATGGGTACAAATATAGCTAAATAATATTAAACTGTGACATTTTCTTAATAAATTTCAACAAAAAAACTTAAAACCATAACAAATTAAAGTTGTCATGATAAAAATTATTGAACCTTCTTAAAAAGGGGCAGATTTCGTAATTTTTATCGTTTTTTGAGTTATAGGGTGCACAAATTTAAGGTATTCAGCGTGTAAATACAGTCTATTTGAAGACTTCCCATACAAATTATCACCTAAAATAGGTGTACCTAGCCCATTTACATGCGCTGAATGTACACGTAATTGATGTGTACGCCCTGTTTTAGGGTAAAATTGAATTCGTGTACAATTATTCTTATATTCTATGACTTGAAAAGCCGTAATTGCTGTTTTGCCATCTTCATAATCGACTTTCTGCATTGGTCTATCTAACAAATCTGGGCATAAGGGTAAAGAAATTATGCCATTTTCGACTTTAACCTCACCATCTAGCAGTGCCACATAACGTTTAACAACTTTTCTATCTGCAAATTGAGCTTGTAGGTTTTTATGCACATCTTTTTCTAACGCAATAAGCAGCAGCCCAGAAGTTGCCATGTCTAATCTGTGAACTAACATCGGCGAAGTTAATTCAGGGTATTTTTCTTTCAAAATTGAAAGCACAGACGTATCGCTACTCTTACCAGGCGCAGAAAGCAACCCCTCTGGCTTGTTAATGACCATAAGGTAATCATCTTTATACATTATCTCAAGGTCAAGACAATCGCATCCGATGTTTTCTAAAGGATTAGGCTCGACATTTAAGCCTTGTAGCATAAAATTGAGAATAGGCTCACATTTTCCTTTACACGCTGGATAATAGTTGCCATGTTTGCGCACTGTTCCAACGGGAGAGTCTCCATACCAAAATTCAGCCATACAAATAGGCTCAAATTTATGAACAAAAGCATATTGTAGGAGTTTTGGGGCTGCACATTCGCCTGCACCCGATGGTGGAACTCTTAAAGCCGTATTAGCAAATAAATCTAATAGATTTTTATCTTCTCCTCTAGCATTTAAAATTACAAATTGCTCTAAAAGCCATTGTTGCAGCGCATAAGACTTCTCTTTTCGGTCTTTTTTAAGCTGTTCTATTAGATTTTGTTGTGATTCTATTGTTTTTTTTACCTCAGAAATTTCACTTTCTGCTTGCTGTTTTAAACGTGAAAGTTCTGCCTTTTGAAATTGACTTTCAGACGCTAACTTAGCCAAAATTTCATTGTCATTACAATTTTCTCGTAATGCTTTACGTCTTTTTTTATTCTCTTTGTAGGCTGTTTGAGCATTTTTGACCTTTGTGCTCCAAGATTCGATAACATCTTCTACTTTTTTAGTTTTTAAAAGATAATCGCTATCTCTTTCTAAAGACTCTAGCTGTACACTTAACCCAGAAACTACAGATTCGTTAATTTTAAAGTATCCTGATGGATTCTGTGGATCATAAACTGGCGGCACGAAATATTCCAAATCATTTTTCCCCATTAAAAGCCCTGAAAAACCTGTAAGAAAGCCTAAATTACCACTTTTTGTACGTACAACAAGCACTCCTAACATCTTACCTTGAGACAATTCATCCTTCAATTCGGAGTGCGTATTTATATAAGATTGCACTTGCTCTGTAGCTAAAACGCTTAATTTGTGAGGGATATAGTTGTGGGGATAGGTAAATTTTTCAGGTATAGAGATGTTTGAGATATCCTTAGTGAAGAAATGAAGTTTTTCGTTTGTTTCCATTGATTTGACGGGCTAAAAGGCAGATAAGAAAAAAGGTTGTTAGAGCTTCCTAACAACCTTTTGGGTGAAAGACGGGGTTCGAACCCGCGACCCTCGGAACCACAATCCGATACTCTAACCAACTGAGCTACATTCACCATTTCTTTAAATACGGTGCAAATATAGAGACTTTTTTTATATAGTGCAAATAAATTTAATCTTTTTTTTGACTTTTTTATTCACAAATTTGTTATTGATTGAATATCAATAATTTTAAAATATTAAGAAAATAAAGTATTCCTTTATCACATTCATAAATTCTGCAAAATTTAAACAATTTAAGATTTGAAATATATTATTTTTTATATCTTTGTGTGAAGTATAACCGAATTTAATATTTGAAATGTCAAACATCCTAGAACCTAAAGAATTTTTAGCTGGTGCAAAAACTGGCGTAATCATAGATGTGCGTTCTCCCTCAGAATTTAAAGCAGGCCACATTGAAGGAGCATACAACATTCCTCTTTTTAGCGATAGCGAAAGAGCTGTTGTCGGCACTATATATAAACAAGTAGGCAAAGAAGAAGCCGTAGAGAAAGG
>JAWXTO010000146.1:0-3996 GCA_044433545.1 Rikenellaceae bacterium
TTTTTATGTCTTTTTCTTTAAGTTGTTAAAGTTTTTCGATTAGTCCGTCAACAGGTTTTATTCTGTCACTAAATATATCACGGTAAATAGCTTCTTTTTCTTCTGCAAGTTCTTGAATTTCATCTTCGCTCATTTCACGACCAAACACTCCAGGTATAATTTCTTCGTTTCCCATGCCAAAATATGGTGCTAAAATTTCTGCACTCATTGCAATTTGGTGTTTTTCACAGAAAATAATAAAAGATTCAAGATGTATGCTGCTGTTATCAACAAGAACGCCATCCATATCAAAAATGACCGCTTTTTTCATATTATATTTATATTATGTAATTATTTTTCAAATTTGCTTATAACTTATGGGTCAAAGTTAATTATTTTTCATATTTTTGTATAAAATTTAGTAGCATTTTTTGTGTTTCTAAACTTTTGGCTTATAAAAGGGGATTTTATGGATTAATATACTGATGATTTACATATAGTTATATAAAATCTTAGAATTATGATTTTAGAAATTGGTTTTAAAATTCTTTTTATAATTAAAAACGTGATTTTTGCGTTATTTGAATGTTATATTTTTTATAAACTAAAATTAGTTAAATTATTTTATGATTACAGAACTTCTTCCTGAAAGAACCGTAGAACGTCTTAGTAAATATCGAAGAACACTGCTTTCTAATTTAAATAAAGGTGTCACACACATATATTCACACACTTTGGCGTCTATTCAAGGGATTACCCCAGTGCAAGTTAGACGAGATTTGATGTTGATAGGTTTTTCGTCTGACACAAAAAAAGGATATAACGTAAAAGAGCTTATTGAGTTTATTGGAACTATTCTTGACTCTGAGAAAACGGCAAATGTCGCTATCGTAGGCATGGGAAATCTAGCTAGTGCCGTGACTTCTTATTTTAATGGCAAACGAAGCAAATTAAAAATCGTGTGTTCGTTTGACGTAGATAAAAATAAGGTTGGCAAAATGATAGGTGATATTCCTTGTTATAATATTAACCTTTTCAAGGAAAAAACTAAAAATGAAAATGTCAATATTGTAATTTTGACGCTTCCTAGCTCAAAAGTTGACACTATCATAACACATCTTGACGCTCCGCATATCAAAGGAGTGTTAAATTTCACGTCCGTGACGCTTCAATTGCCTGAACATAGCGAAGTCTATGTCGAAGATTATGACATAATCACACTTCTCGAAAAAGTAGCCTATTACACTAAAGAAATATAAAATGGAAGTGTTTGTAAACCCTGAAAACAGAATTTCTGATAGAGGTAGTGTTGTTACTATTGGTTCTTTTGATGGCGTACACTATGGTCATAGAGTTATTTTAAGCGAATTGAAAAAAGTTGCGCAATTACGCAGTCTTGACAGTGCTTTATTGACCTTATTTCCTCATCCTCGCAAGGTGCTAGGGCTAGATTTAGATGGATTTGGTGTTTTGAACTCTTTAAAAGAAAAGGAACAACTCTTAGAAGCAGTCAATATTGACCTTTTAGCAGAGATTGAATTTACTAAAGATTTCAGTATGCTCAGTGCACGAGAATTCACAAAGAAATTTTTGGTAGACAAGTTAAATGTAAAGGTTCTTATTATAGGTTATGATCACCATCTTGGGCGAGATAGAAAGGGTGGATATGAAGAACTTCAGGCTTTAGGTGAGGAGTTCGGTTTTGAGGTTATTGAGATTTCAAAACAGAATATTAATAACCACAAAGTGTCCTCAACAGTGATTCGTGAGGCATTAAAAAGAGGTGACATGGATGTCGTGTCTGAAGCTTTAGGATACAGATATTCAATAGAGGGGTATATTAATGACGAGGGATGTTTTTTTGCGTATGATGATATGAAGCTATTCCCAAAAGCAGGCAAATATAATGCTACAGTTGAGTATAATGGTGTTACAAAAGTTTTAGAGATCGAAATTTACAATAACAGTGCCATATTTAAAAATAATTTAGACATCAAAAAACAGAATGATGTTAAAATTATTCTGTAAAAATATGCAAATTGTAAAAAAAAGTATTAATTTTGCACAAATTTATCCATCATATCTAATGTTTGGGTAAGTAGAATTTCTTATTGATTCTAAATTTAAAATTATATAGTTATGTCATTTATTGAAGACAAAGTTCAGACAGAAGGTTTAACCTTTGATGATGTTCTGTTAGTTCCAGCTTACTCAGAAGTGCTGCCACGTAGTGTAGATATCGCTTCTAACTTTACACGTGAGATTAAAATTAATACTCCTATTGTTTCAGCGGCTATGGACACTGTGACGGAGAGTCAAATGGCTATCGCTATTGCTCGTGTTGGCGGTATTGGCGTTATTCACAAAAATATGACTATTGAACAACAAGCTGCTCAAGTCAGAAAAGTGAAACGTGCTGAAAACGGAATGATATATGATCCAATCACTATCAACAAAACACAAACTGTTGGTGATGCTCTTTCTATTATGAAAGAAAATAGAATTGGCGGTATTCCAGTTGTGGAAAGTGGCAAACTTGTTGGTATTGTTACAAATCGTGACCTTCGTTTCCAAACAAATATGGATCGTCTTATTGAAGACGTAATGACTAAAGAAAATATCGTTACTACAAAAGATACTGATGTTAAATTAGCATCTAAATTACTTCTTGAAAATAAAATCGAAAAACTTCCAGTTGTTGACGATAATTTCAACCTTGTAGGTCTTATAACATATAAAGACATCACAAAAATTAAAGATAATCCTAACGCATCGAAAGATAAAAAAGGTCGTTTGATTGTTGCTGCTGGTGTAGGTGTAACTCACGATACTATGGAGCGTGTGGCTGCTTTATATGAAGCACAAGTTGATGCAATTTGTATTGACACTGCTCACGGACACTCTAAAGGTGTTATTGAGATGTTAAAACGTGTAAAAGCTGCCTATCCTGACCTTCAAGTTGTTGTAGGTAACATCGCAACAGGTGCTGCTGCTAAGATGTTAGCAGAGGCGGGTGCTGATGCTGTTAAAGTTGGTATCGGGCCAGGTTCAATTTGTACTACTCGTGTTATTGCTGGTGTTGGTGTTCCTCAATTGAACGCTATTTATGATGTCGCTAAAGCACTTAAAGGTACGGGAGTTCCTCTTATTGCTGATGGTGGTCTTCGTTATACAGGTGATATCGTAAAAGCTATTGCTGCTGGTGCTGATTCTGTTATGGCAGGTTCAATGTTTGCAGGTGTTGAAGAATCTCCAGGTGAAACAGTTATTTATAACGGTCGTAAATTTAAAACTTACCGTGGTATGGGTTCTCTTGAAGCTATGGCACAAGGTTCTAAAGATAGATATTTCCAAGATGCTGAGGACGATGTGAAAAAATTAGTTCCTGAAGGTATCGCTGCACGTGTTCCTTATAATGGAGTGCTTGCAGAAGTTGTTTACCAAATTGTAGGTGGTTTACGTGCAGGTATGGGATATTGTGGTGCTGCTAACATTAGCAAACTACAAGGTGCTAAATTTATCCGCATCACAAACTCTGGTATCAATGAGAGTCACCCTCACGATGTAACAATCACACGTGAAGCTCCAAACTACAGTCAAAAATAGAGATACAAATTCTTATTATACACACAAATCTGCCCTCAATCATTGCGATTAAGGGCAGATTTTTTTAAGGTATATTTAATAGATTCTATAATTAAATAATAAAACACATTCCAAAAGCCAAGTCCCAACTTGACCCCCTGCGGATGCATAGGAGGCACGCCTCTTTTATTAGATTATATAATTTAATTATAGACTTATTCCAAAAACCAAGCCTCAACTTGACACCCTGCGCATAAGCTTTAGCGTTAAGAAATTTGCAGATTAAAGCGTTAAGAAAATCAAGTGTCTGAGCACAGAGCGAACTTTGTGCGAAGCCTGTGTTAATTTCAAGTGAGTTCTTGATTTTTAGCTTTAATCAAAAATTTTAGCGTAAAGAAGCGACCTGCGCAAAGTTTTTTGGTACTTTTTTTG
>JAWXTO010000147.1:0-3978 GCA_044433545.1 Rikenellaceae bacterium
GTGGCAGATGGTGTTTGTGCATATATAGATAATCCTGAAATTGAGGTTAGTGAGCTAATGAACCATATTAAGGCTCCAGATTTTCCAATTGGTGGCATTATTTATGGTGTTGAAGGTGTTAGAGAGGCTTATGAAACAGGTCGTGGACGTGTTGTTATGCGCTCAAAAACAGACATTGAATATACCTCTACAGGACGTGAGTGTATTGTCGTTACAGAAATACCTTACCAAGTTAATAAGGCAGACATGATTAAGAAAATTGCCGACCTTATTAATGAAAAGAAAATTGAAGGTATATCTTATATTAATGACGAGTCTGATAGACAAGGTATGCGTATAGTAATTATTCTAAAACAAGATGCAGTAGCTTCTGTTGTGTTGAATAACTTATACAAATACTCTCAATTACAATCTACTTTTGCGATTAATGCTATTGCGCTTGTAAATGGTCGTCCTCGTACACTTAATTTAAAAGATCAAATTCAATATTTTGTTGATCACCGTCATGAAGTTGTTATTAGACGTGCTAAATTTGAATTAGAACAAGCAGAGAAACGTGCTCACATATTAGAAGGGTTGCTTATAGCTCAAGATAATATTGACGAAGTTGTAAATATAATTCGTTCAAGTTCTACAGCAGATATTGCACGTGAGAAACTTATTGAACGCTTTAATCTTTCTGAAATTCAAGCTACTGCGATTATAGACATGCGTCTTAGAGCATTAATTGGTCTTGAAAGAGAGAAACTTCAGAAAGAATATGATGAACTGTTGAAATTGATTGATAGTTTGAACAACCTTTTGTCTTCTAATGAGTTGCAACTGCAAGTTATTAAAGATGAAATGCTTGAAATGAAAGATAGATATGGTGATGATCGTCGTAGTGAGATAGTTTATGCCTCTGGAGACTTTAATCCAGAAGATTTCTATGCTGACGAAGATGTTGTTATTACTATTTCGCACATGGGATACATTAAACGTACACCACTTGCTGAGTATAAAACTCAAAATAGAGGTGGTGTAGGCATGAAAGGTTCAGCGACACGTGATGAAGACTTTATTGAGCATATTTATGTTACATCTATGCACAATACAATGTTATTCTTCACTGAAAATGGTCGTTGTTTCTGGTTAAAAGTGTACGAAATTCCTGAAGGTAGCCGTGCTTCTAAAGGTCGTGCAATCCAAAATGTGATACAAATTGAGCCTAACGATAAAGTAAGAGCATACATTAACGTACGTCGACTTAATGATAAAGAATATGTTGAGTCTAACTATATTTTAATGGCAACTAAGAGTGGTGTGGTTAAGAAAACGAAACTTGTTGAGTATTCTCGCCCACGTCTAAATGGTGTAAATGCTATTGCTATTAAAGAAGGAGATCAACTTATTGAAGCAAAACTTACTGATGGTACTTCAGATGTAATTTTAGCTGCTCGTATGGGTAAGGCTATCCGTTTCAGTGAAGAAGATGTTCGTTCAGTAGGTCGTGTAAGTCAAGGTGTTAAGGGTATGACTCTTGATGCAGGTGATGAACTTATCGGTATGCTTACAGTTGAAAAAGATACAAGTACAGATGTGCTTGTGGTTTCAGAAAATGGATACGGTAAACGTACTGACGTTGACGAGTATAGACGAATTGGACGTGGCGGTAAAGGTGTTAAGACTATTCAAGTTACAGAAAAAACTGGAGAGTTAATTTCTATTCAAAGAGTAACAGCTGAGAATGACCTTATGATTATTAATCGTTCAGGTTTGACAATTCGTATACCTGTTGACACTGTTCGCTTGACAGGTCGTGCTACACAGGGCGTAAAAGTAATTAATTTACGTACTGCTGATTCTATCGCTTCTGTTATTGCAGTTCCTAAGACAGAAGAGGAAGAAGAAAATGTTATAGAAGAAGGTGCTGTTGTTGTTGAGGCTACAGAAGAATCTACTGAAAATGTTTCTGTAGAGGTTGAAACACCAGAAGTTTAATAGTATAAATCAAATTTTAATTATATAAGAAATGAAAAAGGTAGTTCTATTATTGTCAGTAGTTGCATTAACTACTTCGTCAGTGTTTGCACAAAAAGTGAATGTTGACGCTTTAAAATCAAAAATTGAGAAAAGTGATGAATCTATCGCTAATCCAAAGAAAAACACTAAAGCTTCTACTTGGTTCTCTCGTGGAGAAACTTTTAGTTCTGTTGCTACAGCTAACTGTAATAGCATTTTCCCAGGTATGATGGAAATGATGCTTCTTGAAGCAGTTGGTAAGCCTTTAAATGTAGATTCTGTGCCTGTTGAAGTTATAGGTGGAGAAGAATTGAAAATATTTGAATATCCTACCGTTGATATCTACTTAACAAATGCAGCTTCAGGTACTGTTAAGTTATGGGTTGAGAAATCTACAGTTGACGCTGATGCAGTTGATAAAGCTGTTGAGGCATTTATTAAGGCTTATGAATTAGATAATAGCTTGTTGACAAAAGTAGATCAAGGCATAACAGGAATCTCAACATACCTTACAGTTGATGCTCAAAATCTATATGAAATGGGAAATTTCGGTGAAGCCTATAAACGCTTTAAGAAAGCATCTGAAATAGGTTATAAAAACCCTAAAGGTGTTTCAGAAACTGCAGGTTCTTTATTATATTACGCTGCAGTTGCTTCAGCACAAGCAGGAGAAAACGAAGCTTCAGCCGAAATTATTTTAGACCTAATTGAAAAAGGTATTGAACAAGAAGGTAATGTTTACCTATATGCTGGTCTAGTTTTTGAGAGATTAGACAGAAAAGATGACGCTCAAAAATATATGGAAATGGGTGTTAAAAAATATCTTGACAACCAATCTCTACTTCAACAATTTATCACTTTCTCTATTCAAAATGATGCTGGTATCGATGCTATCCTTCCTTATATTAAAGAAGCTCAAGCTAAAGATCCAAAAAACTTTGTGTTCTTCTTATCTGAAGGTATCGTTTACAACCAAGTTAAAGATTATGACAATGCTATCGCAGCTTATGAAAAAGCAGCTGAGTTGAATCCAGAAAACTGGGGTACTTTCTATAACTTAGGTTTTGCATATCGTGAAAAAGCTATCATGATTAATAAAGAATTAACTACAGTTGATTATACAAATACTAAGTTGATTGATGAGTTAACAGAAAAATTCTATGAGTCAATGACAGCGTCTATTGCTCCATTTGAAAAAGCTTATGCTTTAGACACAACAAACAAACAAGTTGTTGAAGTTTTAAAATCAATTTTCTTCACATTACGTGATCGTGGTGCAGATATGATGGAAGGCTACACTAAATATGATGAGATCTTCAAAACTATGTAATATATCATACTTATATAAATAAAAAAGTCCAAAAAGGTATTGCCTTTTTGGACTTTTTTATTTGTTGTCAATTTCAAATTAACTTCAAGTAAATTTTACTTGAAGAAAATGAATAATTATTTAGTTCTATTTTTGGTAATATGATATAGAATTATTATCTTTGTAGCGTTTATTGTGTGTAAGGGAGTGCGGTTTTGATGTTTCGACTTAAAACTGCAATTTTTTATCATGATATACGTTAATACGAAATAAATATTATTTTTTTATAAATTAAAACTATATTCAAATGTCAGACGTAAAACGTGTCTATTACTTCGGCAATAAAACTGCTGAAGGTAATGGTAAAATGAAAGAACTATTAGGTGGTAAAGGTGCTAACCTTGCTGAAATGAATCTTATTGGTATTCCAGTGCCTCCAGGTTTTACTATTACAACAGATGTATGTACTGAGTACTTCTCATTAGGACAACAACAAGTAATCGATCTTTGTAAACCAGCTGTTGAAGAGGCGATGAAAAAAATAGAAGAAGCAATGGGTGCTAAATTCGCAGATAACGAAAACCCACTTCTTATGTCTGTACGTTCTGGTGCTCGTGTTTCTATGCCAGGTATGATGGATACTATTCTTAATCTTGGTCTTAATGATG
>JAWXTO010000148.1:0-3977 GCA_044433545.1 Rikenellaceae bacterium
ATCATTGTTTCGAAAAACTATCTCCATAGCCTTTTGAGAATAATTTTCAGCTAATTCTAAGTTTTTATCATTAGTTTCTGGAGAAGCACAACCTACAAAGGCAAGCAGTATCAGTAAAATCTTTGAAATGTTTTTTATAATAATTTTCACAGCATAAAATATTATTTAATGTCTAATTTTTTATCTTCTTTTTTCGGATATCACACAAATTAAAAAACATCTAAAATCCAAGTAGGAGGGTTGTCAATTCCCCATGTGTAAGTCATTTTTATAAAAACTAAACTAGTAATTAGCTTATAAATAAATAAAATCCATATAATCTTATTCTCTTTCTTAACTAGTGCAGTCAAAATAAGGGCTATAATGGATAGACATAAATAAAAACGCATGCCTGCTTGATAATATTCATGATTATGGAATATCCACATGGCTCCCTTACCTGTTGGCTGTGAATAATGTGAAGTAAACAATAATTCATACAAGCAGAAAATTGTAATAAAACCATCAAATATTAAAACACTCCATTTTATTGAATAAAATAATATTTTCTTTATTTTTTTAAGTGTACTCATAGTTTTATAAATCCTCCAAATGATAATTAATGTTCTTATATATAATTATATTATTTAATTTTTCCAGAGTAATTAACTTTTAATGGAATTGAAGTAATAGAGTCTTTATTTTTATCTATAAAATCAAAGAAATCATCATCATTATCAAGTAAATCTATACACCCTGCACTTCCAGGTTCGCATCCTCCGTGTATGGTAAATCCGCTACGTTTTGTATCGTTAGTTGAGTCTGCCTTAATGTCAATTAATCCTGCTCCCCAAGAGTATTTACCTCCAGGGCGGTTACCAAATTTTAAATTTGCTGGCAAATAAGGGTTTAAAACTCCTCCTGAAATATTTATAGTTCCTCAAGAATATTAGGATCATAACGCTGAATTTTTTGAGGATTAATAGTATAATCACCTTCAGGTAAAGGTCCAGAGTTCGCTTTCTTTTGTGCTTCCTTTGAGAAGTCAAATACAGGATTCCCATTTTTATCTTTTCCAATAGACCTGCCCGAATATGCTCGTTTTTTGAATGTTTGACGATTTATAGTGTCACCTTGTGGTGATATTCTATATGCATTAGCAGTCAGATAGTCTCCATCATATGTGATGTCCATCTCTTTTCTTCCAATATTTTGCTGGCGACTTTGTGTATTTATTGCTGAAAGAAGCTTTTCTTTTATGTTTGTTTTTGTTTACCCATCAAGTAACTTGGGTAGTTTTCATACTCATTTTTGTCGTACCATTAGTTGCTTCAAAACTAAAAGTTCTTAAAGTTAATAAATATTTTGTTTTCATGCAAGAAAAATCAATTACCTAGGACTTTATGATTTTCTTGCTTCTGCACAAATGTAGAAATCACATTTGGATAAATTGCAAGAATGTCCGTAACGATTTTTTAGAATTGCTAACTTTTTAGGTACAAAAAAACGCCTCTACAACATGCTGAAAAGACGTTTTTATTTAAGTTCGATACTTGAAATTTTGTTTATTAGTGAGGTTGCAATTTTAGGGTGATTTTTGAAGAATATACGTTTGTTTTGGTTTCGCTTATAGCTAAAAATGTAAATGCCGCACCTGATTTAACAAGTGCGGCATTTGCATTTATACTAATGCGCTTAAATACTAGTGAATCTCTAACAATTCTCTGTATTTTGGTAATGGCCATGAGTTGTTGTCTACTGTAAGCTCAAGTTTGTCGATGTGATAACGAATTTTGTTAAGATAAGGAACAACTTCTTCAGCATAAGCTTCAGCTTTAGCGTGATCAGCTTCAAGTATGTTGCAACGTTTACGAGCTTCAACCATTTCATAAGAGTATTGTCTGATAAGTTTAACACGTTCAGAAACTTTCTTAATAGTTTCAATCTCTACTGCTGCTAATTCTTCGTATTCTTCTGGGAATAGCTCTTTAAGACCTTTAACGTTTTTGATAAGTACGTTTTGGTAAGAAATTGCAGTAGGAATGATGTGGTTTGCAGCAAGGTCAGCTAACACACGTGATTCGATTTGTGCTTTTTTAACGTAAATCTCATTTTTGATTTCATATCTAGCGTGAAGTTCACTTGGAGTTAAGATATTGTTGTCAATTAAGATTTTGTTAAATTCTGGGCGTAAGTATGCTTTGAATGCTTCAGTAACTTTGTTGATGCTTTCTAGACCACGGCTAGATGCTTCGTTTAACCATTCTTCGCTATAACCGTTACCTTCGAAACGAACTTTTTTCGATGCGATGATGAATTTACGGATAACTTGAAGAATTGCTTCGTCTTTCTTAACACCAGCTTCCATTAATGCGTCAACTTCTACTTTGAACTCTTTAAGAGTGTTAGTCATAGCAGCGTTAACTACGATAAGTGGTCCAGCACAGTTTGCAGAAGAACCTGTAGCTCTAAACTCAAAACGGTTACCTGTGAAAGCGAATGGAGAAGTTCTGTTTCTGTCAGTGTTGTCTACTGTGATTTCAGGAATTTTACCAATGCTTAATTTGATATTTGTTTTTTCGTCTGGAGTAAGTTTTTTGTCAGAAACACGAGCTTCAATTGAGTCTAATGTAGCACTGATAGTAGAACCAGCAAACACACTCATAATTGCAGGAGGTGCTTCTTGTGCGCCTAAACGGTGAGCATTAGTTTGGCTAGCGATAGAAGCCATCATTAATGTACCATAATCGTGAGCAGCTTTAACAGCACAAACGAAGAATGTTAAGAATTGAATGTTTGTTTTTGGAGTTTTGCCAGGAGCAAGTAGGTTGATGCCTGTGTTAGTAGACATTGACCAGTTACAGTGTTTACCTGAACCGTTGATACCTGCGTATGGTTTTTCGTGTAAAAGAACACGTAATCTGTGTTTACGAGCAACTCTTTGCATAACTGTCATAAGAAGAGTGTTGTGGTCAACAGCGATATTAGCCTCTTCGAACATAGGAGCACACTCAAACTGACAAGGAGCAACCTCATTGTGACGAGTTTTTAGTGGAATACCTAATTTGTATGCTTGGAATTCAAAATCTTTCATGAAGTTAGAAACACGCTCTGGAATAGCACCAAAGTAGTGGTCTTCTAATTGTTGGTCTTTAGCAGCTGTGTGTCCCATTAATGTACGATCAGTTTGTACAAGGTCTGGACGAGCTAAGTAAAGAGCTTCATCAACTAAGAAATATTCTTGTTCCCAACCTAAAGTAACGTTAACTTTGTCTACGTCTTTGTCGAAAAGTTGACATACTTCAACCGCTGCTTTATCAATTGCAGTGATAGATTTGATAAGTGGAGTTTTATAGTCAAGAGCTTCACCTGTGTATGCAACGAAGATACTAGGGATACAAAGTGTGTTGTCTAAGATAAATGCAGGGCTTGATGGATCCCATGCAGAATAACCTCTAGCTTCAAATGTGTTTCTTAAACCACCATTAGGGAAAGAAGAAGCATCTGGTTCTTGTTGTACTAAAAGTTCACCTTTGAATGCTTCAACAGAACCACCGCCCCAAATAGGCTCAAAGAATGAATCGTGTTTTTCAGCAGTAGAACCATTTAATGGTTGGAACCAGTGAGAATAGTGAGTCGCACCTTTTTCCATCGCCCATGATTTCATACCTGAAGCTACGGCATCAGCAACTTTACGGTCAATTTGAGTACCTTCTTTAGTCGCAGAACGAACACTGTCGTATGCGCTTTTTGGTAAATATTGGCGCATTGTTTCTAAATCGAAAACATCAGTACCAAAAAATTCTGTGATACGTCCTGTTGGAAGTTCAACATCAGGGAAATCTCTTGTTGTGATCTCTTCTAATGCTTTATAACGGATTGAGTTCATAATAATAAGGTTTATTTTATGTAAATTTAATAATTTTTACTATTCTTGGTTGTTACGGATACAAAGGTAGAGATATTTTTTAAACTTCCAAGTGTTTTAGTGTGTTTTT
>JAWXTO010000149.1:0-3968 GCA_044433545.1 Rikenellaceae bacterium
GGACTTACAAAGATTCAAAGAAGAAATCGCATTAAAATGCGTATCCGTAAGGTGGTTAATGGCACTGCGGATCAACCTCGTATGAGTGTTTTCAGAAGCAACAAACAAATTTATGTTCAACTTATCGACGATAAAACTAACACAACTATCGCTGCTGCATCTTCAAAAGACGAAGTAGTTGCTACACAAGTTGCTGGTAAAACAAAAATCGAAGTTGCTGCTTTAGTTGGAAAACTTATCGCTGAGCGTTCAATTGAAAAAGGTGTATCTACTGTTACTTTTGATAGAAACGGTTATTTATACCACGGTAGAGTAAAAATGTTAGCTGACGCTGCCAGAGAAGGTGGCCTTAAATTCTAAAAAATATGTCTAATACAAACATAAAGAAAGTTAGAAGTAGCGATCTAGAGCTCAAAGATAGATTAGTGAGCATCCAACGTGTTACTAAAGTAACAAAAGGTGGTCGTACTTTCACATTCTCAGCAATCGTTGTCGTAGGTAACGAAAATGGCGTAGTAGGTTACGGTCTTGGTAAGGCTAATGAGGTAACATCTGCTATTGCTAAAGGTGTTGAAGATGCAAAAAAGAACTTAATTAAAGTTCCAGTACTTAACGGTACTATTCCTCACGCTCAAGAGAGCAAATTTGGAGGTTCATTAGTTTTAATCAAACCTGCTGCAAAAGGTACAGGTGTTATCGCAGGTGGTGCGATGCGTGCTGTTCTTGAGAGTGTTGGTGTTCACAACGTACTTGCTAAAAGTAAAGGATCATCTAACCCTCACAACCTTGTAAAAGCAACAGTAGTAGCTTTAGGTGAACTTCGTGATGCTTATACAATCGCTGAAACGAGAGGCGTGTCGTTAAGCAAAGTGTTTAACGGTTAATTCTTGTAAGAAAAATGACAAAAATTAGAATTACACAGACTAAAAGTAAAATCGGTGCTTCAGCTAATCAAAAAATAAACTTAGCTTCTCTAGGTTTACGTAAAATGAATCAAACTGTTGAGCACGACGCTTCTAAACAAATTCTTGGTATGATTAACAAAGTTAATCACCTTGTAAAAGTTGAAGAAGTTAAGTAATTAATTTATTGAATAACTTTATAGCAATATAGAAGATGAATTTAAGTAGTTTAAAACCCGCTCAGGGTTCAACTCACTCTGAAAAGAGAATTGGTCGTGGTCAAGGTTCTGGTCACGGTGGTACTTCTACGCGCGGACATAAAGGTGCTAAATCACGCTCAGGTTACTCTAAAAAGAGAGGTTTTGAAGGGGGTCAAATGCCACTTCAACGTCGTTTACCTAAGTTTGGTTTCAAAAGCTTGAACCGTGTTGAGTACAAAGCGATAAACTTAGAGCAAGTTGAGGCTCTTGCAGTAAAACACTCTTTAACAGAGGTCAACGTTGAAAACATCGTTGCTGCAGGTCTTGCATCTAAAAATGATTTGATTAAAGTTTTAGGAAACGGTAATCTTACTGTTAAACTAAACATAACAGCTAATAACTTTTCTGCGTCAGCAGTAGCAGCTATTGAAGCTCAGGGAGGACAAGCTATAAAACTATAGTCTATAATGAAGAAGCTAATCGAAACTCTAAAAAACATATATAAGATAGAAGAGCTTAGAAATCGTATAATTTTTACTCTAGCGCTTATCCTTATATATAGACTTGGTAGCTTTGTTACATTGCCAGGTATTAATCCTCAGGCATTGGCAAATCTAGAAAACCAAGTTGAAGGTAATGGTCTTTTGGGATTATTAAATATTTTCTCAGGAGGTGCTTTCAGTAATGCATCAATCTTTGCGTTAGGTATCATGCCTTACATTTCGGCATCTATCGCAGTTCAACTTTTGGGAATGTTGTTTCCTTATTTCCAGAAATTGCAACGTGAGGGAGAGAGTGGTAGAAGAAAGCTTAATCAATTGACGCGCTATCTGACTATCCTTGTGTTACTTGTACAGGGACCTGCTTATCTTCTTAACATTTACCAACAATTACCAGCTGAAGCATTTATTATGGGATCAGGTTTTGGTTTCCAAGCAACTGCTACTATCGTAATGATTGCAGGTACTATGTTTGTAATGTGGTTAGGAGAAAAGATTACAGATAAAGGAATTGGTAACGGTGTGTCAATTATCATTATGGTTGGTATTATAGCACGCTTACCTTACGCTATTCTAGCAGAGTTTAACTCTCGCATTAGTGAGGCTACAGGTGGTGCTGTTGCTCTAGTGGCAGAACTTGTTTTATGGTTAGTAGTTATAGGTGCTTCAATTGCACTTGTACAAGCTGTTCGCCGTATACCCGTTCAATACGCTAAGAGAATTGTAGGTAACCAACAACAAGGTGGTGCCCGTCAATACATTCCACTTAAAATTAACGCTTCAGGCGTTATGCCTATTATCTTCGCTCAAGCTCTTATGTTTATTCCTCTTTTCTTCAACAGATTTGAGGCTACAGCAGAAGTAGCAGCAGTATTTGCAGATTATACAGGTTTCTGGTATAACTTTGTATTCGCAATTTTAGTAGTTGCATTTACATATTTCTACACAGCAATCACAATTAATCCAACTACGATGAGTGATGATATGAAACGTAATGGAGGTTTTATCCCAGGTGTTAAACCAGGACAAAACACTGCTGAATATTTAGATACTATTATGTCTCGTATTACTTTACCAGGTTCTATTTTCTTAGCATTAGTGGCTATTTTGCCAGTATTTGCAATGAAACTAGGTGTTAACAACCAATTTGCAATGTTCTTTGGAGGAACATCTTTACTAATCTTAGTAGGTGTTGTTTTAGATACATTACAACAAATTGAAAGTTATCTTCTTCTACGTCACTATGACGGTTTAATGAAGAGCGGTAGAATACAAGGACGTTCGTAAAAAGTTTCTATACAAATGATAAATTTGAAAACAGAGGAGGAGATTGAATTGCTCCGCGAGAACAATATTCTCGTATCCAAAACACTTGCTGTAGTTGGAGAGCATATCAAACCTGGTGTAACAACCAAATATCTTGATACAATAGCAGAAGATTATATTCGTGCTAACGGAGCAATCCCATCTTTCCTTGGTTATGGAGGTTTTCCTGCCACACTGTGTATTTCAATCAATGAGAATGTGGTGCATGGTATCCCATCAGACAAGGTAATTGTCAAAGAAGGTGATATTGTATCGGTTGATTGTGGTACATTTATGAAAGGATTTTGCGGTGACTCAGCCTACACTTTTGCAGTAGGTGAAATCGGAGAGAAGAAACAAAGACTTCTTGATGTCACTAAAGAATCTCTTTATAAAGCTGCTAAACAAGTAAAGATTGGAAATAGAGTAGGAGATATCTCTTACGCAGTACAGTCTTTTTGCGAAGCAAATGGTTACTCAGTCGTTAGAGAACTAGTAGGTCATGGATTGGGTCGTACTATGCACGAATCCCCAGAAGTACCAAACTATGGAACTAAAGGTAGAGGTCCACTTTTGAAAAAAGGAATGGTAATTTGCATTGAGCCTATGATTAATATGGGTAAAAAGAAAGTCGTGTTTGAAAGTGATGGCTGGACTGTAAGAACACAAGACCGATTACCTTCTGCTCATTTCGAGTTTGCTGTTGCAGTTGGAGAAACAGGACCTGATATATTAACAACTTTCGAATTTATCGAAAATAAAAAATAAAATAAATGGCTAAACAGGCAGCAATAGAAAAAGATGGCTCAATTATCGAAGCTCTGTCAAATGCGATGTTTCGTGTTGAGTTAGATAATGGTCATATTATCACAGCTCATATCTCGGGAAAAATGAGAATGCACTACATTAAAATTTTACCAGGAGATAAAGTAAGAGTTGAAATGTCGCCTTATGATTTAACAAAAGGCCGAATATCATTTAGGTACAAATAAAAATTAGTCCGATGAAAGTTAAAGCATCTATTAAAAAGCGTAGTGAAGATTGTAAAATCGTAAAGCGCA
>JAWXTO010000150.1:0-3926 GCA_044433545.1 Rikenellaceae bacterium
GCACAAGAACTAAACATTAGTGCAGAAACAGTAAGAAATTATTTCGGTGGAAGACACTACAAAGACGGTGAATCTGTTGGAATGCATATAGAAAAAGGACCTGACGGAGGTTTAGTGACATTAGACGATATGGCTATCCTTGAATCAGCAGAAAAAATATTAAAAGAACAAGCATCTTCTGTCAGTTAATAGGCTGTATTCGTATAATATCATTTGATTTTCTGATTAGAAAGAGATTTTACAAGCAGCGGAGGGATTTACAAAAAATACACAATCATATTAAAAGTTAAATGTATTACACAATTAGAATACAACTATGAAAAAAACATTTTATCTATTATTTTTAACTCTTTTTACAACATTTAGTCTCACAAATGAGGCATACTCTCAAGACGATAAGCTATCAAAACGTGAACAACGAAAACAAGAACGCTTACTTAATGAAGAAGAACAAATTAAAACGATAAAAGAGTTAATTGAAACAAAAGACTTCACGTTTCATGCCACTGTACTGACATCTTCAGGTTATGCTGGCATTTCAAACATACGTCTAACAGGATTGTGGTTTATATCTGTTAAAGATACACAACTTAAGTGTTATTTACCCGTATATGGGACAGCAACACCTATATCGCTACCTTCTATAATGAGCAGGTTAGATATATTTACTGAGGATTTTACATACGATATTAAAGCTCCAAATGGGAAACAAAAAAATTATGTAATAACAATCGTAACTAAAGATACTCGATCAAGTTCTACATATACAATAGAATTGTATGTTCCATTAGATGGAAATGGTGTTTTAACTCGAATTAGCTCTAGTTTTAACGCTCCTGTAACATTCTCAGGATACCTTGAAAAAATGTAGAAATAATATATTTCTTAAAAATAAAAGATGGTGTATTTACAAATTTGTAAATACACCATCTTTTATTTCACACTACATAGCAGGTTGATTCCATAAGCGGTATGGATCTCGTTGTTCTATCATCTGTTCAAGCAGCAAAGCTTCCATTTCAGCCAATTTATCAGCGTATTTTGGGTCACTTGCTAAGTTTACTTGTTTCGCCTTAGGTTTATTTCCCGTCATTGCAATAACGTCCTCTTTGTGGTGTTCTTCCATTAACTCATTAGGGTTGTCTTTCGTATTAAAAAGAAGCGTTTCACGAACAGTTCCATCAAGCACATCATATTTTATTAGCTTCCAGTCACCCTTAACAACAGTTCTTATTCCAGGTTTTGTACCTCCACAATAAACTCCATACATTACGTCTCTAATAACGTCAGAATCTCCTTCAATTACTGATTTGAAGCTCTTTCCTTCTACAACATCAGGCACGTCTATATCCGCCAAATCACACAAGAACGGAAGTACGTCCATCAAATAGGTGTTTCCCTCACGCAATTTATTCTTCAAAACTCCAGGTCCTTTCACAATAAACGGAACTTTATATGTGTGATTAAATAAGTTTTGCTTACCCATATAGGCATGTTTCCCCACAGCGATTCCATGGTCAGAAGTGTAAATAATATAAGTATTATCTAACTCACCTGTAGCCTCTAATGCCTCTAAAACACGACCTAATTGTGTGTCAATATTCTCAATACAGGCATATTCTTTACCTATTTCATTACGAACAGTGATTTCATCACGACGTTCCATAACTCCAAATACGGCCACTTCATCACGTAAGTCAGGATGCCCATCATGGAAGGTCTTTTCGGGCAAATAACTTATTGGTAAAGCTGGTGTTTTCTCATTTATTTCTGTCGGAACTTCAACATTCTTTGCTCCATACTTTTCAAGTAGCTCAGGTCGCCCATTTCGAGGGTCGTGAGGATGTGAAAAACCTAAATACATAAGAAAAGGCTTACGTTCTTCCATTTCCAGCTCAGAACGGTCATTAAAATACTTTATCGCATTATCTGCATGCCATGTGCTACCATTTTCGTCATCACCTTGACGGCATGTTTTATCATAACGTTGTTCAAAAAGGACATTTGCAGCATTATAGCTATTTCCCATCTTACAAGTTCTGAATGTCTCATATCCCGCACGGTAAAATAAAGCTGGCAAAGAGTTGTATTCTGGAGCACTAGGGTCTACAATAGCAGCATTACCTGACAACTGTTCATATTTATTCTGATTTTGTTGTAATTTCTGCGCTTCCCACACATTTCGACCTGTCATAATCATTGTACGTGAAGCAACACTCACACCGCCTATATATGAACCCATTTGATAGGCGTTTGTTAATGTAACCCCTTCGCTCGCTAGCTTATCAAGGACTGGTGTGTCCACTTCTTTATCTCCATAGACTCCTAAAGTTGCCGCATCTTGGTCATCGGCGATTACAAATAGGATGTTAGGGCGTTTCGCATCCCCAGCATATAACATTCCAACGCCCACAGCAAAGTATGAACCTAGTAATAAAGTTTTCTTCATTATATTTAATTTTATTAGTGAATTTTAAAGGGAGTTCTAATAACTGGCTTTATTTGAGTTTTTAGAAGTTCCCTCAACAAATATATAAATATTTAATGAATAGAACAAACCCTTAGATACAAAAAGAGGTAGCTTCCAAATGGAAACTACCTCTTTTATTATATGATATTTAAATTATCACACTTTGATTTCTACTTCAACACCTGAAGGAAGCTCTAATTTCATAAGAGCGTCAATAGTTTTAGGTGTAGAAGAGTAAATATCTAAAACACGTTTGTAAGTGCTTAGTTGGAACTGCTCACGTGACTTTTTGTTAACGAAAGTTGAACGGTTTACAGTGAAAATTTTCTTTTGTGTAGGAAGAGGAATAGGACCGCTTACAACTGCACCTGTACTTTTTACAGTACTTACGATCTTCTCAGCTGACTTATCAACAAGATTGTGATCGTATGATTTTAATTTTATTCTAATTTTTTGACTCATTGTTGTATTAAATAAAGGTTGTTATTATTCGATATCTTTGATACGTCCTGAAGATTTCTCGATAATTTCTTTAGCAACGTTGTTAGGCACTTCTGAGAAGTTTGAGAACTCCATAGAAGAAGTCGCACGACCTGAAGAAATTGTACGAAGTACTGTTACGTAACCGAACATTTCAGAAAGTGGAACTTTAGCTTTAACAACACGTGCATTACCTTTAGATTCCATACCACTAACTTGTCCACGACGTTTGTTTAAGTCACCGATAATATCACCCATATTTTCTTCTGGAGTAACAACTTCAACACTCATAAGAGGTTCCATGATAACTGGAGCAGCTAATTTAGCAGCTTGACGGAAACCATTACGAGCACAAATTTCAAACGAAAGTTGGTCAGAGTCAACAGGGTGGAAAGAACCATCCATAAGAGTAACTTTCATAGCATCAATAGGGTAACCTGCTAAAGGACCGTTAGGCATTGCAGATGTGAAACCTTTTTGTACTGCTGGGATGAACTCTTTAGGAATGTTACCACCTTTAACAACATCTGAGAATTGAAGACCTGTAGCCTCGATTGAGTCAGCTGGTCCGATTTCAAAGATGATATCGGCAAATTTACCACGACCACCAGTTTGTTTTTTGAACACCTCTCTGTGTTGAACTGTTTTTGTAAGAGCCTCTTTGTAGTTTACTTGAGGAGCACCTTGGTTGATTTCTACACCGAATTCACGACGTAAACGGTCAACGATAATTTCAAGGTGAAGCTCACCCATACCACTAATTACTGTTTGACCTGAATCTTCGTCAGTTTTTACAGTAAATGTTGGATCTTCTTCAGCTAATTTACCTAAACCTAAACCTAATTTATCAAGGTCTTTTTGAGTTTTAGGCTCAATAGCAAGACCGATAACTGGCTCAGGGAAAGTCATAGACTCAAGAACGATGTGTGATTTCTCGTCACAAAGAGTATCACCAGTACGTACATCTTTAAAACCT
>JAWXTO010000151.1:0-3894 GCA_044433545.1 Rikenellaceae bacterium
AAGAGGTCTAGTTGGAGTGTTCATCCAAACGTCAACACCTTGAACCATACGACGAGCTAATTCCATATCGTAGTTTTGGATAAATACGATTTTACCTGTAAATTGAGGTAATTTAGAGATTTCAACGATACGTTTGATAAGATCTTGACCTGGTTTATCGTTAGGGTGAGCTTTACCAGCAAACACGAATTGTACAGGACGTTCAGCATTGTTCACAATTTTTTCTAATCTTTCAAGATTTGTAAAAAGAAGGTGAGCACGTTTGTAAGTAGCGAAACGACGAGCAAAACCGATAGTTAAAGTTTCAGGTTTTAAAGCCTCAGCAACTTGTACCATGTGTGCAGGAGAGTCAATGCGAGATTTCTCTGGATTTAACACTCTATTTTTAACGTGGTTAATCAATTTGCGTTTCAAGAACATTCTTTCTTCCCAAAGTTTAGCATCTGGAACGTCATAAATTCTTTTCCAAATAGCTTTATCATAGTTGTGAGTTTCAAGATCTGGTCCCATGTACTCATTATAGATTCTACGAAGATTAGTCGCAGTCCATGTTGGAGCGTGAACACCATTAGTAACATAACCAATGTGAAGTTCATTTTTGAAGTAGTTAGGCCACATGTTAGCTAAGATTTCTTTACTAACTTCACCGTGTAACCAACTCACACCATTCACCTCTTGTGACATGTTACAAGCAAGAACACTCATAGAGAATCTCTCGTTGTGGTCATAAACATTAGTTTTACCTAAGTTAATGAATTGTTCCCAGTCAATTTTAAGAGCGTCTGGCATGCTTGAGAAATATTGTCTCATCATGTCTTCAGGGAACGCATCGTGACCTGCAGGAACTGGTGTGTGTGTAGTGAATAATGAAGAAGAACGAACAACTTCTAACGCTTCAGAGAAAGAAAGACCTTTGTTTGCGATTAAGTCTTGACATCTTCTTAAACCGATAAATGCAGCGTGACCTTCATTACAGTGGAAAATATCTGATTCAATACCAATTTTGTTAAGCGCTTTGATACCACCAATACCAAGAAGAATTTCTTGTTTTAGACGGTTTTCCCAGTCGCCACCATATAAGTGGTGAGAAATTGATTTATCTTCGTGCATGTTTTCGTTGTGGTCAGTGTCAAGAAGATAAAGTTCTGTTCTACCAACGTCACATCTCCAAATACGAGCAGTTACTACACGTCCTGGATAGTTTAATGTGATTCTTAACCATTTGCCACTTTCGTCTCTAAGAGGCACGATAGGTAGTTTATAGAAGTTTTGAGCTTCATAAGTAGCCTCTTGCTCACCATACATAGATAATTTTTGAGTGAAATATCCATAACGGTAAAGAAGACCTACAGCAGTCATATTGATGTTTTTATCAGAAGCCTCTTTTAAGTAGTCACCAGCAAGGATACCTAAACCACCTGAATATATTTTAAGAGAGCTGTGAAGACCATACTCCATGCTAAAATATGCGATTTTGTCACCGCCTCTATTTTCTTTTTTAGACATGTAGTTACAGAATTCTGCATAAATCTTATCCATAGATGCTAAGAAAGCTTCATCTTTCTCGATTTCTTTAAGACGTTCAGAAGAAAGGTTGTCAAGCATAGCGATTGGATTACGCTCTACCTCATCCCAAAGAGCAGGATCTATAGTTTCAAATAATTGTCTTGCATCTAAAGTCCAACTCCACCATAAGTTTCTTGACAATTCCTCTAACGGTTGAAGTCTTTCTGGTAAAATTCTCTCTATCATTACTCTTCTCCAGTTAGGCGAAGATTGAGACAGCTGTTGTTTAATAAACGTAGCTTGCTCGGAGTTGTTACCTCCATCATTAAATTTGGTACTCATTATTCTTATATTTTTTTTCGCTATAGCCATATCATAAGCCTCTAAATAGTAAGAATATAAATTCTTCCACAACGATTGCTTAGATAATTCGATAGCCTCATTACTAATTTCTTTCCATTCTTTGGCTGTATAGTGAGTATATCCTCTCAAGATGTTAGACATCTCAAATTTCACTTGCTCGTGGTTAGAGTCATTTCTTTCTACCACTTCTACAGCCCTAATTTTGTTAGGCATAGACTGAATCCACTTACCAAAGCCTGACAAACTTGTTGTTAAACTAGGCACACCAAAAGCGATACTCTCTAGTGGAGTGTAACCCCATGGTTCATAGTAAGATGGAAATAACGTAACGTCAAAACCTGAAAGTATATTATAATAGTGTTCATTAAATATTCCGTCAATGCCATCAAGATAAGCAGGAACAAGCATAATATTCACTCTACCATTGCTTTTGTTGCTAAGACCAACCGAAGCCAACTTACAAAGAATAGCATCATGCTCAGGCTCACCTATGTAGTGTGTTAAATTTGTTATATAGTATTGTTCTATTGTTGTAGCATCTGTTTCTAGCATTTGTTGAAGGTCTTTACGAGGACCAAAGCTCCAGCCAGGAACTAGGATATATGCTAGTATGTCTCTTCCTAGAGTTTCATCATCGTTAAGAAGAGCTAAAGTGTCAATAAACTGATCTAATCCCTTGTTTCTAAACTCATAACGACCACTAGTGCCTACTATAAGAGGTTCTTTATCATATTTTATGCCTAAAGAAGTTTCTGCAACGTTAATTAATTTCGCTCTAGCACCTTTACGTTTCTTATTAAGACCTTTACCAACGATTTTATCATCAAATCCGTTAGGTGTTACAACATCAGCCTCTTTACCTACCATATATTTACATTCGTAAGATGTAATATCACTAACAGTAGTAAAACAGTCATAACTTTCAGCAGAAATTTTTTCGATAGAATACATGCTAGTCATATTGAATCTAGCTGCTAGTTGAGCAACATTAAAATTACTCATATCATCATACAAATTAAGACCATTTCCTGCTATAGAACGTCCCATTGCTGTTGCGTGAGTAGTAAATGTTGTTGCAATATAAGGAGCGATAGTGTTAAGTGTCAAACCGCCTGACGCTGTCATCCATTCGTGGAAGTGAGCGATAACTTCGTCTTTTTTATAGCCATAGTAAGATACAAAACTTTCGATTGCACGAGCCGCAGCATAACCAAAGATTACAGGTTCTGCATAGTGCCAGCCTTCATTTAAGGAATCAACTTGATGGCTATCCCAAAGTTTACCTAGAATTTCATCTTTTTGTGTTGCATAAGATGCAAAATCGACTAAGATTGCTATTGGAGAATCTTCAATTTTCCAGCGTCCAACTCTTACACGGATTCCGTCATTGTACGCAGCAAGTTTCCATTCTTTGAAAAGTTCTGTGTCTTCATCAAACTCAAGCTCAACCTCTTTATTGAAACTTGGTCCCATAACAATATAGTTGCCACCAAAAATATTGTGTACAGTTGGCGTTTTTGAAGCAATAACAGTGTGGATACCCCCAACTTTGTTACACACTTCCCAACTAATTTCGAAAAGGTGTTTTTGTGGTAAATTATTTGTATTTGCCATAAATTAATTTCTGTAATTATCTAAAGTTTATACCGTAAAGTCATATTTACGAACGCCAAATATATAAAAAAATCTGTATATCCTAATTAATTTACCAAAAAAAAAATCGTTAAATATCACACTGAGAAATAATGCGATAGCTATTTCACATCCTTTTCTACACTTGTTGTTTCTTCATAAAAACACACCCAAAGAAGAGCCACATAATACAAAAAATGCTCATTTTAACGCAGTTACACTCACATCTTCACGCCTAAACTCTTACATACAACACACAACCCCCTAACGTACAAACACTTTCATAATCTGAAAAAACATTAATGATTTTCTATTAATTTTTATTACATTTGTAAAGACACATATTTACTAATTTCACATAATTTAACACTCAATTAAACATGAAATTCTTCC
>JAWXTO010000152.1:0-3883 GCA_044433545.1 Rikenellaceae bacterium
ATATTGGATTAACTTTTTGTCCCATCTTTATTATTCGTTTTTGCTTTTTACAACTAAATTATCAACTACGATAGTAACGTGATTTGATCTCTTACGAATTCTGTGAGCTCTACCTTGTGGAGCTGGCTGAATTCTTTTGAGCATTCTACCACCATCAACGAAAATTTCTTTCACACACAAAGGAGTTTCTTCAAGGCGTAAACCTTCATTTTTAGCCTCCCAGTTTGCGATAGCGGAACGCAAAAGTTTCTCAAGTTTAACTGAAGCATCCTGTTTACTATAACGAAGGATACCTAAAGCCTTATTGATTTCAACTCCACGAATGATATCTGCAACTAAACGCATTTTACGTGGCGAAGAAGGGCAGTTGCGAAGAGTAGCAATTGCTTTTTGCTTCTTCTCTGCCTTCATTTTTTCGGCTCTTATACTTTTTCTTGCACCCATTATTAACTGAATTTCTTATTTACACTATTTTTTCTTATTACCACCGTGACCACGGAATGTTCTAGTAGGAGCAAATTCTCCCAGTTTGTGTCCTACCATATTCTCAGTTACATAAACAGGAATAAATTTATTACCGTTATGTACTGCTACAGTGTGCCCAACAAAATCTGGCGAAATCATACTAGGACGTGACCACGTTTTAATAACCGACTTCTTGTTAGAAGCGTTCTGTTCAAGAATCTTTTTTTCTAATTTAGGCTCAATATATGGGCCTTTTTTAAGTGAACGACTCATTACGCTGCTAGTTTAAATGATTTACTTTTTCTTTTTAGAAATGATGAATTTACTTGTTTGCTTCTTAGGGTTACGAGTTTTGTAACCTTTTGCAAGCAACCCTTTGCGAGAACGTGGGTGTCCTCCTGATGAACGACCTTCACCACCACCCATTGGGTGATCGACAGGGTTCATAGAAACACCACGGTTATGAGGACGACGTCCTAACCATCTACGACGACCCGCTTTACCGTGAGACTCTAATTGGTGGTCAGGATTTGACACGATACCAACTGTCGCTCTACAAGTAACAAGTATCATTCTTGTTTCTCCAGAAGGAAGCTTAATAATAGCGTATTTACCTTCACGTGCAAGAAGTTGTGCAAATGATCCAGCTGAACGTGCTAAAACAGCACCTTGTCCTGGGTTTAGTTCTATACAATGAATTACAGTACCTAGAGGAACTTCTGATAAAAGAAGTGTATTTCCTAGTTCTGGTGAAACACCAGCTCCACTTTCTACTACTTGTCCTACTTGAAGACCATTAGGTGCTACAATATAACGTTTTTCACCGTCAGCATAAATTAATAATGCAATACGAGCTGAACGATTTGGGTCATACTCGATAGTGCTAACTTTAGCTGCCATTCCATCTTTATCTCTTTTAAAGTCGATAAGGCGGTACATTTTTTTGTGTCCACCACCGATGTAACGTACTGTCATTTTACCAGTGTTGTTACGTCCACCAGAACTTTTAAGAGGACGAAGCAATGATTTTTCAGGTGTTGATGTTGTGATATCATCAAATGTACCTATAATTTTATGTCTTTGACCCGGTGTGTTGGGCTTAAACTTTCTAACTGCCATTTCGTCTAGATATTACTATAAAAATCAATTATGTCACCACTCTTTAGAGTAATAATCGCCTTTTTGAAGTTGTTTTTTCTACCAACTAGGCTACCTGCTTTAGTGTAGCGGCTGATTACTTTACCCATATAATTGATTGTATTTACGTCGGTAACTTTAACGTTATACATCTTTTCTACGGCATTTCTGATTTGAAGCTTGTTAGCTTTGCAATCTACGATAAAACCGTATCTATTCAATTTTTCGCCTTGAATAGTCATCTTCTCGGTTAAGATAGGCTTAATTAATATTTCCATTTCCTAAAATAAGTCTAAATTATAATGAGAACATTTGATTAACTGTTTCTAAAGCATCTCCAACAAAAAGAACTTGTTTAGCGTTCATAATGTCGTAAGTGTTTAAATTAGAAGCAAGAATAACCTTTACATTCTGCAAGTTGCGAGCTGATAAAACGATATTTTTATCGCTTTCTGCTAGAACTAAAAGAGTTTTTTTGTCTGCTACGTTTAATGCAGTAGCAACTTTGATAAATTCTTTAGTTTTAGGAGCCTCAAAAGAGAATTGCTCAACAACTGTAATTGCTTCAGCAGTTGCTTTATAAGACAACGCACTTTTACGAGCAACTAGTTTTAATTTTTTGTTTAATTTGAAACTGTAATCGCGAGGTACTGGACCAAATACACGACCACCACCAACAAATAAAGGAGATTTGATACTACCACAACGTGCACCACCTGTACCTTTTTGTTTCTTCAATTTCTTTGTAGAACCAGATACTTCGTTACGTTGTTTTGCTTTGTGTGTTCCTTGACGTTGGTTAGCTAAATACTGCTTAACATCAAGATAAATAGCGTGATTGTTAGGCTCGATGCCAAAAATCGCGTCATTTAAGGTCACTGTTTTGCCGGTTTCTTTACCTGCGATGCTTAATACTGATAACTCCATCACTAATCTTCTATTAATAAGTAAGAACCTTTTGCACCTGGAATAGAACCTTTCACTAAGATAAGGTTATTCTCAGGAATAACTTTAAGAACTTTAAGGTTTAGAACCTTAACTCTTTCTCCACCTGTACGACCAGGAAGACGTTTGCCTTTGAATACTCTCGAAGGATAAGATGATGCACCTAGAGAACCTGGGGCACGTAGACGGTTGTGTTGACCGTGTGTTTGACCACCAACACCACCGAAACCATGGCGTTTAACAACACCTTGGAAACCTTTTCCTTTAGAAATTCCTGTAACGTCAATCCACTCACTATCCGCAAATAAGTCAACAGTAACGGTGTCGCCTAAGTTTAGCTCAGTTTGAAATGAATCAAACTCAACTAATTTGCGTTTTGGAGTCGTGTTCGCTTTAGCGAAGTGACCTAACAGACATTTGCTGGTTTGCTTTTCCTTTTTTTCGTCATAGGCAATCTGTACAGCTTGATAGCCATCTTTTTCTTCTGTACGGATTTGCGTAACTACACATGGACCAGCTTCAATAACAGTGCATGGAATATTTTTTCCCTCAACACTGAAAACGGAAGTCATTCCGATTTTTTTTCCAATTAGTCCTGACATTTTCTGTTCAGTTTGTAATTAAATGATTAATATTTGAGTTTTATGTCTTCACAGAACAAAACTCGTTTCGTTTTACGAAATTATCTATTTACTTAGTCCCATAAAATGAGACACATAGATAATTAATCAAAATCGTCCTGCAAAGGTAAGAAAAATTTTAATTCCCTGCAAATAAGTAAGATATATTTTAAAAGTTTTTTTTAAATTTCCCAACTAATTAATAACAAATCAGTTAGACAATATTATTATAAACGTCCGTAAATGTAGTCATATCACTAACACTCAACACTTTACAACTTTGACTTATTCGTAACAATCATTAAAAAAAACATTTACAATTTCTTAGTTTTTTTTCAAAAAAAATAAATTAGGCACAAAAAAAAGAGTGATTATAAAATAACCACTCTTTTTATTATTTAAATATTCTTTACGAATTATTTAACGATTGCTTGGAAATCTGCATCTTCGAAATAAGGTAAGAATTCAACTGTTTTAACAGCTTCTGCTTTGTAAGAAGCATCAGCAGCAACAGCAGCACCTAAGTTAGATAAAGTTGTAGATTTATCACCTTCTTTAGCAGCGATAATTGCTTTTAAGTAAGAAGCAGCAGCACTGTTTTCGTTAGCTAAGATTGATTTAGCACGAGAAAGGTTACCGTTACAAACTTCAGCAACAGCTAGATTATAACCGCTAAGAACTTTAGTTGCAGCAGCGTAATCACCTTCAGCAAGATT
>JAWXTO010000153.1:0-3695 GCA_044433545.1 Rikenellaceae bacterium
TCTTAGTTTAGGTGTTGATTTCTCTGGTGGTCGTGCTTATGTAGTTCGTTTTGACAAACCAGTTACAACTGATGAAGTACGTGGTGCTTTAATTAGTGTTTTTGATGGTGGTTTAGAGGTAAAACAATATGGTAACGACAATCAAATGCGTATTGTTACTCAATACAGATATGATGACGAGTCTCCAGAGGCTACAGACGAGGTTAATGCTATGATGTACGAAGCGTTAGTTCCTCTATATACAACATCTATCAGCAGTGCTGAATTTATGAATGAAAGTGTTGTTTCTTCTGATAAAGTAGGTCCAAGTATCGCTCAAGATATGCGTGATAATGCTATTCTTGCAGTGTTCTTCTCACTTATTGCAATTGGATTATACATCATTATTCGTTTCAAAAAATGGCAATGGGCTGTTGGTGGTGTAGCTTCACTTTTACACGATGCTCTTCTTGTAATTGGTGTGTTTACATTACTTCATGGTATTTTACCTTTCCAATTAGACGTTGACCAGTCATTTATTGCTGCGATTCTTACAATTATTGGTTTCTCTATTAATGACACTGTGGTTATCTTTGACCGTATTCGTGAATACCAAGCATTATATCCAAAACGTGACATTAAAGACAACATCAATGCGGCAATTAACTCTACATTAGCTCGTACAATCAATACATCAGGTACAACTTTCGTTGTTCTTCTTGCAATGTTTGTGTTTGGTGGTGAGGTAATTAGAGGATTTGTTTTCGCTCTTATGTTTGGTGTTATTGTTGGTACATTCTCTTCAGTATTCGTTGCAACTCCAGTAGCATACGACTTTATGAAGAAAAAATTATCAAAATAAATATAGATTGTGAGTTAATCACAGTTTAAATATAATTGAAAGACCTGTTAGTGTAAGCTAGCAGGTCTTTTTTTTGAATAAAATATCTGAGAACTGTTTTTTTACTATAAATGCCAAAAACAACAATTTTAAATTCCAACCTTATCTAAAATTGTTATTTTTTATCGAATTATATTATAATTCTACAATTTTGTTATCTTTGTAAATACTAAATAATAGAATTATGGAGAATAGCAATGTACATTATGTTGCTCAGATTTCTGGGCATAGTATAGAATGGACCGATTATATAAAATATTATAACATTTCATATAAACAGAAGGGTGATTATGACTACACATATATGATTCTACGAGAGAATACACTAAAGCGAATAGAAAATATAGATTTGCCTGATAATGTTGAGAATTTGGCAATAAAAATCCATATAATATCTCCTGATAATACATTTCTAGCACCTTTGAATGTTATTGTAAACATTTTTAAAGAAGGCAAGTTGGTCGATGAGAAGAAAATTTCAAGAGAATGGGACGAAAGCTCTCTTAGTATTGATTTGAATTATGTATTTTAGAGCTATCGTTATAAGTAATAGTGTTTTAATGTAATTTGTTTGATTATGAGTGTATTAGTAAGTGATAGTGATAAATATGTAGTTAACATAACAAGAAAATCTCCAGCATTGATTGTCTTTATGCTAGATTTGTCTTCGTCTATGAGTGATGAATTGATATATGAAGGAGTAAAACTTACGAAGGCTGAATTACTTAGTCGAATAATGAATATTTCGTTAAATGAGATTATTCATCATTGTAAAAAGGCTGATTCATATTATGACTATTTCAATATAATGGTGTATGGATATTCTGAAGATAATGTTGTCAATTTGTTGGCGTTAAAAGACTCGAAAAAGCAGTATGTGACCATTAATGAACTGTTAGCGATTAATGTTGGAACAAAAACCTATGAATCTGTAAGAAAGAATATTAATGGAGTTTCATATATTTCTCAATTTACACTTAAAGAATATATAAAACCTTTTTCATCGGGCAAAACGCCTACGGGAAAGGCTATGAAAATTATAATGATAGAAATTCTTAATTGGATTAAATATTATAAAGGCGAATTATTATTTCCTCCGAGTTTGATAAGCATTACGGATGGAGAGTTTACGGACATCACAAAAGAAGAGTTCTTAGATTTGGCTGACCAGTTGAAGGCTATTTCAACACATGATGGAAATTTGTTGTTTCACAACATACACCTAGCTTCTAATACAGAAATGAAATCTGATGTTTTTCCAGCTTCGATTGAAGAGCTTAACACAGAAAGTTCACATGCAAAAGTGCTCTTTGAGGCATCTTCAATACTTCCAAAACGATTTTCTAAAGAAATTGCAATGTTGAAAGGAGATGTCGAAGAGTTGAATTATAGAGCATTTAGTTATAATTCATCTATGAACGAGCTTCTGAAAATATTAAACATTGGTTCGTTAAGTATAAAAAGGAACTAGTGTTTTCATTAAATCCATTATTATCAATAAATTTTAAAAATAGTTAATCATTATAAATATGATATCAAAATTTTCGTTAGTAGACATTATACAAAGTTTAAATAATCCTGTTCATCATTTTAGAACACTTGGTGGTGTGAAATTTGATGTTGCAGATGGAGATTACAACTATACAAGGCGAGAATCGTATATTTTTCGTGTGAAATTTAATAATAGAAAAACTATCCTTAAATTCTATAAAGACTATTCGTTGGATAAAGTGAGAGAGGATGTTCATACTATCAATATGACTTCTGAAATGGGCGATTCCCCATTCAGTAAAGCACAATGGTTGAAGGATGAATTTTGTTTTACGTATAATAACAATTCTGAATTCTGTGATGTAGCATTATATGACGTTGAGAAGTGTGAGAGCTTTGAGCAATTTCTTTTAACAATATACAATAACGAAAATAAGCGTATTTGTTTACAAAAATATGTTTCGTTTTTAAATGTTTTGAAGTGGTTGGCGAATTCTTGTTATGTAGTCGAAAAATTGGCTATAGATTCGTTTTTTATTGATGAAAATCTTGATGTTAAGATAAACACTTTTGATGTAAACGCTAAGAGTGGGGGTACAGATGACGAATATCACGAATTTTATTGCCAACTTGCTCATGTTCTAATCGCTTCTTTACAAATGATACATTCGTATGGTTCGCCTGATGGGTTAAGTGAGATTTTGGCTATGCTAGAAAACGTAAACAAGAATGTTTTGTTGGCTGTTATTGATAAAATACAAGATTCTGACATAGTGATTTCAGATGTGGATGCTTCTAATGAACAGTGTTTTAATAATCCAAAATATATAGTCACTAACGATAGAGATGAAAATCGTATAACTGTTATTGACGCAAAAACAGGGTTAAAAGGTTTTGTGAACTATGAGGGTATGTTGGTTACAAGCTGTATTTATGACGAACTGCTGAATTATGTCGAAGGGTATGCAGTTGCTCAGTTAGGTGGTAAAGCAGGTGTCATAGACAAGAATAATCGTACAATCATAGACTTTGTGTGGGATTGGATTGAGTATGAAAATGCTCTAAATTTGTTTATTGTTGAGAAGGATGGTTTAAGATATGTTTTAAATCGTAAAATAGAGCAAATATCAAATAAAAGATTTAAATTTGTGGGAACTTTCGTTGATGGATATTCAATAGTGCTTAGTGAAGATGATAAGTCGGGCGTTATAAATCAAAATTGTGATTATGTGCTTGAACCTATCTATGACGAGATTAAATATTGTCAACTAAAAGAGTTTGAAGTTGTATTAAACGGACAAAAGAGAAAATTAATCTGTAAATA
>JAWXTO010000154.1:0-3677 GCA_044433545.1 Rikenellaceae bacterium
AATGTTGGAGAGTGTAAAGAATGTAACAGCCTCGTTTATCTAAAAAATGGAGACGTGATTTACGCTCATAAAAAAGGCGCACATTTAATAAATTCTAACGGTGAAACCATCCTTGAATATAAAGTTGGCAAGAATGAAGAATTTCAATCTATCTCTGTCATTAAAGGAGGTTATTTATTTGGCATTTCTGGAAGCCCGATGAAAATTATAGAGGTGAACAAAAAGCTAGAACCAACAAAAGTAATAACTTTTGATACTGAGGTAACAAACATCCACAGACAATTCCGCCAAATTGCAAAAACAAAAAAAGGAAACTATGTAGTTCCAATTTCTGACACTAAAAGAATCGTAGAATTAGACCGTGAGGGCAATCTCCTAAAAGACGTAAAGCTAGATTATTCATCTTTGTACGTAACTACTGACAAAAATGGCGATTGGATAGCAACAACAGGTCACTCTGGAGTCATCTACAAAATAAACTCTGAAACAGGCGAAAAATCAATGATTGTCGACAGCCCTGACCTTGGTGATGGCATCAAAATAGAGTTTGGCGCAGGCATAATCGAGCTTAAAAACGGCAACTACATGCTTGCTAACTGGGTAGGTCACAACGGAAACCAAAAACAACCAATATTAATCGAACTTGATAAAGAGGGTAAAGTCGTATGGACAATGTCTAAACTAGAAGATTTTACATTTGCTGCTGGAATTTGCCCAATATATAAATAAAAAATAAATATGAAAACTACATTAAGTATTTCTTTAACACTAGGATTTTTACTATTCGCTAAAGTCGGATTGTGTCAATATGACCCTACTGAATTTACACGTAAAGATGCCTCTGAATTTCAATCTTTAAAAGGTAAGAAAATTCTGTACATTGAAAGAGAACAATATTGCCCTGACCACCACAACACAGCAACAATTTTCCAATGGGGAGAGGTCAATCAAGACTCGTTCCGCCCTGGTGCTGCTATGCGCATATATGACGTAGACACTAAAGAAATAACAACTCTTTTAGAAAGCACTGACGGAGTTATTCGTGACCCAGAATTGTCTTATGACGCTAAGAAAATCATCTTCTCAATGCGCCATAACATCGAAAGTTCATTTCACATATATGAAATGGACATTGACGGTTCAAACTTGAAACAATTAACATTTGCAGATGGCATGGCAGACATTGACCCTGTGTATCTACCAGATGGAAATATCATTTTCTCATCAACAAGACAACCAAAATATTGTATGTGTAACCGCCACATCATGGCAAACCTTTATAAAATGGAAGCTGACGGTGCAAACATTCACCAAATTGGCGTAAGTACACTTTTTGAAGGTCACTCAACCATACTTTCAGATGGTCGTATACTTTATGACAGATGGGAATATGTAGACCGTAATTTCGGAGATGCTCAAGGACTATGGACTGTAAACCCTGACGGCACAAAACACGCCATTTTTTATGGAAATAACACAAAATCTCCTGGTGCTGTAATTGATGCTCGTCAAATTCCAGGAACTGACCTTGTAGTATGTATTTTTGCTGCTTGTCACGAACGTCCATGGGGTGCTTTAGCTGTTTTAGACCGAAAATTAGGTGTTGATGGTGAATTACCAGTGTTAGACATCATGCCCGAAAATAGCCGTGAATTAATGCAGAAAGATGGCGTTGACCAATACAAAAGACTTGACTACATGACTGAAGATCCATGGCCATTGAGCAGTTCTGAATTTCTTGTATCGGGAAGCACTATGAAACTTGACACAAAATGGAAAACTTTCGACACTCACTCTGCACTTTTCGTAATGAATACTGAAAATTCAACTAGAGACCTAATTCTTGAAGTTAAAGAACGTTCTCTTTTTGACCCTATGATTATAGAACCTCGTGAAGTTCCAAGAACTATACCTACAATTAGAAATTTCACTGATGATATAGGCACATTCTATGTTCAAAACGTATATGAAGGAACAAATATGAACGGTGTTGAGCCTGGAAGCGTAAAATATCTTCGTATCGTAGAGTCTCCAGAAAAACGCTCTTGGACAGTAGAAAAATGGCAAGGTGAGGGAGCACACTACCCTGCTGTTAACTGGCACAGCTTTGAGGTGAAACGAATCTTAGGAGAGGTTGAAGTAAAAGAAGATGGCTCTGCATATTTTGAAGCACCAGCTGGTGTACACCTTTACTTCCAATTGTTAGACAAAGACAAAAAGATGATACAATCTATGCGTAGTGGAGTTTCTTTGATGCAAGGAGAGGTAAATGGATGTATAGGATGTCACGAAGACAGACTAAATGTTCCTGTTCCAACAGGTCGACCAGAGGCTCTAAAACTAGCAGCTGTTAAAATGACCAGATGGGACGGTGAAGAACCTCGCAACTTCTCTTATATCGAGAATGTACAACCAATTTTAGACAAACATTGTGTTTCGTGTCATGATTTTAGTGTTAACGACCCTGACAGGTTTGTGCTTGCAGGCGACAAAAACATGTACTTTAACGCTTCATACATAAACTTATATGTAAAAGGTGTTGTAGGACTTGTTGGTGCAGGCCCAGCCGCAATTCAAGAACCATATTCATGGGGTTCACACAACAGCAAACTCTCAGAACTAATAGAAAATGGTCACAATGACGTAAAACTTACAGCTAAAGAGAAAGCTACAATTTATGCGTGGATGGACATTAATGGTGTATATTATCCAACATACGAAAGTGCATTCAATGACATTGTTGGCGGCAGATCTCCTTTAACAAAAGAAGAAACTACAGAACTTAGCACACTAACAGGCGTTAATTTCAACGGTCTTGCTACGCACAAACGTAAAGCGTTAGCTCAACTGTCATTTGACCGCCCTGAATTAAGCCCTTGTTTGGCATCTATTCGTGACGATAAGGCGAAATATAAAAGAGCCATTGAAATAATTACTATCGGTGCTGAACGCTTAAAAGAAACCCCTCGTGGTGACATAGAGTCTGAACTTGTAATGCACCCTCACATCAAGGCCCAAATCGACAATTATATCGAATGGCTAGAAATTGATGCTGAAAACAAAAAGAGATTAAAAGAAGGCGTGAAATACTACGATTATAACAAATAATCAGACTTCCCAATTAGGGAATTCCGCTAACAAAAAGCCAGAAAAGCGACTCAGATTTGAATTGAGTCGCTTTTCTGGCTTTTATAGATTTAGGCATCATCCTAACTAAAACCTTTAATTTTCACGTTTTTAAAGCTCCCTGTAGAGGACTGAGATTCTTCTAGTTTTTTCAGACTTTCTATTGCCGCTTCACTTCCCTGCGCTGCAGCTTTACGGTACAACTTTACTGCCTCAGAGTAATTTTTAGTAACTCCATGACCATGTTCATAACAATAACCTAAATTATTTTGCCCAGATGCATTTCCCTGATCAGCAGATTTACGATACAAATTTACTGCCTCAGTGTAACTTTGAGTAACTCCATGACCATGTTGATAACAATAACCTAAATTATTTTGCCCAGATGCATTTCTCTGATCAGCAGATTTACGATACCATTTTACTGCCTCAGAGTAATCTTTAGTAACTCCGTAACCATATTGATAACAATGACCTAACGAATTTTGCGCATCTGCATCCCCCTGCTCAACAGCTTTACGATACCATTTTACTGCCTCAGTGTAACTTTG
>JAWXTO010000155.1:0-3672 GCA_044433545.1 Rikenellaceae bacterium
TAGAACCATACTTCACTACGACCTTCTTGTATTTTTTGAGCTAAAACACCATAGAAAGCAGCTCGCACTTGTGTTGAAATCTCAGTTGCATTAAGTCCTAATGAATATGCTAGAGGTTTAAGTGTCATGTGAATTTCACGTTCACCAAGTTGGTTGTTGTCAGAAACATTATACAAGGCACTCATTTTGTTAAGTTCCTCTTTTAAGTCTTCACTAGCTGCAACAAGTGTTTCGGTTTTTTTAGAGAATAAACTTATTGAAACAGGAGCACCAAAACGGTTAGAAGCACCTACAGAGAATTTATAGGCTTCTGGAATTTTGCCAATGTGGTCAGCAATTGTACGTTTTACGAGATCTGAACTAACACTAGAATTCTCAAGACCTCGTAAGAACACATTAATCGTACCTGCATGTTCTCCAGATTCTGTATTTGAGAATGCAGTACCAGTTCTCATGTTTAGAATTTCGATGAAAGTGTCTTCTCCAACTTCTTTTGCTAACAATGTGTCTGCTTCACGAACTTTTCCTTCAATGTAATCTAAAATTTGAATGGTTTTTTCTGTTGGAACACCAGGCTTCATCGCTAAATCAATTGAGAACATGTCTTCATTGACAGTAGGGAAGAAAGTA
The DNA here is from genome assembly GCA_044433545.1 of Rikenellaceae bacterium. Taxonomy (GTDB): domain Bacteria; phylum Bacteroidota; class Bacteroidia; order Bacteroidales; family Rikenellaceae; genus JAWXTP01. The sequence goes on from JAWXTO010000155.1 coordinate 631, forward strand.
AATTTGATACGTCCACCCATAAACAAACCAGCAGTAAAGATGAACATTGCAAAAGTTATCGAAATCATAATTACTTTATGATTAAGAGTCCATTTTAAGAAAGGAATATAAATTTTATTACATGCAAAGAACATTCCTTTGTCTAGTTGAGTTCTCAGTTTACCATAAAGAGACTTAGGATCTTGAGGGCTTAGGATTTTCTCTGACGCTAGGTGACCTGGCAGAATGAACATACCTTCAACAAGTGAGAATACTAGACAGGCAACCACAACAACTGCCATTTCGTACATCATTTCAAGGTTACCTTGAATAAGTAATAAAGGTAAGAATGCAACTATAGTCGTTGTTACAGACACAAACACAGCTGGAAGTACTTCCATTGTACCTTTAATAGCTGCTGCTCGTGGGCTGTGGCCTTTTTCATAGTAAGTATAGATATTTTCACCAATTACGATACCATCATCGACCAATATACCGATAATCAGAATCATACCAAACAGAGAAATCATATTTATACTGATTCCCATCAGATTCGCAATGATGAACATGCCGAAGAAGGATGCAGGAATACCCCATGCAACCCATAATGACATCCTAAAATTAAGGAATAATGACAATGATACAACAACAAGTATGATACCCATTAAACCATTACCATAAAGAATGTTAAGTTGACCATTTAAGATGTCTAAGAAGTCACGAACTACTGTAAGTTTTACAGGGCCTCCTTTGGCATTATAATTCTTTATGTAATCATTTACGTATATAGATGTCGCTTTAAGGTCTTCTTCTTTAAGATTCGAGATGCTTATCATGATGTTTCTGTCACCTTCAAGGAAAGACGAACTCGGAGTATCTTGGAATTGGAAAATTACCTCACCTAAATCTTTAATCTTAACTTGTGAACCATCTTCATTAGAGCGAACAACAATCTCTTTTATTACGTCAGGTTCTACAGTACGGTTACGTATGTTGATTTTTATTTGTTCTTCAGGGCTTAAAATAACACCTGAATAAGAGTCAACGTTGTATTGTGCAACGGCAGCCGACACTTCAGTCAATGAAATGCCATAACGTTCAAGAGTTGTTTCATCAATCTCAATTGACATCTCCATACGTGTAGGAACACCTATTACAGTTGTTTGAGAGACAATGCCTGAAGCTAAAAAGTCATCTTCAATACGATAAACTTCTTCTTTTAATTTTATTAAGTCATTTTCTTCTGACCTAACAGATATAAACATGGCAGTTGTTGTGGTACGCCCTTTAGAGACCGTAGGTTTTTCAGCTCCTGAGGGGAAGTTTGATATACCATCGACCGCATTTTTGATTTCATATAGTGCCACATTAACATCATAGCCATTTTGTACGGTTATGGTTACTGTAGCGGAGTTTTCTTGTGATCTAGAGCTGTGTTCTTTGATACCGACTATACCTCTAATAGAGTTTTCGATAAGGGTAACAACCCCTTCTTCCATCTCTTTTGGAGTAGCCCCTTGGTAAGAAACGCTAACAGTTATTGTTCGTGATTCAACAACTGGGAAAGAGGCCATATTCATTGTTAATAGTGACCAAATACCAGCTATTATGAACACTGCAATAAATATCTTACCGTAAAAAGGATATTTTACAAATGTTGATAATATTTTTTTCATTTTATTTTTTCTTCTTAGAAATTGCTGTTATTAATTAGTTTTTATACAAACAAAAAGGTGTTGTTTATAGTTGTTTTCCGTTCATATCAAGAGAGAAAACTTCCATTCCTTCATAAGGAGAAACTAAAGATTCATTTACAAATCTTTCACCTTCCTCTAAACCTTTAATGTATGATTTATCAGTGTTTGTAATAACTAATTCAACTGGTTTAGAGACAATAACACTATCTTGAACTACATAAATAAGAGAATCGCCAACTAGAGCCGAACGGAATACTTCGATTGTTCCTTCAATGTCTTGAGATGGCATTCTAACCATTAACATTTGTCCTTCTACGATTTCTAAGCTAGGTTCTGAGAATACTACATAAACATTTACACGTTGTGTTGTTGGATCAACAAAAGAAGCTATACGATTTATTCTACCAGTGTATTCTTTGCCAGATTTTGATGTGATTATTACTTCTGTTCCAATTCTAAGGTTTTGTGCATCTGTTAAAAATACGCCAACAGTAATTTCTAGTACGTCAGTAGATACAATTTCAGCAATAGTAACAGACGATGATGCGATAGACCCTACTTCTCGGTTTACTGAAGTGAAAATTCCGTTAAATGGAGCTTTAATCTCATAACGAGAAAGGACAATTTCAGATTGAATAATGTTGTAATAAGAAGATAATATATTTTTTGTTGAAATATATATTTTTTCTTTATCAGAATTTAAGCTAGGTAGTTTTGGTAAATCTTTATCTAGGTCAACTTGTTTGAAAAAGCTCATCCATTTGTCAAACTCTTCTGGAAAGTCAACTTTAATGTCAGGAAGAGCACTTGCAAGAGTGTTTAAGAATACACTTTTTTCAGATGCCAAACTTGCTTTTGCGTCTTCAGAATAAATTTTAACGATTGTGTCGCCTTTTTTAAAACGTACACCTGTTTTTAGGCTTACATCACCAGGGATGATTTTTCCGCCAACTTCAGGAGTTACGCTTACGATTTCACGAGCTGCTACACGACCAGGATACTCAATTGAGACAACGTGATTTTGATAATTTGCAACGTCAGTATGTACGCCTGTGATAGATTTTCTTAAATCACTTTTGTTTGTTTCTGGCTTGGTTTCTACAAGGTAAAAGTAAACCAAGGCTGATGATACTAGAATTGCAGCTACAATTGCCGCAACAGCTAATTTTTTGTATTTCATTTTCATTTAATTTAAGCACAGTAGTGCCGTTTATTATTATATTATTTTTTTTATCCCTTTTTGTGGTATATCCCTAAAATTTATACAGTATTCGTTTTAAAATGTAAAAAAATCGGATAAAGCCCTACAAAGTTATCCTTATATTTTCAATTATGCAAATTAAAATGTAAAAAAATCGGATAAAGC
>JAWXTO010000156.1:0-3522 GCA_044433545.1 Rikenellaceae bacterium
GCAAGACGGAGTGGTATATAATAGTGACAAAACTAGGATAGTTCATCTTATAAATCCTGTAAATGTAGTGTTGCCAGAAACGTTTACTGAAATTCCTAGCGATCGATTTAGAGATTGGTTCTCTCTAAAGAGTATTGTGATTCCAGAGACTGTAATAAAGATAGGCGATTGCGCTTTTAGAAATTGTAGATCATTGAATAGTGTTACATTATATGAAGGTTTGATAGAAATTGACTTTGGCGCATTTCATGGTTGCACATCTTTAAGAAATATAACTATCCCGAGTACAGTAAAAACAATTGGTAGCCTTGCTTTTTCTGTGTTTGGAAATTATTTTAGCACACCTATGCCACAACTTGACATCACGTTTTTAGGTGGTACTAATAAAATTGATGGAATTGTGTACAATGACGATTACACGTCTATTTTCTATGTGACAAAAGAAATCAAAGATCATATTATTATACATGAAGAAGCTACAACATTAGGCTATATGCTTAATGATCACCCTACTTTGAAGTTTGTAGACATTTCAAATACCAAAATTGATAAATTGAATCAAAATGACTTTATAGGATGTGATGAATTAACTGATTTAATTGTTCCTGAACGTCTCAGACATTATTTTGAAAAGCCTATAGACGAAGATGAAGATACCTTTGATGACTATAAAGTAATATTAAATGAGGAGTGTAAAGTAACCTTTGTTTAAAAAATAGTTTAGCGGTGATTTGTATGTGCACTCTTTTATCTTTAAAGAACGTATAATTTTAATTGAAAAGAATAGGGGGAATCTACAAACTCGTTTTGTAGATTCCCCCTATATAAGTACACGAGAAAAAGCCAAATCTAATAAAGATTTAGCTAAATCGTATGAAATAATAATCGTCTAACCTAAAATTAGACTATTTTAATGCTTCTTTAATTGCTTCAACTACTTTAGCAACAGATGCTTCAGAGATAACTTTATCACCTACTTCTACAAAAGGAGCTTTTGGGCCATCACAATTGTTGCAATGATCTAAACAAGGTGCACCTTTAACGTCGATTCTGTCTAGTAGTTCTTCTGGAAGATACTCGTCAATTAGTTGAAGTTCAGCACCCCCCATAACATAACATAATGTACCTGTACAGATTTTTACGACCAATTTATTTTCCATAATAGACTTTTAATGTATAATACTTTCACTTTCTATATCGCAAATATAATAAAAAAAACTTAACACAAACAAAAAATACATAAAATATGTTGTTATAGTGGTGTTAAAGTCCATTTTATAACATTTTTTAGCGTATCGTCCTAGATATAATTAATGATAATTTGTTTCAAAAATTTGTATTCTAATAGTCGTGCAATGTCTTTGATAACATTACGTCTAAGTTCTAGTTCTATAGGTAAATTAGGGTCTTGATGCAGAGAATTTATGCTTGTACCTACACAAAATTCTATTACGTCATGTTCTAATAACATTTTAACGATTCTGAAGTCTGTTCCTCGACCAGTAATGTGGCTTGTTTTAGCAGTTTCGAGCAATAATTTAACCTTTCCGAGTGTTAACACCCCTTCAGTTATTAAAGAAACTCCATCCATAGTCGAAACAGGAGGCAATCCCGAAGGGTCACGCTTTAAAACCACATTTAAATCTCTGGATAGTTCCCTAGACACAATTTGTGCTGTCGTTCCACCGCTTATTATAATCTCCCCTTTATATTCATCGACTAATTTAGCTAGATATTCATCATTTTCTTTATAAAATGGTGCGCCTGTACATACCAAGATTGAACGTGGCTCTCTAAAGTAAACCGAAGCACAACTCATGTCGTTTTTTATCACAAAAAGGTCATTTATTTCTGCCGAGGAAATCACTTTTCGAGATAAATCTGCTGCTGAAATTTTAGGGTTTATGTCTAATGTTTCTAAAATAAATTCATTAAGTTTTTCATTTCCCCAACCATCTGGCAGACGTTTTGTGTTGTGACCCGATTGAATTACACCATCACTATACACTAAAATTCTATCCTCAACTTTAGCTTTGAATTTTATGATGTTTATCTTTATGTCTTTACCTGCATTTGTTGTTATAGTATGCTCTTTTTTAGGTGGAAAAAAGAGTCTGTTTTTTCTTATGAAAACAGTTGCAGGGTTTTCAAACTCTATGACTTCAACGTTTCCGTCATCTCTAATATCTATGATTGAAAAAGTAGCTTGATTTACATCATCACTTTTATTTCCACGTGCAAATGTGTCAATAGCAGCCTTTGCAATCCTAAGCGAACTTTCTTCTGAATAGATATAATTTATTACCATAGAAGAAATCACAGATGCGATGATATTAGCCTTAATTCCGCTACCTGCCCCATCACTCAGCACAGCAACTAAACGCCCTTCACACTTTTTTTGAAGATACACGTCACCCGAAACACTTTGTCCAGCTTCATAAGCTTGCGAAGAGTCTAATTCTATAAAAAATTTAGATGTTCTCATCAGTTACTGTTTGTGATTCTATAATTGAATTTAATACCGCTTCTGTACGTGAAGCAGTTTCGCCTAATAGGTATGCAATTTGTTGAACTGTTTTTAAATTATCATCAATTACCGTTCTTGTTCTATTGACAATTTCATCGTTTTGTACGTCATTTTGGAATAAATTGCGAACAATAACAATAACTTTATCTATATTTTCAATTTTTATGATAGTGAATTTTAATAGCTTATCTTTTATTTGAATGTCTTTTTTTAGTTTTTCTTTATTAGTATCAAAGACTTCTTCTATGTAGTCTGAGACTTGTGGCATCACATTTTTTGCATTTAGCCCTTTTAACATAGTGTGTGTTTCATAGGCTAATATTGCCTCTGGGCCTAAAGCTCTTGCAAAATTCAAATTAGAAGATCTAATAGCTAAGGCGGTATCTACTATAGCAACACCAAATGGCAGCCCTTTGATAAATGTCGTTAAAGTCATTTTAGCCGAGCTTTTTCTAAACCATAGACACATTTCTTTATGAGCATAACCTGAAATCATTTGTTTTGCAAACTCTTTACAATCAGAATAGCCACATGCACCACAATTTAAATATTCTTTTGATGTGTCAATTGTTAATTTTTGCAATAATTCTATAATCGAAGTGTCGTCTATTTTATTTTTCTCATATTGTGCGTTAAATTTCTTGGAGATAGGCACTAAGGGCATAATAGGTGCAGGATTATCCATATTCATCATATCATAATCCTTTATTCTATTAAGTTTTGTAAATTGATCTCTTTTTTGAGATACGCCTTCACCGAAAATACAACCTCCATTACACGCACTTAGATTTAAAAGTAGCTTTCTTTCTAATTTCGCATTTTTTAAATTGTCTAAAGCCTCTATAACATATTTTACTCCTGACGTGCCTGACACAATGATATCAGGTGAGACGTTTTCAGCGACTGTATATTTGTTATATGTAGCTCCTCGCACAACATATTCTGTGTGTTCTCTAGCTTTTATAGGCCCTAAATCATACGAAGGGTGACCTGAT
>JAWXTO010000157.1:0-3511 GCA_044433545.1 Rikenellaceae bacterium
AGTTGATGGGCTAATTATGATTAACACAGGTGACGTAAAAGACACAATAGACGTTCCTCTATCTGAGTTTGTTGAAGATCTTGAAATTATTGAGCTTGACCCTGCTATTGAAGCCTATGTAGGACCTTATACACCTATCGTCTCTAAAAATTACCTTATTTTATATGACAATAACAACCAATGTAAATTATTTGACAGGAAAACAGGCAAATTCATCACAAAAATTGGAGCTATAGGTCATGGTCCAGGCGAATATGAACATCTCGTTATATATGGAACTATCAATGAAAAGCGAAATTCTATATACCTTGCATCATACTATGCAAAAAATATAATTGAATATGACCTTGAGGGAAATTTCAAAAGAAACATACCTATTTTTAGCGATCGCATTCACCGCTACACAAAATTTACTATTGACGACGAGAAAGATATTGTCACAATCTTTGCTTTTCCTTACAATGCACTCGTATGGCAACAAGATTTCGAGGGAAATGCGCTAAATGACTTTATCAAAATAGAGACTAACAACTGTATGTATAGTTCTACAAGATTAAGCACCTTAAACAACTCATTTAATATATCTGTAAACAAATGTTTCAACAAACAAGACACTCTTTATAGCTATGACAGAGAAAATCACGTTCTAAAACCTATATTCACAACAAAGATTGATGGAATTAGCGAATGTGAAGAATTCACAGACACCAAAGCATACGCTTATTATGCAGAAACTTCTGAATATTTCATTTCACGAATATTCTATCTTAATTATGTAACAATTGACGGAAGAAAACGGTTATCATATATGGACATTAACAATTTAGCTGTAAACAAAAATAGTCTTAGCGCAAACTATATACGTATAACTAACGATTTCTTCTTCGACATTAGAGCTGAATTTGTTTGCAATAGAGATTACTATGCATACGCCTTCTCCGCTGATGATATTCTAGCTATATCCGAAGAATTCAATGAAGAGAAACGAGCAAAAGCTGACCCTAAGATGTTAGAACGTGTCGACAAACTTCTTGAAACCCTAACCGAAGAAAGCAACACCGTCGTTCTTATCGGAAAATTGAAATAATTAAATCTCAAATTTTAATACTATGAAAAAATTAGCTACCCTTATCCTTTCTCTTGCATTTTTCTCTTGCCAAGAAACAAACACAGTAGTCGCTACTCTAGTTGATGGGCTAATTATGATTAACACAGGTGACGTAAAAGACACAATAGACGTTCCTCTATCTGAGTTTGTTGAAGATCTTGAAATTATTGAGCTTGACCCTGCTATTGAAGCCTATGTCAACCCTTTTAATAAACCTATCATATCTGATAACTACCTTATTTTATCTGACAACAACTCACAATGTAAATTATTTGACAGAAAAACAGGTAAATTCATCACAAAAATCGGAGCTAGAGGCAATGGTCCAGGTGAATATTCACATCATATTGATTATGGCGTTATCAGCGAAAAACATAATTCCATTTACCTTACATCTTACTATGCGAGAAACATAATTGAATATGACCTAGAAGGAAATTTCAAAAGAAACATACCTATTCATAGCGATCGCATTCACCGCCACACAAAATTTGTAGTAGACGAAGAGAAAGGTATCATTACAATTTTTGCAATTCCTTATAACGCACTTGTATGGCAACAAGATTTTGAAGGAAATGCGCTAAATGAATATATTAAGATCGAAACTAATAACGCTATGCTTAGTTCTACAACATTAAGCACCTTAAACAACTCATTTAATATATCTACAGTCAAATGTTGTAACAAACAGGACACTCTTTATAGCTATGACAGAGAAAATCACGTTCTGAAACCTATATTTACTACAAAAATTGATGGTTTTAGCGAAGGAAAAACCATCGCAGACACCAAAACACTCGCCTATTATACAGAAACTCCTAAATATTTTATGGCAAGAGTACTAGATATTGATTATAGCGTTGATGGAAATGGGGTACAAAGTGTGTCAGGCGAAAAAGCTTTTGATTTAGCGGTTAATAAAAATACTCTTAGCGCTAATTTTGTCAATATATATAACGACTTCTTAATAGATATGACCACATATTCTATTAGCATTTATGGAGATTACTTTACTACAGCTCAAGAAGCTATATCTTTATTAGAAAAATTAGAAAAGTTTAATGAGGAGAAACGAGCAGATGCCGACCCTAAAATGTTAGAGCGTGTCGACAAACTTCTTGAAACACTAAACGAAGAAAGCAACACTGTTGTTTTTATCGGGAAATTGAAGTAGGGGGGGCGGTTCAATCCGAAAACCAAGTTCCAACTTGACACCCTGCGCATGAGCTTTAGCGTTAAGAAAATTGAAGATTAAAGCGTCAAAAAAATCAAGTGTCTGAGCACAGAGAAGACTTTGTGCGAAGCTATTACTAAGCAACATGCGAGTTCTTGATTTTTAGCTTTAATCTTTAATTTTTAGCGTCAAGAAGCGACCTGCGCAAGTTTTTTGTTCTACTTTTTTCAAAAAAAGTAGAGAAACTAAAAAATCACAAATAAATAAAAATAAAAATAACTTAAAAATGGACTGTTTCACCAGGCTTTTGTATTAAGCCAAGATTCCACAACAAAAAATCCCAGCTAAAAAAATTAGCTGGGATTTTTTATATGAAAATCTTCAAGATTACATAATTTCATCTTCTCTTTGAAGTTGTTTTACGTAAATAGCGTGTAGCTTTTGTTTACGGTTTGCAATTGAAGGTTTTGTAAATTGTTGACGAGAACGAAGTTCTTTAAGAACACCTGTTTTCTCGAATTTTCTTTTGAATTTTTTAAGAGCTTTTTCAATGTTTTCGCCCTCTTTGATTGGCATGATAATCATAATCGTATATATTTAAATTAATTAATAAAGTCACTAAATAAAAGTTCGTACACCGCATAAAAACAGTGTATAAAAAGACAGGAATACACTTAATTGTATCCATCTTTAAAGTTTAAGAAAAACCGTAACCCCCTCTCATTTAGAATATTATTTAATTTAATTTAACATTTATGTCTTTCTAAAAGACTTGCAAATGTAGTAATTATTTTTTAAAAAACAACTTTTCGCTCTCTTTTTTCGATAATTTCAACTTTATCCTCCTCAGAAAACTGCTCCATTCTCCTTGTAATAACCCTCACAGCGACAGCCACAACAATAATTATCGCCACAATAAACAGTAGCGAACTCAACTGACGTGAATCGAGACTTACAACATCTTTTATCTTCTCTAAAAAACCATTTTTCATACCAAAAAGCAATTTTAAGCCCCTTAAACATCAACTTTATCTGAAAGAACCATCTTTTTGAACTCTAAAGACGGTGATTTCTTAAATTCTCCCAACCCTAAGCTATCCCACTTCTTATCTACAGCCTCAATAGCCTCATCACTCATAGTCACAACATTAGGCCATCTTCGTTTAAAGCCATTCAACCCTCCAAATTTAGCTCTACAATCAAACACCGCTACACCTTTATATATATAT
>JAWXTO010000158.1:0-3502 GCA_044433545.1 Rikenellaceae bacterium
GAGATGTTTGTGGGTGTAGGCGCATCGCGTGTGAGAGATTTATTCCGTCAAGCAAAAGACAAAGCTCCTTGTATCGTGTTTATTGATGAAATTGATGCAATTGGACGTGCTAGAGGTAAAAATAGCGGTTTTTCATCTAATGATGAACGTGAAAACACACTGAACCAACTTCTTACAGAGATGGACGGTTTCGGAACAAATGCAGGTGTTATTATTCTTGCTGCAACAAACCGTGCAGATATTCTTGACAAGGCTCTTTTACGTGCTGGTCGTTTTGACAGACAAATTCATGTTGATTTGCCAGATGTTCAAGAGAGAGAGGCTATTTTTAACGTTCACCTTAAAAAGTTAAAACTAGACCCTACACTTGTAGTTGACTTTTTAGCAAAACAAACTCCAGGATTTTCTGGAGCTGACATTGCAAATGTTTGTAACGAAGCTGCTCTTATTGCAGCACGTCATGATAAAAGCCAAGTCGAAAAACAAGACTTTTTGGATGCTGTTGACCGTATAATTGGAGGTTTAGAGCGTAAAAATAAGTTGATTAGTGCTGTTGAAAAACGCACAATTGCATACCACGAAGCGGGACACGCTACAGTAAGTTGGATGTTAGAACATGCAAATCCACTTATTAAGGTAACAATCATCCCTCGTGGGAAAGCTCTTGGTGCAGCATGGTATTTACCAGAAGAACGCTCTATAATCACTAAAGACCAAATGTTACACGAAATGGCTGCTATTTTAGGTGGCAGAACATCTGAAGAGTTAACTTTCGGACGAGTTTCAACTGGCGCATTAAATGACCTTGAAAGAGTTACAAAACAGGCTTACGCTATGATTGCATATTATGGCATGAGCGAAGAAGTTGGCAATATTAGCTTCTTTGATTCGTCAGGTGACAGTACATTTACGAAACCATATAGCGAAAAAACTGCTGAACAGATAGATAGCGAGGTTAAAGCACTAATTTCTAGTGCACATGTGATGGCGAGATCTGTTTTAATGGAAAACAAAGAAGGGCTGACGAAATTAGCTGAATTACTTCTTGAAAAAGAGGTAGTTTTTGCAGAAGACTTAGAAAATATTTTCGGGAAACGAGTTAATAGCACAGAAGATACTACTGCTGAAGAAGTTGTTGAAGATAGTGAAGGTGAAACAGCAGATATTGAAGACAACAAAACAGATATTATTAGCTAATTATTGACTATGTTATCAAATCTTTTAAATAAGAACTTTATAGTGCGTTGTGCAAGCGGAATAGTCGTAGTGGCTACTCTGCTTTGTGCTACGCTTTACAATGAAATTTCAAATTATGTGTTATTTGCAATCATAGGACTTATGTCACATAATGAAATTGCCAAAAACCTCTTACCTAAAGATATAAAATCAAATAGATGGCTTGCTTTAGCGATGTCTTTTGTTATTTTATTGACGTTTGGAGCTTGTAAATTTGATTTTTTAGATAACTTTGTACTATATACAGTCATTGTTCTGGTTGTTTTAACTCGCTTTGTTGTTGAGATGTTTAAAGCAAATGTAAACCCAATTCACAACATATCATACGACTTATTTAGCATCATATATGCCGTTGTGCCGATGATTCTTTTAACAATGTTGCCACCTCGTTTAGTCGTTGCAGTGTTATTTATTATTTGGATGAACGATATTGGTGCTTATGTGATTGGAGTTGTATTCGGCAAACATAGACTGTGTGTAAGATTATCGCCTAAGAAGTCAATAGAGGGATTTTTTGGAGGTATTATAGCAGCTGTTGGGTTAGCATACTTCACAAGTAGTTTTGCAGAAGGATTTTCAACGATGGCGTGGTGCGGTATGGCAGTTTTAATATCGGTGTCGGGAGTTTGCGGAGATTTGTTTGAGTCTATGATTAAGCGCTCAGTAGAAGTCAAAGATTCAGGAAATTCAATCCCTGGACACGGTGGATTTTTAGACCGATTTGACGCACTAATTATAGCAGCACCTATTGTATGGGCAATTTATTTTTTAATTAACAATAAAATAGACTTTTAGTCTTTTAGATACTATTACCATTTTACTTGATGAAACTACACAAAATTGACAAAGAAGGCAGAATTATAATAATTACCTCATTCATTATATGTGGGGCGATTTCTGTTTTAGGATTTCTATTTTTACCACAGATTGCAGCAGTTGTTAAAGGTGCAATATTATTGGTTTTTTGGATTCTTATCATACGATTCTTCCGACTGCCTTACAGAGAAATACATACAGATCCAGATAAGGTATATTCACCAGCTGATGGAACTATCGTTGTAATTGAAAAAACTTTTGAAGAAGAATATTTCAAGGACGAGAGGATACAAGTGTCAGTTTTTATGTCTGTTTGGAACGTACACGCAAACTGGTATTCTATAGACGGTATCGTGAAATATTTTAGACATCACAACGGTAAATTTATGGTTGCTTGGCATCCTAAAAGTTCTACAGAAAATGAACGCACTACCATAGTTGTTGAAAACGCCAAAGCGACACTTCTATTCCGCCAAATTGCAGGTCTTTTAGCTCGAAGAATTGTCACTTATGCTACGGAAGGTCAAAAAGTAGCACAAAATCAACGTATGGGATTTATAAAATTTGGCTCACGTGTTGACATATTCTTACCTTTAGATGCAGAAATTAGTGTTGAAATGGGACAAAAAGTTGTCGGTAGCCAAACAGAAATTGCAAAACTCAAATAGTTGATTTTTCTAATTTAAGGAGAATTCTAAATGCAATTATTAGAAGTTTCTCTAAGGTGTAATATTTAAAATTACAACTCAATGAACACGATATATAAGTATATAATTACAGGAACTATTACGGTAATATCACTTTTCTTGATGTGGTACTTTAGTGATATTCTGTTTTATATTCTTATTTCGGCTGTTCTTTCACTTATCGGGAAACCTCTTGTTGATTTGTTGTCTAAAGTCAAAATTTATAAATTCGGCTTCCCTAAATGGCTATCAGCAACAATAACACTTAGCACGATGTGGGGAGTTGCAATATTATTATTGTGGTTCTTAGTGCCAATTATTATTGACAAATTAAATTTTATCTCAAACTTAGATATACCAGAAATAATCGCGGGATTCAATTCTAAAGTAGATAATTTAGACCAATTTTTATCTAATGTCTTTTCTATAGATTTCAGCGAAACAGACATTTTTAACTCTATAGGTGCAAAAATCACAGAATATATTACGCCTACACTTATAGGGCTTCGCTCTATTGTTGACAAAACAGTAATTCTTATCATCGGTGCATTTTCTGTTTCATTTATAACCTTCTTTTTCTTGAAAGAAAGTGAACTTTTCAAAGAAGGTGTCAAAATGCTTTTCCCTCATAAACATGAAGATAGCGCTGACAGATCAATAACATCCTCAATAAACCTATTATCACGCTATTTTATTGGTCTTTTAATAGAGTCTACCATAAAACTAATAGTAATCGCTGTATTATTAACATTTGTGGTTGGCCT
>JAWXTO010000159.1:0-3436 GCA_044433545.1 Rikenellaceae bacterium
TTGAGGTTAGATAGACGCTTCAATTTAGGATATTACAGGTTCTTGTCTTAAATTTGGCGGTAAAAAATTAGAATTTAGAACCCACCTTTAACTAACAAATGGGGAGTTCTATTCCCCTACCAAAAATGAAATTATGAAAGAAACGAAAAGTCCGTTGTGGACAAAAAACTACATCATGGCATTTATATCGAATATGATGATTTTTTTCTCATTTTATATGCTTGTTCCGATATTGCCGTTTTATGTTATGGAGGATTTACATTTAGATGAATCTTCAACTGGCGTTGTTTTAGCGTTATATACAATAGCCGCACTACTGATAAGACCTATATCAGGTTTTTTAGTTGACAAATTCAGCCGAAAGCCATTGTATATAATATGTTATGTTCTTTTTACACTGGTATTTGCAGGTTATGCGTTGACTAATATAATAGCCATTTTCGTAATCTTGCGTGTGTTACATGGTTTTGGATTTGGTCTTAGCACGGTCAGCGGCTCTACTATCGCAATTGACGTTATGCCTGCCGAAAGACGTGGAGAGGGTATAGGTTATTTTGGTTTAAGTTACACATTTGCACAATCTTTAGGTCCTTTAACGGGTTTTTGGTTATACTCAAATTATGATTTCAATGTGATATTTCTTATAGCTTTTGGTTTTGCTTTCATTGGATTTCTCTCGATTTTTCCAATAAAATTACCATCTCTTGAAATGCCTAAAACGGTCGGAGAAAAAGAACCTTTATCGCTTGATAGGTTCTTGTTAGTTAAAGGGTTGCCATGTATATTGTTGTTGTTGCTTGTTGGATATGGATACGGAACTTTGTCTAATTTTATTGGTCTTTATTGTTTAGAGAGTAGCTTTAATTGTGACCCTGGGATATTCTTTTTGATTTTTGCAGCTGGTGTGGTTGTGTCTCGACTGTTGTCAGCTAAAGCGATAAATAATGATAAAGTAGTCTCTGTTGCGCTTATTGGGTCTGTGCTTATAGCTGTGGGATATTTTGCTTTGGCTTACTGTGCGGCTTCGTGGATGTTCTTTGTAGGGTCTACAGCAATAGGTATAGGCTTCGGATGTGTTAACCCTGCGTTCCAATCATTACTTGTGAACCTTGCTCCGCATAATCGTCGTGGCACGGCAAACGCAACATTCTATACATTCTTTGATTTAGGTATAGGTGCTGGTATCGCTTTAGGTGGTGTAATAATTGAATACTTCAACTTTACATTATTGCTTTCTGTATGTGCGGTATTAATACTTATAGGAGCTGTTTACTTTAAATTTGTGTCAGCTAAATTCTATGAACAGAATAAATTGACGTAATTTTTAAAAGTATAAGATATGAAAAGGGTAGTTGTTTTCACGGGTGCAGGGGTAAGTCGTGATAGTGGTATCGCAACATTTCGTGACTCTGATGGGTTATGGGCAAATCATCGAATTGAAGATGTTTGTACACCAGAAGCATTAGTAAACAATCGTGCTGGAGTGGTTGATTTTTATAATACACGTCGTAAAGAGCTGCTTTCAAAAGAGCCAAATGCAGGTCATATCGCCATTGCTGATCTAGAGAATCATTTTGATGTGGAAGTGGTGACACAAAACATTGACGATCTACACGAAAGAGGTGGTTCGACAAGAGTTACACACCTACACGGAGAGCTTCGCAAACTTCGTAGCAGCCGAAATGAAAGCGTGATTTTTTCGCTAGATGGGTGGGAACAACCGCTAGATATGAAAGCTCCTGACGGTGCACTTGCACGCCCTTTTGTCGTATTTTTTGGCGAAGGAGTTCCAATGATTGAAAGAGCTGCTAAAATTGTTGAAACTGCTGATGTTTTGGTGATTGTGGGCACTTCACTTGCTGTTTATCCTGCCGCTTCGTTGGTGCGTTATGTTAGTCAGCGTGTGCCAATATACCTTGTTGACCCGAACCCTCCAACACTTGTCGGAATCCCTAATAAAGTACACTATATAGGTGAAAATTCTATCACTGGAGTGCCTAAACTTTGCGAAATATTGAAGGAAAAATATATTTTAGGATGTAATTAACCTGTTACCTTAGATACGATATTTATGAGCTTAAAAAGAAGAAATTTTAGTGCAATATCTCCATTTACGTATGCAATTTCAAGAGAAAAAGAGATATGTAAAAGGAAGATTAAAGATGTGTTTCAACGGAAGAAATTTACAAAAACTATATCTCACGAAAAATTGCCTCATGTTGTTTGGTCGTATAGTTCAGGCTTAATTAAAACAGGAAAAGGAATTGACCCTACACTTCAAATCAATAAGGTTGACAATATAATAGTAGCTGCTGCACAGATAGATGGGTTAGTGATAAGTCCTGGTGAGATTTTTTCATTTTGGCAAAGAGTTGGCAATCCGTCTCTCAAGCGAGGTTTTCGTCAAGGTCGAGTTATCACACAAGGTGTCCTCAAATCTGGTGTCGGAGGTGGTTTGTGTAATCTAGCTAACACAATAAATTTGCTTGTGCTTAATAGTTCATTGACTATCACAGAGTTGCATAAGCATTCAGATGCTCTTGCGCCTGATAATAACAATAGAATCCCTTTTGGTGCAGGAACATCTGTGAGTTATAATTATATTGATTATCGGTTTAGAAACGACACTAATCAACAGTTTCAGATTTTTCTTCGTTGTGAGAATAATACATTATACGGTGAATTGCGATGTCAAACCATGCCACAATACACATACCGACTTCTTGAAGAAGATCACCATTTTAAGAAAATTGACAACCATTTTTATCGCTTCTCAAAGGTTTACAGAGAGACTATAGACGTGCACACAGATATGGTTATCTCTAAAGAGCTTATTTGGGACAACAAGTCACGAGTTATGTTTGACTATGATTTAATTCCTAAAGAGCTAGTTCGAGAACATAAATAAACCATTGTGAACTTTACAATTATAGAAGAAGTCATCAAGAAAAATAATACTATGAGAATAACAGATGAATTTATCATATTTAGTGAAGGAGAGTTTAGTAACTCTTACCCTTGTACAATCAAGTATGAATATAAGCCTTATTATTTTACTTGGAAATGGTTTTTTAGAAAATTAAACCCATTTAAAAGTCGTTCCGAAAAAAAACCTTTTTTTTCGTCTGAACATCTTTTTTTACATATGAAAGCAATCTATTTTAGAGACACAAGAACTGCAAATAGAATAAGAAAGGCAAGTACTATTGAAGAGGCTAAATGTTTGGAAAATAAGATTCGTAAATTTAATGAGGATGAATGGAATGAAGTGCGTTTAAGATATATGTGTGCAGCTTTACATCAAAAGTTTATTCAAAATATTGAATTAGCGAAAATGCTTGTGGATGAAAAGTTATGGGGGAAATCATTTGTTGAAACATCTACATTAGATCCGATATGGGGGATTGGTCGACATTATGATGATCCACTGTGTGAT
>JAWXTO010000160.1:0-3418 GCA_044433545.1 Rikenellaceae bacterium
ATTTTTGTATTGCTTTTATTTTAACACAAAGATAGGCATAATTTGTTGATTTTCAAATAGTCAGTTTATAGAAGTCCCCTTTAACAATTCTAACACGAAAACCGTAAATTAACGCAAGGTCGTTTTCAAAAAGTGTTATTTCTTTACACAGCTAATGCTTTTAATAACATTTATTCATTTGTTTTTTGTAAAATAAAGTTGTTTCTTTGTAATGCTGAAAAAAATCAGAAATACTAATTTTTTACACATTATGATTACTAAACTTCATATAGAAAACTATGTTTTAATTGACTACCTTGACATTGATTTTGAAAAGGGGCTAAACATTATAACAGGAGAAACAGGTGCAGGTAAATCTATACTTTTAGGTGCTTTATCGCTATTAAAAGGTGCCAGAGCAGACTCTAGTTCTGTAAATGGTGCTAAAAACTGTATTATTGAAGCAACTTTCGACTGTGAAGGATATGGCATAGAGCCTCTATTTGACGAATTAGAACTAGACTATGAAGACCAAACAATAATTAGAAGAGTCATAGCTTCAAATGGGAAAAGTCGTGCATATATTAACGATTTGCCAGTACAATTAGCTCAACTAAAACCGATTTCTGACAGTTTAATAGACATACATTCTCAACACCAAACACTTTTAGTAGGCACTAATACATTCCAAATGGAAGTTGTTGACTGTGTAGCAGAAAACGGCAAAATTCTAGAGAATTACAAATGTGTTTTTTCTGAATTTCAGACAATAAAAACAGAATTATCTAGTCTTAAATCTAACGCTGAAAGTGCAAAAAAAGAAGAAGAATTTCTTCGTTATCAATATACCTTAATTGACGATGCAAACATTAAAGAAGGTGAGAAATTAAGCCTTGAAGAACAGCATAGAGTGCTTGCAAACGCTGAACTTATAAAAAAATCGTTGTATGACACTACAAACTACTTGTCTGAAAACGATGAGTCTGTTTTAGCCAATCTAAAATATGCCATAAACAGCCTTTCAGAAATTAGTGAACTTTCAAGCTTAACATCAGAAATTTATGAAAGACTAGAAAGCTCATTAGAAGAGGTAAAAGACATCAATAGAGAGCTTTGCAACATGGCTGACGATGCGGTTTCTGACCCTAGAGCACTAGAAAGCATTGAAGAACGACTTAACACGATATATTCGTTAGAGCAAAGATTTCACGTTGACTCAGACACCGAATTGTTAAGTATAAAACAAGATTTAGAGGCTAAACTAGGCGAAATTGACAATTTTGATGAATCAATCTTAGATTGTAAAAAACGACTAGACAAAAAATACACTGAATTAAAAGTTATTTCTGAAAAACTAGAACAAAGACGTAAAAAAGTCATACCTAAAATTGAGAAAAACGTAATAAGTCAACTTAAAGACTTAGGCATGGCAGGTTCTCGTCTACAAATCGAATTAGACACATTAGAAGAACTTAACAGCAGCGGTCAAAATGTTGTTAAATTTATGTTTAGCGCAAACGAAGGGGGAATTTTAGAGAAAATCGACAAAGTTGCTTCAGGCGGTGAAATGTCACGACTTATGTTAACCCTAAAATCTATAATGGCAGAACACAAAAGCCTTCCGACTATCATCTTTGATGAGATAGACACAGGTGTTTCTGGTCATGTGGCAGACAAAATGGGTGAAATTATGGAAAAATTAGGTTCTGCAAAACAGGTTATAAACATCACTCACCTCCCTCAAGTAGCATCTAAAGGTTTACACCATTTCTTCGTTTCAAAACGTGTTACGGACGGCAAAACGATAACCAACATAACAAAATTAGACCTTCAAAGTCGCATAGAACACATCGCTTCAATGATAAGTGGTAAAGGTGTTACGAATGCGGCGATTGAGCAAGCAAAAGAACTTCTAAAGATATAGAGGAGCGATTCTCATACAAAATGATAATGACTAACAAAGCGATTTTTGACACTTCTCTCGATTCCCAAATCCTCACGTACTTAGTACGCTGCGGTTTGAGAACCTTCACGAAGCCCCAAAACTCATCCTTGTTAGCCACTATCAATGGTGCGTTAAACATCATTTGTCCACCACCTATTCTTGTAAAGTAGGAGTCTGAATTCTTAAATTGTTTTCATTTGTTGATTGGAAATATTGTATTGCATTATTTGCATTCACAGTATATCCCCATCTATCAAGATAATATTTACGTGATTCAAAAGGATCGTCTATACGTTTAAGTTCTTTATTCAATTTCTTATCTAAGTCTTTTAACACACTTGAGTATGCAGGATCATCAACAAGATTCGTAAGCTGATAAGGGTCAGCAATGTTGTCAAACAGTCTTCTTGGACCATCTAGTGTGCGCTCATAAGTGTATTGTTTTGTTCTTATTGCACGATATTCAACGTTTGTCGCATCACCACCAAAAGGAGCAGGGTTCATAACTAGCGAAACTCTATCTGCTTTAGCATTTGGATTTGTAACTAGCTTAGAAATGTCTTCTCCTTCTATAGTTTTTGGAATTGACACGTCAGCAAGCCCTAATAATGTTGGCAAAATGTCTGGCGTATTAATTGGAGCGTTTACAACTGTTCCCTTATTATCATCAATACCAGGATAGCTAATCAAAAATGGTACTCGTATTGACTCATCCCAAGACACTTGTTTAGCAAAAGGATTAACATCATGAGAACCCATCATTTCACCATGGTCAGAAGAAAATACTACGATTGTATTTTCCATGAGTCCTAGCTCTTTAAGTTGGTCAAGGATAGTTCCGATAGCCTTATCTGACGCTGTACAGTGTCCATAATACCCTTGCAACTCTTTACGTGCACGATTTTCTTGCGATGTTGGCACATTAGGTTTTAATTCTAACTCATCTACAGGATACATCGCTTTCATGTCTTCTGGAGCAGAAAAATGAGGATTATGTGGTGTAGCTATTGACACAAACAACAAAAATGGATTATCATTATTATGATTATCTTCAAGATAACTGTTAGCATCTTCTGATATTGCGTATGGAGAATAACCATCCCAGTAGTGCATTTCAGGGTCTTCATTATCATAGTAAGGCATCTTGTTGTAGTCGTGCGAACACTCTAATCCCTTCCAGTAATCAAAACCTTGTCGTCTTTCCATCTCAACATTATTGATACGTCCATGCCCATCTAAGTGCCATTTACCAATGTATGCAGTATTATAGCCTGCTGCCTTAAAAATTTCAGCCATACACAACTCATCATCAGGAAGATATAAGTCATTTAGAAACATACCTGTACTAGTTGGATAACGTCCTGTCATAAGAGCTGCACGGTGAGGCGTAGAAACGGGGCATACTGACACAGCGTTAGTGAAATTTACACTTTCACTAGCAAATTTATCAATATTTGGAGTTTTTACGTTAGGGTCACCTGCATACCCGAACGC
>JAWXTO010000161.1:0-3397 GCA_044433545.1 Rikenellaceae bacterium
ATTTTCTTTCCTAGACACAGGGTGTTAAAAGAGGCGTTTTCGCTAAATTCTTTTAATAAGCTGCGATAAAAACGAAGACCTTCAACAGTAAACACTTCGTGCCCTGTAAATTCTGTTAATAAGTTGTTTTCTGAGTTGCTAAAGTCAAAGACAGGGATAAGCGTTACGCCCATATCTTTAGCATATTCACATAGTTTGTTAAATTCATCAATAGTTACAGCATCTCCGCTAGCGTATTCTATGTTTGGATTGAATAATTCTATTGTGTTACATTTAATTTTACAACCTTCGCTAGTCAATAGCTCTAAAAATATGGTTGTTGCATTAGATACAATTGCATTATCAATCTGTTTTTTTATGTTTTCTTCAGAAAATAGGTTATCACTTAAACTAACAACTTCAGTTCTTGCTTGACGACCTTTGTCTGAGATGATAAGCCCTTCTTTGAATGCTTTTTTCTTGTTTTTGACAAGTTTAGCCATGATGCTAGAGTCGTGGTTGTATTGTTTTACGAGTGCATCGTAAGCCCAGTACAGTGCTTTTGATGATGTAAATTCAATAAATATGTTATTTTTTGTGATTTTGACTTTATATGCGTCAGTGCCTCTTCCGTAACCTTCGATAAGGTCAACATAGTTGATAATTATGTTTCTTTGAGATTCTACAGTAGAGCTAACAGAAGTGTGGATTTTGTTTTTTTCTAAAAAAGACACCACTTGACGAGAAAGTAATTCTGATAAAGATTGATCGGGCATGTAAACTACATTGAATCCAGTTGATAAATTAAAATCGTCAATTTTTGCAGTTTCATATTTTGTATAATGGTTTATTAATTCTTCGTATCTGTCTTTTGCAGTTAAGCTGAAAGGTAAAGATAAGACAGTAATTAGTATAAGCGTCTTTGTGAGTTTAGTAAGTTGCATGTTATTTGTTAAAATTTATAAAAGTTTAAAGTTGGACTGTTTTATTTAATTTATATGCTAGCTTGTAGCGATATGTTATTAACATATACCATACAAAGTTAAAAAATATTTTATAAAATTTTTCAATTTCATTCTTTTTTTGTTACTTTGAAGTAAATTTTAATGAAAATACTTATTTATCAGCATTTTTAGTTGTCTTTAAATCGCTAAAAATTGTTAATATCAAATAAATACATGAGTAAAAAGTTAGTCATAATTCCTACATATAACGAGAAGGAGAACATCAAATCAATTATTGAAGCTGTTGTTGATTTAAATACAAAATTCGATATTTTGATTATTGATGATGCTTCAAAAGATGGTACTGCTGATATAGTGAAGTCTTTGCAGGGTGATTTGAGAGATAGATTGTTTCTAGTTGAGCGAGAGGGCAAACTAGGGCTTGGTACGGCATATATTAGAGGCTTTCAGTGGGCGCTAGAGCATGATTATGATTACATAAATGAGATGGATGCTGACTTTTCGCATTCTCCGTTAGATTTAGAGAGGATGTACGCCGAATTAGACTCTAAAAACTTAGATGTAGTTGTAGGGTCAAGATACTGTACGGGAGTGAATGTTGTGAATTGGCCTATGAAGCGAGTTTTGATGAGTTACTTTGCATCGAAATATGTCCGATTTGTTACAGGGATGCCTATTAAGGATGCGACAGCGGGTTTTGTTGGTTACAGCTCAAAGTTTCTTAAAGCTATAGATTTTGACAAAATTAAAATGAAAGGATACGGCTTTCAGATAGAAATGAAATATACAGCTTGGAAAATGGGTTTCCCTATTGGCGAATTGTCTATTATATTTACTGATCGCACAAAAGGAACTTCTAAAATGAGTAGCGGAATATTCGGTGAGGCGTTTTGGGGTGTTATGTCTTTGCCGTTCAGAAAATTTAAGAAAAAGTAATAATTTTGTATAATTTGTATCAAATGAAAACATTAATTTTTAATGGCTTAATAGTCAATGAATCACAACAATTTTTAGGATATATAGAAGTTGAAGATAAAATTATTACTGCTGTACATAAAGGCGAATTTCAAGGTGATAAATCAGCATATAATAAGACGATAGACGCAAAAGGAGGATATGTTATTCCTGGTGTGATTGATGATCAGGTGCATTTTAGAGAGCCAGGTCTTGAATATAAAGGGGAAATCACAACGGAAAGCCGTGCTGCTGTGGCAGGTGGTGTGACTTCTTACATGGAAATGCCTAACACAAAGCCTACAACGACTACTTTAGAAGATTTAGAGTGGAAATTTAATCGTGCTGCGGAGTGTTCTATGGCGAATTACTCTTTTTATTTTGGAGCAACGAATGATAATACAAATTTGTTGGATAAATTAGACCCTACACAGGTTTGTGGATTGAAACTATTCATGGGTTCGTCTACAGGTAACATGTTGGTAGATAGGAGAGAGGCATTAGAAGAGATATTTTCTAATTCTCCGCTACTTATCGCTACACACTGTGAAGAGGAATCTATTGTTTTGCATAATAAAAAGGTTTTTGCTGAGAAATATGGTTCAGAATACTCTAACACATTTCACCCTATAATTAGAAGTGAAGAGGCATGTTATACTTCTGCTGCAAAGGCTGTTGAATTGGCTGAAAAAACAGGTGCAAGGCTACATGTTCTGCATATTTCTACTGCAAAAGAGCTAACTTTGTTTTCTGATAAGCCACTGAAAGACAAAAAAATAACATCAGAGATTTGTTTACACCATTTATGGTTCACAGATAAGGACTATGAGAAAAAAGGCAACTTTATTCTTTGGAATCCAGCCATAAAAACAGAAGCCGATAGAGATGGGCTTCGTGAAGGAGTTCGAAATGGCAAAGTAGACATTATTGCTACGGATCACGCTCCTCATACATTTGAAGAAAAGAGCGGTAGTTATCCTAATGTGCCATCTGGAGGCCCTTTAGTGCAACATTCATTAGTTGGGATGTTAGAATTGGCAAAACAAGGACAGTGGAGCGTTGAAAAAGTAGTAGAAAAAATGTGTCATGCGCCTAGTGATTTGTTTAAAGTTGAAAAAAGAGGTTATTTGAAGCCAGGGTATTTTGCTGATATTGTTGTCGTTGCAAAAGATGAATGGCAAGTTCAAAAAGATAACATTTACTATAAATGTGGGTGGAGTCCGTTTGAGGGAGATAGCTTTAGCCATAAAGTGACAAATACAATGATAAACGGAGTTGAAGTTTATGCAAATGGACAGTTTAACGAAGATTTTAGAGGAGAAAAATTAACATTTACAAAATAAAAAAATGCAATTAAACACAAATTTTATACGTCCTGTTGTAAATAAGGGATTGTCTTTATATATAGAAACTTACGGTTGTCAGATGAATGCTGGAGACTCAGAAGTTGTAGTTTCTATTATGAAAGATGCGGGGTATGATTACGTAGAAGACATCAA
>JAWXTO010000162.1:0-3378 GCA_044433545.1 Rikenellaceae bacterium
TTTGAAAAAGTACGCCCAGAGGGCTTCAAAACTCGCTTTCTTTTGCCCTTAAAGGCAAAAGAGCGTATAATTTTCTTTGAAAATTATTAAGGGAATCCACAAAACGAGGTTTTGCGAATCTCCCTTTAAATTTCACTCTTTCTTTTTAACATTTCAGCATATATTTTCTCATATTGAGGAGTCGCAACACCTAGTTTCTTACCCTCTAAAATGATGTAATGTGTCAATGACTCTAATTCAGAGTTTTTACCCGCCCAAAAGTCACGTTGCATAGATGTTGTAGCGACTTCAGGCAAAGATTTTACCTTTTGAACTAGCGTCTCTACCCTGTCGTCTCTTTTTAAAAGTGACTCTTTAGCATATCCCACCTCGATAAATTCATTTGCTAGATTTATGAACTCTGCATAGTATTTTTCGTCGTTCATGAAGTCTCCATAAGTGATATTATAAGCCGTAGTTATAGATGCTACACACGAAATAAACTCAAATTTATCCCACGCTTTATATGTTATGTCTTTGTCATAAGTGATGTTCACCTCTGCCTCACGACACACAAATTCAAGCAACATTAAAGGCACTGTAAATTCGTTATTGTCACCGAAAAGATACACTGGTTTACCCATAATTTCTTCTATAACTCCAGGCTCTTTTATAGCTGAGATTATATAAGCTAAGCCCTCACACACTGTTACATTTGGCAATAATTGACGTATTTTTTCTACTCCGTCGACACCGTTTAAAATAGGTACAATTACGGTCGACCTCTTAATCAGTGGAATTATTGACTTTATGCCTGTTTCGATGTCATAGTTTTTTGTACAGTAAAATATATAGTCCATTTCTCCACATTCTTTAGGATTATCTGTTGCCATACAAGGTGTTGTGTAAAAATCTTCATCTGGAGTGATTAGTCGAAGCCCATCTTCTTTAATTTTTTCAAGGTGAGCACCACGTGCGATAAAATATATGTCGATGTTTGTATTATCTTGATAAAAACGAGACAATTTAGCTCCTAAGTATCCGCCGACACCACCGATGCCTACAATTGCAATTTTCATAATTCAGTTATTTAAAAGTTTGCTTGCAAATATAACAACAATATCGTAACTTTAGTGAATATTTAAGACTAAATTATTTTAAAAATACGATGATTATAGCTAACATTAAAAACAGCAGTAGAATTGAGGCTCTAAACCCTCACTTTAAAGAAATTTTTGACTATGTAAAGTCTAAAAACTTCTTAGAAGAGCCACTAGGACGCATAGAACTAGATGGTGACAACATTTTTATCAATAACGTCGAGGTTGCATTAGTGCCAAAAGATGAACAACAACTAGAAATGCACAGAGAATATCTCGACATACACATCCCATTAGACAAAACCGAAATCATAGGCTGGAAATCACTTGGTGATGTTCAACACATATCTAAAGAATATAACGGTGAAACAGACTTAGAGTTTTGCTCTGACAAACCAACATGTTATATTGACGTACAACCAGGCGAATTTCTAATCGTGTATCCAGAAGACTGCCACGCCCCAATAATAGGTGAAGGAACGATTCGTAAAGTTGTGATAAAGATAAAGTTGTGATAGAAGGCTCAATATATTAATTTGGAGTGAAGTAAATTTACATATTCATATTTTTCAGTATTTTCCGACGTATTCTATATTATATACTCATTCCCAAAAGCCAAGTTCCAACTTGACACCCTGCGCATGAGCTTTAGCGTTAAGAAAATTACAGATTCGAGCGTTTAAAAAATCAAGTGTCTGAACACAGAGATTACTTTGTGCGAAGCTAGTGTCAAGTAACAAGTGAGTTCTTGATTTTTAGCTCTAATCTTTAATTTTTAGTGTAAGAAGCGACCTGCGCAAGTTTTTTACTCTACTTTTTTCAAAAAAAGTAGACAGATAAAAAATTAGATTTTTTATAAAATAGACTACTCCACCGAAAAAAAGATAAAGTTGTGATAAAAAAAATAGGGTAATTTACAGAACAATATTCTGCAAATTACCCTTATAAATTTAAAAAATTACCCCCTAGTAATCAAGGAATGAGTCTTTAAGCCCCATAAAATATAAAATTCCATCTAAGCCTATAGTCGAAAGTGTCTGTTTCGCATTAGCCATAACTTTAGGTTTAGCGTGGAATGCTATACCTAAACCTGCTTGGCTCAACATAGGCAAGTCATTCGCCCCATCACCCACAGCAATAGTTTGCAGAATGTCTACATTCTCAACTTGAGCTATAAGGCGTAACAATTCGGCTTTTCGCTTACCGTCAACGATGTCTCCAAGGTGTTTACCAGTAAGTTTACCGTCTACTATCTCAAGTTCATTCGCATAAACATAGTCGAAGCCATATTTGTTTTTAAGATATTTACCAAAATATGTGAAACCTCCCGAAAGGATAGCAGTTTTGAAGCCTACTTGTTTTAAAACTGTCATTAATCGGTCAAGACCCTCAGTTATAGGCAAGTTAACGGCTATGTCTTCCATAACAGAAACATCTAAACCTTTAAGCATTGCTACACGACGCTCGAAACTTTCATTAAAGTCAATTTCACCACGCATCGCAGACTCAGTGATTTCTCTTACTGCCTCACCAACACCTGCTCTGTCAGCAAGTTCGTCAATAACTTCAGTACGAATAAGTGTAGAATCCATATCAAAACATATTAGTCGACGGCAACGTCTGAACACATCATCAGCTTGCAGAGAAACGTCAACACCAAGATTAGTTGACAATTCTAAGAAGCTAGCCTGCATAGCACTTCTGTCTTTAGCTGTACCCCTTACAGAAATTTCAATACAAGACTTTGGAAGTCTGTCACCCTCTTCAAGAGGAATACGACCTGTCAAACGACGAATAGCATCAATATTTAAACCTTGTTCAGCAACGATATTTGTGATACTAGCAAGTTGTTGAGCCGTTATTTGGCGACCTAAAACCGTGATAATTGTACGATTTTTACCTTGTCTTAGAACCCAATCGTTATAATCTTTTTGGTTGACAGGTTTGAAACGAACTGTTATGTCTAACTCGCTAGCTTTATATAGCAAATCTTTCATGATATAACCTGCCTTATCAGTAGATGTTTTGATAAGTATGCCTAAAGACAAAGATTGGTGAATATTCGACTGTCCAATATCGAGCACAAAGGCATCGTATTTTGCTAGAATTTCAGTTAAAACTGATGTTAATCCAGGTTTATCTCCACCAGAGATGTTTATCTGAATAATTTCAATGTTGTCTATTCTGTCCATTACTTTTTAATTTGATATAGAAACAAAGATACTAATTTAAATATAAAATCAATACATCTTTTTAATTATTTTTTCAAAAATTATAACACAAAAAACATAAAGCTATA
>JAWXTO010000163.1:0-3359 GCA_044433545.1 Rikenellaceae bacterium
TTATGAGTATGATAATCGGCATCTGGGGAGGCTACCTAACAGTTTTCACCGTAGATTCTATGACTCCAGGAGATTTTGCAACTGGTGTAGTCTATGATTTTAGACCTTACCTTGTGTTTTATGGCATTTCTAAGATGTTTGTCTTTGCGTTTATCATAACTTCTGTGTCTTCGTTTTATGGATATTTCGCAAAGGGAAATTCATTAGAAGTTGGACGTTCTAGCACTAGAGCAGTAGTTACAAGCACTGTCATAATATTGATTATGAACGTAGTTTTAACAAAAATTTTCTTTTAAACATAAGATATTTAGATTATGATAATCGCAAAAAACATATATAAAACCTTCGAAGATGGACACACAGTCCTAAAAGATGTTTCTGCAACTTTTGATGCTGGAAAAACAAACCTTATCATCGGAGCTAGTGGTTCTGGCAAAACAGTATTATTAAAATCACTTGTAGGACTACATCAAATCAATGAAGGCGAAATTTGGTATGATGAAAATTGTTATAGCTCGCTGAATTTCGACGACAAAAAAGAGATTCGTAAACAAGTTGGCATGATATTTCAAGGGGGTGCACTATTTGACTCTTTGAATGTGTTAGAAAACGTAAAATTTCCTCTTGACCTTTTCACTGATTTGAAAGAGGACGAGAAAAAAGACATCGTTAACAACTGTCTAAAACGTGTAAACCTAACAAATGCAAACAAACTTTACCCCTCAGAAATTAGTGGTGGTATGGTTAAACGTGTTTCTATTGCTCGTGCTATAGTTATGAATCCTAAATATCTGTTTTGTGATGAACCAAACTCAGGATTAGACCCTGTTACGTCTGTCGTAATTGACAATTTAATCAAAGAAATTACGATGGAATATAACATAACAACAATAATTAACACCCACGACATGAACTCTGTAATGGAAATTGGTGAAAAAATCACTTACATCTATAAAGGTCAAAAATGGTGGGAAGGAAGCAAAGATGACATTCTTCAATCTGACAACAAAGAATTGAACGACTTCGTTTTTGCATCGGAAATGGCGAAACGTGCCAAAAAAAACCTATAATAATTGATTAAAAGATGAATAGCTTTGGAACTTTATACCGCACATCAATTTTTGGAGAATCTCACGGAATTGATGTTGGTACAGTAATAGACGGTTGCCCTGTTGGGTTGAAAATTGATGTGGAGATGTTGATGGTTGAGTTAAATCGTCGTAAAGCAGGTGCACGTGGCACAACATCTCGTAAAGAAGGCGACATTCCTAAAATAGTAAGTGGTGTTTTTAACGGTTTTTCTACTGGTGCACCTATCACTATATTGTTTGAGAACGAAAATACACGTAGCGGTGACTACTCTAACTTAGTAAAACACCCTCGTCCAGGTCATTCTGACCTTGTTGCTCAACAAAAATATCATGGTTTTAACGATTATAGAGGCGGTGGACACTTTTCAGGACGTATAACGCTAGGGGCTGTAGCTTCAGGAGCTATCGCCAAAAGTGCACTGAAACTTGAAGGTGTAGAGATTAGCGCCGAAGTGATTTCTATTGGTTCTGAGAGCGACAAAACAAAATTTCCTGAACTTGTAGAGTCTGCACTAAGAAAAAGCGACTCTTTAGGTGGCGTAATTGAATGTAGAATCAAAAATATGCCTGCTGGCGTTGGTGAACCTTTCTTTGACTCTGTTGAAAGTGTTATTTCACACGCTGTATTCGCTATTCCAGCGGTTAGAGGCATAGAATTTGGCGAAGGATTTAAGGCTACTGAACGCTTAGGCTCAGAACATAACGATTCTATCATTGACAAATCTGGAAAAACAGAAACAAACAACGCTGGAGGCGTAAATGGAGGTATTACAAATTCTAACGACATCGTTTTTAGAGTTGCCGTAAAACCTACGTCTTCTATTGCTACTCCTCAACAAACATACAACCTTGAACACGACAAAGTTGAAGAACTTATCATCAAAGGTCGTCACGATGCTTGCATCGTATTGCGTACACCTGTTATTGTCGAGTCAATGGCAGCCATTTCGCTACTAGATTTGTTGTTAGTTCGCAAATCTCAACTGTAACATTAGGGGAATAAAAGGATTTCTTGTTTTCAAAGGAAATTCTTTAATTGTGTGTGTGAGCATTTTACATTTTCACTAAACTATGAGACACTTAACTATTATTTCTGTAATTATTTTACTTTTTACAGGATGCAATAATAATACAAGTAAACAAAACGCTGAAAAAGGCACTGAGCAAAACATTATTTCTTCTGAAAATTACGAACAAGAAATATCAATTATGTTCGGTGGAGATTTAATGTTTCACATGCCACAAATCAGTGCAGCATATAGTTGTGAAAATGGCTATGATTTCTCTAAATGTTTTCAATACATACAAGACAATTGGAAAGGCTGTGACGCTGTGATTTTTAATTTAGAAACGACGCTTTCTGACAGTGATTATAGCGGTTATCCACAATTTGCTGCCCCTAAAGAAGTTGCTCACAACCTCAAAGATTGTGGAGTCACACATCTTGTGCTTGCAAACAACCACACATGCGACAAACATGCTAAAGGCATTCGTAAGACTATTAACTATTTGTCTGAAGTAGGCATAGAAACAGCAGGATGTTATTTAGACTCTAACGAATGGGCACAAAACACTCCTTTATTCATAAAAAAAGACAGTTTTAACATCGCTTTACTTAACTACACCTATGGTACAAACGGTCTGCCAGTGCCTAAAGGCATGGTCGTTCCTCAACTTGACACTATACAAATAGCGAATGACATAGAAAAGGCAAAAAGTCTATCTGCAACCAACATTATAACTTTTCTACACTGGGGTAACGAATACCAAAATAGCCCTTGCGACGAACAAATAGAGCTAGCACAATGGCTACACAATAACGGTGTAGATATTGTCATAGGCTCACACCCTCACGTAATTCAACGAACAGAAACACTCACTGATGGAATTACAGTATATTCTTTAGGAAATTTTATCTCAAATCAACGCAACCGCCACACAAACGGTGGTCTTCTTGTTAAATTAAACCTTACGCACAACACTAAAACAGGGGAAAGCAACTGGAATATCACTCATTTCCCTCATTTTGTCTATAAAGCACCACTTGGAGACTCTCCACGGTATTATTGTGTGCCTGAAAATCTAATAGATTCTGTAATAAAAGAAGCTCCTCAACGAAAAGAAGCCGAAATATTCTTTACTGACACAAAAAACATACTTGAGTGCAATAAATAAAAAAAATCATAATCAGCACTTTAGTTTTCATTTTTTTTGTATCTTTACGCTTATTGTAAACTACCCCCAAAAGGTGTATAAGTTATACATCAC
>JAWXTO010000164.1:0-3358 GCA_044433545.1 Rikenellaceae bacterium
AGAGTGACTAAGAAGGATGAGTTTTGGGGCTTCGTGAAGGCTCGCAAACCGCAGCGTACTGAAGTACGTGAGGATTTGGGAGTCGAGGGAAGTGCCAAAAATCGCCTTGTTAGTCACTCTTTTTTTTATGTATATCCTATAATACTTATTGTTGACTTTCATATAAATGTATGTCATAAGCTCCTGAGAAATCTGTAGAAACTTCACCTAAATTACCTGCCTCTGCGTTAATAGCCGTATATATCTTTACAAAATCTGCACCGCTTAGATTTGCGCTATTCCCGTCAGCATCTACAGCCCAGTCAATGTCAAAACCTGCATTTTCATCATCATTTTGAGCATTATCAGCATATCCATAATCAAGTTCTTTTAAAAACCACACATAACCATACTCGTCTGTGTTGACATATTCACCATTAAACGCCACCAAAGTGCCTGTGAATGTTATTTCGTCTTCTGTAATCCATTGAGGGTAATAACTACCAAGGTTGAATTCGTTTTTTTCTTTCCAACCTTCATTTCCTTGATTGTCAGTCCAACGAATATACTCAGAAATGGCTTCTGCAGCATCGTTTTCTGGCCTATAGTATGTAATCTCGTAATTTTTAATTGTTGTGCTGTTGTTATATTCACTGCCTGCGATTTCATACCACTCATCGTCTGGTAATCCATTTTCGTTTGTATCCATAGAAACCATTATAATTCCTGGCTCAGAACTTCCTCCATTCCACTGGGTAGTGTATGAAGCTGAAAATGCATTACCCATTATGGCAATATCTTTCTCTCCTTTTACGTTACTTACAGTATGGTCAAAGCCGAAGATTATATAGCCTCCAAAACCTCCTAAAGTGACAAGTCCGTTGTCTTTTTTACCAACAACACTAGACTCGATTTGTTCAATAAGGGACTCTTTGGTGTCTCCACTTTCATATAAAGGGGAATTATTTACGAATTGACCAGGCGCAGGTGAATAATCGAAAACTTTTGAGATGTAAGGGCTGTAAGTTTCAGTTTCTGAGTTTTCAGATTTTTCACACGCAAAAAAAGTTAAAGCCGTAATAGCAATGCTAATAAAGGATAAATATTTCATGTTTTTTTTATATTTTAAAAAATAATGTGTCAAAATTATAATTATTTTTTCGTTTTACAAGAATATTTATTACTTTTGCTGTTGTTAAGGTTCAATAAAAGGGTTAAAATCCTTTTGTGATTAAAAGGGAATGTCGTGTAAATCGGCAACAGTTCCCGCTGCTGTAAGTTCGTTATATATGATTTAACACTGCGCCACTGATTTTCATCGGGAAGGCGTTAAATCTAGAACAAGTCAGAAGACCTGCCTTTACAGAGTTAAAGGACTACGGAGAATAGTCACGTAAACAGTCTAAAACCCTATTCTAGGGATTTTATGTTGTTTTTGTGAATGTCTTGTAGAAATTTAAATTAACAAAAACTAACATAATTTTAAAAATGAAAACAAATTTCCTAAAAAGAGGTATTTTACTTCTATCTATTTTCTCAGTTTTTTTCACCACTGCATGTAGTGATGACGATGACGATATTGACGAAATAACAGTTTCTACAGATAATCTTGAAAGTGCCGATGTAGTTGTTGGCGAAACTTACACCTTTACTGTTGATTGTGTAGAAGAAGGTGTTGATGAAGACATCCTAAACTATGCAGTAAGATGGTATGTTAATGGTGTACTTAGTGGTGCAGGATTAACTTATGATTTTACACCTAGCGCTGAAGGTGAATACGAACTTTACTACACGGTTCTTCCAGCATGTTCAACAACTGGTTTCGAAGTTATAAAGTCAATTACGCTAGTCGCTTATGACTATGTGTCTGATGAAGATAAAATTTACGTTGCTAAAGACAACCTTTTCTATACTGAAACACAATATACTGTACCACAAAGCTACTGGGTGGTTTTTGATGATGAAGTATCTGACGAAATCGCTGAAAAAGCCGTAAGATGGTATCTAAATGACGAGCTGATAACAACAGGTACTCAATTGGACTTTACTCCAACAGAAGCAGGCACTTACAACATTAAATATAACATTAAATCTCACTACTCTACTACAGGCGAAGAAGTAACTAAAGAGGTTGAAACTGTAACTTATTCTTCTGAAGGTGTATTTATTTTGAGCGAACCTAACTACACTGGTTCTGAGACTATACGTGGTATAAACAATCACTATTTTGGAACTTCTACTGTTGACCGTTTTATTTATGGTGACTATACTACATTTGGGGTTACAAACCAATGTATCGTAAACTGGGCTGGTAAACTTTATAACGTTGCGACATCCGCAACTTCAGGTGTTCCATTCTCACAATTTAATGCGGAAACAGGCACTTGTACTGCTACAGTTTCTTCTGTTTCTGGAACATGTCGCTCATTCTCTGGCATTACTCAAGACTTAGGCGTTTTAGCTACATCTACTGGGGCATATCTAGTTGACTTAGATGGTTTAACATTGGATGCTACTCCTATAAATGGTACAGAAGCTGGAGCTTATGACACATTCGTTGCTGATGGAAACTTATTTGTTAGAGTAGGTACTACTGCTTATGCTTATGAGCTTGAAGGCCTTTCTTCATCTTCAGAATATGTAGAATTAGGCACTATTAAATCTGGATTCATCAAATCTAAAGACGGTAGTGTTTGGGGAGCTAATGGTGCAGACCTTATTAAAGTTAACACTCGTGATTTAACTGTAGAAAGTGTTACTATCGTTGATGGTGGTTCTGTATTTGTAGAATCTTGGTCATGGAAACCTACTTCTTGGGTTGCTTCAACAAGAGAAAATGCGTTCTTCTATACAACATCTACAAATGGATGGTCAGCTTCTGAGGTTGTTAAATACAACATAGACACTGAAGCTGTAACAAGAAACTTTATTTATCCTACTGATGATACAGACGGATATTCACTATATGGTACATGTCTATTGTATGATTCACAACGTGACGAAATCGCTTGTATCGCAACACAAGGTTACACTGCATATAACGGATTATATCTGTTTGATGCTGACACTAAAATAAAATCATATTCAGTTTTATATGATACTGCCGACGGGGATGTTTATGGCACTAAAGACCTATTCTTCCCTTGTATGATGGCACCAATGAAGACTTATTAGTATAGTTGCCGCATATTAATAAGTGCAACAAAGATTTGATTAGTATATATGAGAAAGACCAGCTGATTTTGTTTAATCAGTTGGTCTTTTGATTTATTCTCTACTTTTTTAGAAAAAAGTAGGCAAAAAACTTTGTGCTGGGCGCTTCTTTACGCTAAAATTTTTGATTAAAGCTAAAAATCAAGAACTCACTTGCAAATAATAC
>JAWXTO010000165.1:0-3327 GCA_044433545.1 Rikenellaceae bacterium
TTTGCAGACTAATGGTGTGCTTGTAAATGACGAATGGTGTTCTTTTTTTAGAGATAACAATTTCTTAGTTGGCTTATCGCTAGATGGTCCTGAAGATATACACGACGCTTACCGCAAAAACGTAGGAAATAGACCTACATTTAGCCGTGTGATGCAAACAGTCGAAAGACTTACAAGAAATCGTGTAGAATTTAATACACTTTCAACAGTAAATGACAAGTGTGAGGGTAGAGGTCTTGAAGTTTATAACTTCTTTAAATCTATTGGTAGTCACTATATGCAGTTTTTGCCTGTAGCTGAGAAAATTGGAGACCAAAAAGAAATACAATCGCCATTTGGTGACAATGGACATATTGCCCCTTGGAGCATTTCTTCAAAAGGTTTAGGTCAGTTCTTAATTGACATCTATGATGAATGGATTAAAAAAGACGTAGGTAACTATTTTGTTCAAATGTTTGATGTTACACTAGCTCAATATTATGGAGTAAAACCTGGATTGTGTGCTTTTGCAAAAAGTTGTGGCGATGGCTTAGTCGTAGAACACAATGGTGACGTTTATTCATGTGACCACTTTGTATATCCTGAATATTTATTAGGAAACATTATGCAAGACGATATGAAAACGCTCTATACTTCACAAAAACAGTTTAGATTTGGCGTGTCAAAACGTGCATCTCTTCCAGAAGACTGTACTCGTTGTAAATATTACTTTGCATGTACAGGAGGTTGCCCTAAGCACCGTTTTGGTGAAATTACAGAGGGCAATACTCACCCTAAAAACTATTTCTGTGAGGGTTATAAGATGTTTTTTGAACACGTAACTCCAACAATGAACGAGATGTGTAAATTGTTGTCGAATAATCGCCCTGCATCAGATATTTTATTGAAATAATTTTATTATATTTACAAAGAAACTTTAAATTAACCCTTTATATATCTTTTTTTTAATGGAATTACAGTCTGTCAAACAACGTTTCGGAATTATTGGCTCTAACTATCAATTAGATAGGGCTATAGAGATTGCATTGCGTGTTGCATCGACCGATTTGTCCGTTTTAATAACAGGTGAGAGTGGAGTTGGTAAGGAGTTTTTTCCTCAAATTATTCATAATTACTCTTCTCGTAAACACGGAAACTACATAGCAGTAAACTGTGGTGCTATCCCTGAAGGAACTATAGAATCTGAACTTTTTGGTCATGAAAAAGGTTCTTTTACAGGAGCAAACGAGGCTCGTAAAGGCTATTTTGAGATGGCTGACGGTGGCACAATATTCTTAGATGAGGTGGCTGAACTGCCTCATACTACACAGGTTCGTCTATTGCGTGTTTTACAAGCTGGAGAGTTCATAAAAGTAGGTAGTTCTAAAGTTCAAAAAACAAATGTAAGGGTTGTAGCAGCTACGAACATAAATCTTAATAAGGCTATAGAAAATGGAAGTTTTAGAGAGGATTTATACTATCGTTTGAATACAGTTCCTGTTGTTGTGCCTGCGTTAAGAGAGCGTAAAGAGGACATATATATTCTTTTTAGACGTTTTGTGTCTGACATTTCAAACCAATATAAAATTCCTGCCATTACATTAGATTCTGAGGCACGTAATATGCTTGAAACCTATTATTGGCCAGGTAATATTCGTCAATTAAAGAATGTCGCTGAACAAATTTCTGTTATAGAACATTCACGAGATATCAGCGCAGAAATTATATCTAAATATTTGCCAAATAACGCAATAACTAAGGCGATTGTACAAACAGAAAATCAAAGCCAAATGCAAGATTACACTATTCCTCTTTTGTTAGAGTTGAAAAAAGAGGTTTCTGAACTGAAAGCAATGGTTGCACAACTTTGTGCACAACAAAATATAGACACTTATGTGCCACAACACAGCCAACCTTTGCTAGCGGCGCATCCCTCTCCTACAATTGTTGATAACGACCAATATGATAGCCAGCCTCAAGAATTATATTTAGACGAAGTTGAAGAAGTGCCTGTTGAGGAGTTAACAAAAGAAACAGTACAGCGTGATGCAATAATTAGAGCATTAAAAAACAATAATTATAAACGTAAAGATGCCGCTAAAGAACTATTTATTTCTGAGCGCACACTATATCGTCGAATAAAAGAGTTAAATATAAAGGAAAAATAATTTTATAAACAATGACAAAATACATAAAGTTTCTAAGTGCATTTTTAGCGATATTAACTATTAACGCATGTACTATAAAGTATTCTTTTACAGGTGCTAGCATCTCTCCAGAGGCACAAACCGTAAGTGTTACAAGTTTTGAGAATGTTGCATCTCTGGTAACGCCTACTTTAGCATCATTAATGACTGAACAGCTTCAAGATAAGTTTAGTCGTCAAACAAGACTTTCGCTAGTGCGTGATGATGGGGATTTAAGTTTTGAGGGTGAAATCACAAACTATGTGTCTTCTCCAATTGCGGTTACGAGTGACGAATATGCTGCGATGAACCGTTTGACGATTACAGTAAGAGTAAGGTTTGAAAATAAAACTGAACCTCAGTATAATTATAGCAGAACTTTCAGCTCTTATGAGGATTATGACTCTTCACAATTGTTACAAGAGGTAGAGTCTACTTTATTGACTACGATTGTTGAAAAATTAGTTGAAGACATATTCAATGCTGCGGTATCAAACTGGTAAAACATTTTAGGGAATTTCTAAAAACTGAACTCCCCTTTTAATTGTCAAAAACGCTAGATTATGGAAAGTAATAATGCTAAATTTAACCAAATTTTAACTTCTGAAACAGATTTTAAAGAGCACACTCAATATTTCACTGATTTGACGCTGAAATACCCTTGGTTTACGTTTGCAAAAATTGCTTTAATAAAATCTTTGGAGGATAACAAAAAACATAACAAGGCGAAAGATTTAAAAGATAAGATTTCAATTGTATTGATAAAATATAATTATTTTAACCTGCTAAATAAACGAAATTCGGTTGTCCCAGAGCGTTTCACACGTCGAAAGAATAGCGATATTGTAGATTATTTTTTAAAAGAAACCTACAAAAGGAAACGACCACCTCGTTTTGCGGATGATTATGAGATTGAAGATTTATCTAAAAAAGGGAATGAAAAACCGGAGCTTGTAAACGAATCTTTAGCCAAAATTTATGTAAAACAGAAACTTTTTGACAAGGCAATTGAAATTTATAGCAAATTAATTTTGATATATCCAGAAAAAAATGCTTACTTTGCGACTTGTATTGATGATATTTCAAAGCTAAAAAACGACAAATAACCCGTACTAGTCTATTTATCAGTACTTTTATATAAATGAATTAATAAATTAAAAAT
>JAWXTO010000166.1:0-3296 GCA_044433545.1 Rikenellaceae bacterium
TATACACACCTCTCTTTGTGTGTAAAACAAACGTTCATTTATTTACCTGCCTGGATTATAAAATTTACAGTAGGGTCTTGTTTGATTAACTGTAAAGAAACTCGTAAACTTATCTATGTAAAGTAAACGTGCCTTTTTTTTACGGTGTTGCTATGAAAATTGGATATGCCAGAGTTAGTACGGAAGACCAAAAAGAACACTTACAAATCGATTGTTTAGAGTCGGCAAACTGCGAACGGATTTACATCGAAAAGTGTAGTGGTAAGTCAAAGCAACGACCTGAATTAGAACGTATGATTGACTCGTTGCGTGAAGGCGATATTGTAGTTGTTCAGCGCTTAGATCGGCTAGGGCGAAGCCTAAAAGACTTAATTGATTTATTGGATGGTTTTAAAGATCAGGGTATTAAGTTTATTAGCTTGAATGAAAGTATAGATACGACGACCGCTGTGGGGGAGTTAGCGTTTCATATGATTGGTGCTATTGCTCAATTTGAACGTAGGCTTATCTCTGAGCGTACCAAAGCAGGGTTGGATGCAGCTAGAGCTAGAGGTCGTAAAGGGGGGCGCAAAGCCAAGATGACGGCTTCTGATATCAAAAAAGCACAAGCGATGCTACTTGATAAGTCTGTGACAAAAACAGAAGTAGCTGAGCACTTTGGTGTCAGCCGTCCAACCCTCAATAAGGCGTTGAACCACGTCAAAAGCGTCTATTTTTGAAGTAAAGCATTCGCTTGTTTAGTTATCAATGTAGATAGTACATCAGTTACGAACGACAAAATAAATTCCGTCTGTTGAGCTAATATGGCGGAGGTATTCACTAAGATAGGATTGACAGCTGTGACAGGACTCCAGGAACGTAAAACA
The DNA here is from genome assembly GCA_044433545.1 of Rikenellaceae bacterium. GTDB lineage: Bacteria > Bacteroidota > Bacteroidia > Bacteroidales > Rikenellaceae > JAWXTP01. Next base: position 867 of record JAWXTO010000166.1, read on the forward strand.
GGCATTACTGATGCTTCAATAAAAAAAAGGTTTGGGCAAATACCTGCTTGGAAAATGCTTAGTGAATACATTTGGAATGGTATAGATGCTGGTGCTACTAAAGTTGATGTTACTTTAAGCATCAATGACCTTGGAGGCGTTGATTCCATTGAAATCTATGATAATGGTGAAGGTATCGATTTTCACAACCTTGATAAGAATTTTGACAACTTTGATGACTCATCGAAGAAGTTAGTAACTCAAAAAGGTAGTCAAGGGCGAGGTCGTTATACTTTTCATAAATACGCAGCAACAGCAACTTGGTATACTCGAAGAAAAGAGGAAAATGCAAAGGTTGAAATACATTCATCCTGCTTAACAAACTATAAGTTTCAGGCATTAAGCGACTCTGAACAGAATAATAAAGTTTTGAAAAGTAAATGTGGGACGTCTGTACTTTTGTCTGGGATTACCAGTGATAAAGCTCAAAAAATCCCTCCTGTGGATAATATTATTGAATCTCTATCCAAAGAGTTTGGTTGGAAGCTGATTGTTTGTTCTAACATATCTATTACTGTCAATGGCGTAAATATCACCCCACCGAGCCATTACCTGTTCAACGATACAATCGAAATAGATGACTACACTTTTCAGTCGAGTACTATCCTTTGGCAACAAAAACCAACAGGTCAAAAGTCGTACAACTACTTTCGAGACTCAATAGATCAACAGCAGCATCAAATTCTGTCTGGATTTAATTATAAAAACGACTTTTATATTAGTGGATATGTTAAATCGGATTGGTTCGATGGCTTTGATTCTATGTCACTGAATAATCGTGATTTTTTTAAAGATGGCGATAAATCTGATGGCTCCGATGTCTGGAATGCACTCATTAAAAAACTGCACACTAAAAACACAGAAATCTACCAAAATTTTCTAAGAGAACGAGCTTCAGATCTTGTAAATACTTTTGAAGAAAAAAATTATTTTCCTTTCTATTCAGGTGAATCAGATGAAGATAGAGAAATCAGAATAGAGCATACTAAGAAACTAGTTCTTAATATCTGTATAGCAGATCCGTCGACTTTTAATGGGCTTAAACCTAAACAGACAAAGATCATCATTGCTCTGCTGGACAGGATTTCAACATCAAATGAAAACGATAGCCTTCTAGATGTGCTGGAGGGGGTTTTAGATCTTGAAAAAGATAACCTTGATGAGTTTGCATCTCAAATTAAGAAATCAAAATTAGATTATATAATCAGCACTATAGGTCACTTACAAAAAAGAGACTTAGTTATTCAAAAGATGAAATATCTTTTCAAGGAGCATGCAAAGGAAGTTCTTGAAACCCCTGACTTACAAGGAATTATTGAGGCAAATACTTGGTTGTTTGGTGCTCAGTATACGACAATTGGTGCAGAGGAAGACGATTTTTACAAAACAGCAAGAAACCTGAGAGACACAGATTTCGAAATCCTGGATAGTGATAATATTGAGGGTAATGATTTAATTGAGGGTGCGACAGTTGATGGCGCTAAGGGGCAGGTAGATCTATTTCTGGCTAGGAAGATGGTTACAATAGATCATTCAACTCAAGAAGAGTTCATTAAGTGCACAATCATTGAGATAAAGAGACCTAGTGTAGCTCTTAACAAAAAGCATTTGGCGCAAGCTGATAGATACGCTGAAGTCCTCCATAAGCACCCTGCATTCAACGATCAAAGAATGAAATTTGATGTTGTTTTAGTAGGAACAAAAATTTCTCAAAGTGACTACCAAATTAGTAGAAGACTGAAGGATTATGCTGGTAGAGGGGGGCAAGGAATAGTTTCTGGTTCAGATGAACGAATAAGAGTTTATGTGAAAACTTGGGCTACCATCTTTAATGATTTCGATGTAACTCACAGAGCGTTGTTAGATAAGCTGAAAATTCAAAGAAGCCAGTTGGAGTATAAACCTAAAGCTAGCTTAGTTAAGGAGTTGCAAGTGTCTATAGCTGAAGACGAGATAGAAAAAAAGTCTGCATAAACCTTACAACATAGCCTTGAACCAACGAGCATTGAAGCTGATTGGCTGGAGAAAGTAGAGCCTCCTACATAGGAGACATTTTTGGGTTTTCAGGTGAACTTGTACATGAGACTGCATGCATTAGCTCTCGGATTGCTTCCAGCTCAATCTTTTTTTCTAAAAGTGCTGAATCTAACTCTGTTAATTTACGTTTTATGACGGGTTCGTACATTTTGTAGTTGTTAGTAAGTTGGCTGAATACATCTCGTTTTTTGTTCAGTGTGTTAGTTTCCTCTTCTAGCTGTTGTACATGCTGTTTGAATAGCCACTGACTTGATAGACGCCTTTTAGTTAGACAAAATAACTAATCAAGAGGTGCTTATGAACAGTAAAAGATATCCTGAAGAATTTAAAATTGAAGCCGTTAAGCAAGTAACT
>JAWXTO010000167.1:0-3236 GCA_044433545.1 Rikenellaceae bacterium
GCAATAAATTAGCATACTATTTACTAATTATTTATACTTTTAAAATAAAATTTTTATGACTCCTAAAGTAAGTATCATTATGGGTAGCACTTCTGATTTAAAAATAATGAAAGAAGCTGCAGAATTTTTCGAATCTATGCAGATACCTTTTGAAATTAACGCTTTATCTGCTCACCGTACACCTGACCAAGTAATGGAATTTGCTGAGAACGCACACAAAAACGGTATAAAAGTTATTATCGCTGGTGCTGGTGGTGCAGCGCACCTTCCAGGCGTTATTGCAGCCCTTACTCCACTTCCTGTTATTGGAGTTCCTATCAAATCGTCTAACTCTATCGACGGATGGGATAGCATCTTGTCTATTCTTCAAATGCCTTCTGGTATTCCTGTTGCTACAGTGGCTTTAGATGGAGCTAAAAATGCTGCTATTTTAGCTACTCAAATTATGGGTACTGGCGAACCAGAACTTCAAGCTAAAGTAATAGAGTTCAAAAAAGATTTAGCATCTAAAATTGAAGCTGCAAATAAAGAATTGTCAGAAGTTAAGTATAGTTTTAAAACTAACTAGTATTTACTTTAATCTACTAATTCGGTAATATGTAATTAGGTTAATTGTCTAAATTGAAGTTTAGGGGATTAACCTAATTTTTATCTAAGAATATGAAGTAAACTGCTGCTATAAGTAGTCCAAATGCGACTATATGATTCCAACGTAGTTCATTGCCCTGAAAAAAACAGTTTACAAATATAGTAAACACAATAAGTGTTATAACTTCTTGCATTACTTTCAGTTGCATAAGCGTAAAAGGCCCTCCGTTACCGATAAATCCCATTCTATTTGCTGGAACTTGAAAAGCATACTCCGCAAGAGCTATAACCCACGAAAAAAGTATTACAGCATATAAAGGCCAGTTTGAACTATGCCCTGTTTCTTGCAATTTTAGGTGCCCATACCACGCAAAAGTCATAAAAATATTAGATACAACAAGAAGTCCTATTGTGATAAGTCCTGTTTGCCACATACAATTAGTTTATTTATAAGTTTTTAATCCGAGTTAGAATTTCCAAGCTAAAATTCGGCTTTTTTTGTTGCCTTGAGACATATTTATTGTCTTTATTTGAGCAACTTTTATCTTTTTTAACTCATTTTCTAGAACTTTAAGGTTGTCCTCTTTTGACACTAGAGTTGTAAACCATTCAACATTGTTCTTATATAGCTTACTTTCATGTATCATGTCAGTTATAAACCTTAATTCGCCGCCTTCGCACCACAATTCATTAGATTTTCCTCCAAAATTTAGTGTTGATTTAAGCACATTCTTTCCTTTTAAGTTTCTTAATTTTCTTAGTGACCCTTTTTCTGCACTTTCGGGAGAATCGTGAAACGGAGGGTTACAGATGCTTACGTCAAAATGTTCGTTTAATGATATTATGCCTTTAAAAATTGAGGTTTTGTCTTGTTGATGTCTAATTTCGACTTTGTCTTGTAAAACTGTGTTTTTTGAAACTATATTTTGAGCATTTTTCACAGAATTTATATCAATGTCACTTCCTACAAAATTCCAACCATATTGAGAACAGCCAATTATTGGATATATACAATTTGCTCCTACTCCTATGTCTAAACAGTTAATATTCTGTGATGTAGATTGTGAAATTAAGTCAGCAATGTAATGTATATAGTCGGCTCTACCTGGAATTGGAGGTGTTAATGCAGAATGTGGAATATCCCAAAATTCTATACCGTAATAATATAATAAAAGTGCTTTGTTTAATGACTTTACCGCTTTGGGATTAAAAAAGTCAATAGATAAATCACCGAATTTGTTTTCTGCAACAAATTGACTTAATTCTGGGTATGCAGCGATTAATTTCTCAAAATCATACCGACCGTTATGATAATTTCGTGGATGTAAGTCGCCTTTTATTATCTTAGTTAAAGCCATTTTTGAATTATTTCTCAGTTCTAAAACTTTTCTTTAACTGTTCAAAATTTTCTCCAAAATTTATCAATTCTGTGCCCATCAGCGGGTAGCTTTTTACAGGTAGTATAGGAATAACCTCTATTTGAGGATGATTTACAGCTTCATATCGCTTAAAACACACGTTGCGGAATGGTTTCGCATCAACAGGTTGATAATATGGTTTTTCTGATTGCATGCCTGTTCTGCGAGGCTCTGCACCTTTAAGAAAAGCGTCTGTATTTTCTCCGCAGTTATAGAAACCAAATTTTTGAAGATAATAATTCGCCTGTAATCCCATAATAAAAACATATTTTATTGTAGGATTGTGTTTTATGATGTTTTTGATGTGAGTATATCCTTCTCTAGCCTCTTTTTCTGGCACAAAAATATGTTTCCCTTTTGGAGAACGAGCTAATAGGTCATTAGATAATAGTGTGCCGTGAACTTGCTCAGGGCGACATGTGTTATCTGTGATTTCAAGAAGTGTTTCAAAGATAGTTTTTGCTTCGCTGTAGCGACTTCTTTCTCCAAGGTCGTAAGGAGGTGTGTTAAAATAGTAATCTAGGAACATTGCGTGCTCTAGAATTTCGTCTTTCCATTGAAGAGTCGAATTTTCGCCTATCAATAATGCTTTTGTTGTAACTATAGAGTGCCAGTCAGCTGTTTTCATCTTAATTTTTTGTAGTTATTTTGTGCAAAGGTAGTGATAAATTATGAAATTAGCTAATCTGGTAAAATCTAACATTTTTAACAATATTTTGTCATTGTTTTCGACTATATAATGACGTTGATAACAAATTTATGTTACTTCATAGTGCAATAATTGTATAAAACTACTATTATATGTTATTTTAGAAGTATTCGTAAAGTAGTAATTTTACATACCTAAATTAAGGTAACGTAAATTGTTATTATCTTTATAATATTGAGGAATTTATTATATTTGTAACAAATAAATATAATAAATTGATGCTTTACGGTATAAGAATAAAACAATAATACTAAATAAAATGTAATAATATGAATAAAATGTATAAAGTGTGGAATTATACTCCGAATGATAAAATGACGGATCTGATAAGTGAGAACTATTCTATGTTGTTAGTTTTGAATCGCTTTGGGATTTCTATGGGGTTTAATGATAGTACGATAAGTGAGGTTTGTGAAAGCTACAATATAGACGTGACTACATTTTTAGCAGTGGTTAACTTGTTGATTTCGAATGATAGGAGTTCTTTTAATGTTGACGCATCAAAGTTGTCTTTAAAGTCT
>JAWXTO010000168.1:0-3209 GCA_044433545.1 Rikenellaceae bacterium
CCCATTTTTGTCAAATCGAAAAGAGGCGGTTAGTGACCGAAAAGTATTTTAGGGAGAAAATAGAACTCCCCTAAATATTATTTAATAATTGAGTGACTTTTATCATGTATAAATTTTGAATATAATAATCTTTTTAACGCATGAAGCCACAAATATATAAAAAAAACAGTTAAAAACGGCTAAACTAATTTAAAATAAATAGGATTCCCTTATTTCTAGATAGTTATAGCTTGCTTTTTAATTTTTTATAATGTTTTCTACATACATATATATTGCTAGTGAAGTGTTGTCTGTTACTACACCATTATATCTATCTCCATAAACATAGCTACTAGGAATAAATGCTATGTACGTTCCTTCTTTTACCAAACCTGATAAAGCTAGATTCATTCCTTCATACAAATCAGTAGTTCCATATTTAATTTTTAATGGTTCGTACGAAGCATCGTCAATATAAAAATTATAGTCATCGGCCATACTTTCCATGTTTGTATACACTAGGTCGTCTATACTTGAATAAAACTCAAAAATAGCATAATATAAGTAAACAGAATCACCAGTTTCTATTTTTTCACCAACCATAACAACATCATCTATGTTAGCAACATAAATAGCGTTGTTTATCACTGTATAGTCAAGATATTGGTCTTCAACAAAACTTTTAATTCTGCTAATTTGATTTACTTGGCTATATGTGTCATCGTCGCTAGCGTCACACGAGGTGAAACTAGCGAGTAAAATGGCTAAATATAAGATACTTTTGTTCATTATTCCGAAATTAATCTATTTAACAATGCGTCAATTTCAGGTTTACGACCCCTAAATTTGATGAATAAATCCATTTCATCCTCAGAAGAGCCTTTAGATAATATGTTATCTCTAAATGATTTGGCAACTTCTTTGTTAAAGATGCCCTTTTCTTTAAATAAAGAGAAAGCATCAGCATCAAGCACCTCTGCCCATTTATAACTATAGTATCCAGCAGAATAACCTCCAGCGAAGATATGACTAAATGATGGAGACATGCAAGCATCGTCTATACTAGGTAAAACAGACGCTTTTGCTGTAGCATTCTTCTCAAAATCTTTAACACTAACACTTACAGGCTCTGTAATAGAGTGCCATGCCATATCACTAATACCAAATGTCAACTGTCTAACACTAGCATAACCACTCAAATAGTTTTTAGAAGCGATTATTTTTTCGACTAATTCATCAGGAATAACTTCACCTGTTTTATAGTGTTTAGCAAACATAGCTAAAAATTCTTTCTCTGTAGCCCAGTTTTCAAGAATTTGAGATGGTAACTCTACAAAATCACGTGCTACGTTTGTACCAGAAGTTGATTCGTATGTTCCGTTAGCTAACATTCCATGTAACCCGTGCCCAAATTCGTGTAAAAATGTTGTTACCTCTCCAAATGTAAGTAGAGAAGGGTTGCCCTCTGTAGGTTTTGTGAAATTACATACTAAAGAAACGTGAGGACGAACATTTATGCCATCTTTTACGAATTGTTCTCTGTATGAGGTCATCCATGCTCCTCCTGTTTTAGAGCTTCGAGGGAAGAAATCTAAATAAAGTACTGATAGAAAAGTGCCATCTTCGTCAAATACTTCAAAACATTCAACATCTTCTTGATAAGGAACTATATCGTTATTTTTTACGAATTTAATACCATACAATTCTGTTGCTAAAGCGAAAACTCCATTTCTGACAGCTGTTAACTCAAAGTATGGCTTTAACAATTCGTCATTTAATGAATATTTTTCATTTTTTAACTTGTCAGAATAGTAACTGAAGTCCCATGGCATCATTTCAAAATTAGCTCCATTATCTTTAGCATATTTTGCAACCATTTCTACATCAGATTTTGCATAAGGCAATGATTTTTCAAGCAATTCACTAAGGAACTCATTGACAGCATCGCTATTTTTTGCCATTCTGTCTTCAAGTGCATAGTCTGCGTGTGTTTCATATCCTAAAAGTTGTGCTCTTTGAAGTCTTAATTCAACGATTTTCTTAACGATGTTTTCATTGTTGAATTTCTCTGAATTAAAACAGCGGCTGTTGTATGCTCTCCAAATTTTTTCACGTAAATCACGTCTTTCAGCGTATTGCAAAAATGGAATCATACTTGGAGCCTGTAATGTGAATACATAACCCTCTTTTGAACGAGATTTTGCTTCTGAAACACCTATTTCTTTTACGAAATCTGGCAATCCTTTAATTTCGTCTTCTGTTGTTAGGTGTAATTCAAAATCGTTTGTTGCTGCAAGGACATTTTGTTGAAACTCTAGCGACAAAGTAGATAGTTCTGTGGCAATTTTGCTGTATTCTTCTTTTTTGTCATCTGACAGCGCAGCACCTTTTCTTGAGAAACTTTTATAGTTGTTATCTATTAATATTTCTTGTTCTTTTGTCAGTTTAGAACGGTCACAATTATCATAAACTTCTTTAATTCTCTTAAAAAGCTCGTTATTTAAAGTAATATAATTTGAAAATTCTGTCAATTTAGGAGAAACTTCTAATGCTATATTCTGAAGTGTGTCATTTGTGTGAGCACTATTCAAATTAAAGAAAATAGATGAAATTAGACCTAATCTTTGTCCTGCATTTTCTAATGCTTCAATAGTATTCTCAAATGTAGGTTCCTCTTTAGATGAAATAATGTTGTTAATTTCGTTTTTAGCTTCTTCAATTGCTACATCGAATGCAGGAATATAATGTTCGTTTTTGATTTTGTCAAAAGGAACGGTTTGATGCAGTGATGTATATTCACTTAATAGAGGATTTTCGTTTTTTGTCATGTTGTTACAACTTAATAGTGTTGCCGCCACTGCTGCAACGATTATGTGTTTTTTCATAAATAGTAAACTAGAATAATTTTGTTTTATTGTGTCATTACTAGTTAAATTGTATATTGTCTAATAGTAACTACTATAATTGTTTGTATAACTGCTGCTCTTTTCGTATTTAAGGTCACTTAACATACCACTCTTAACGGCAATTTTGAAGTTCCAGCTTTTTCTAAAACCTACTGGTACCCACGTGAATGACATTTGCCAACAGTGCAAGTCACGAGTTAAGCTAACAGTACCAGGTGTTATTTCCATTGTTGAAAGGTCTAAACCTGCACTGCCTGAAAGCCCAAACTTATTGGTAAGGTTTATAGAACCATTAAATGACATGGTTTGCGTTAAATTCTTGCT
>JAWXTO010000169.1:0-3205 GCA_044433545.1 Rikenellaceae bacterium
TCAACAAAGTCAGAACCACTTATTGAAAAGAACGGAACATTTGCTTCACCAGCTACAGCCTTTGCAAGAAGTGTTTTACCTGTTCCTGGAGGGCCTACAAGAAGAGCACCTTTAGGTATCTTACCACCTAAATCGCTGTATTTTTTAGGGTTTTTCAAGAAATCTACAATCTCCATAATCTCAACTTTCGCACCTTCTAAGCCTGCTACATCTTTGAAATTAATATTTACAGAATTCTTTTTATCAAACACTTGTGCTTTCGCCTTTCCTACACTAAATACATTGTTCCCACCTGAGCCGCCACCGCCTTTAGCACCTCTGAAAATAAACATCCAGATAAAGACTATAAGCAACAACGGTATAATTGTAGAGAAGAAAAGGTCTCCGAAGAAGCTTTTTCTCTCTTCAAATTCAAGTGCTACACGTTGGTCAAGTTCAGTTTCATTTTGAACAGCTTCAAAGTCGTTTTCAAATTTTTCTAACGAGCCAATTCTAAATTCAAATTGTGCTCCTGTAGAAGGAATATTTTTATAACGAGCTTGTTTTTTGAATTCTTCAATTTCCCCCTCTTTTAAATAAACTTCAACGCTTTGGTTATTAATCACTACAACACGATTTACAACATCTTTTTCAAGCATAGTGTTTTTGACCGTAGGCCAAGTAACTTCTTGAATTTCGCCACCTATTCCAAATGAATTGAATATAAAAATTGCTATTGTTATAATGATAACAAAAACCCAAAAAGGGTTAAATTTTTGTTTTTCAGCTTTAAACATTTTAAAATTAATTTAGGTAAGTGCTTAGCACCAATTTATACGTACATTTGTTATTTTGAATGAATATTTTCTTAAATCCCCTAATATATAACAAAAAATAGACTAATAAATTTTGTAGTTAAGTGCAAAAGCATAAAAAAAGTAATTTTACCTCTTTTATTCAAAAGATTCAAATTCTTCTAAATCAGCATCACCCCACATATCCTCTAAATTATAGAATTCTCTCGCTTCAGTTTCAAAAACGTGAACTATAATGTCGCCAAAGTCCATAGCAATCCATATTCCGTTTTCTTTACCTTGTATTCTGATAACTTTTTCTTGTAATTCAACATAGGCACGCTCTTCCACTTCGTCAACAATCGCAGAAAGTTGTGGTGCAGAGTCCGCATTACAAACGATAAAGTAGTCACAAATTGTACCGTCTATATTACGCAGGTCTAAAGCAACAATATCTTTAGCCTTTTTATCTTGAATAGCAGAAATAATTACGTCTTTTAATTTACTCATTTTATATAATTTAAAGGGAGTTTTGTTTCTCCCAGATTTTAATTTTGTTTACATTTGCCATTTTAGCTTTGGCATAAAGCGACTTACATACTTATCTTGCAAGCGTCTGTAAGATGCAGAATTTGTGAATGTTAATAAGAATACTCTTGTTAAGAAAACAAATCTTTTAGCATCCTACTAAAACACAAAGGTATGCTTTTTTTTTGGAATTGCCTAATCGTTATACCCCAAAGCAATATTATCAACCCACATTGTAGCACCTAGCGAACCAACGTAAGCTCCACCATATCCTGATGAAATTCTCATGATAATATGTGTTGGTGTAGTGCCTTCTTTTGCCCAGCCAACTTCTTGTATAGGAACTGCTTGCCCTTTACTATTTTTTGTGTATAGAGGGTCTTCAGTAATTAGCCCCATATAAGACTCAAAATTAGGATTTTTTGTTATGTTGCCGTACAAAACTTCGATTCGTTCATCATTTATCCACGTATATTGATTTTTTGAATAACGTCTCCATGCCGTTCCGACTCTTTCAGCATAAACATTTCCGTTAGCGTCTTCCCAACGTCGTTGTAATAATAAACAAGCCTCACCAGCATTCACGCCAGGCAGTTTGTCACTCGAAAAACCAGAATCCATGATACGTTTACCGCCATTTTCGTTTTTAAACTTATAATCAAACTGTAAAAATGATGGTTTTTCTGTAAAAGGTATCCCCTGCATTAATTTTGCTAGTGGATTTTTTGTGTCTTTTATCGGCTCAACCAACTCACCTAAAAAAATAGAGCCTGTAGCAAGAGCAGAAATGTTTATAATGCCAAAAACCTTAACTTCTTCAAGTTTTGTTTCTAGTCTAACAGCTTTATCACCATTTCCTCTATCCTCAGGAAATACAGTAACGCTACCTTTTGAAATGCCGCTTACTTTTGCGTACGCTGAACTAGTCGCCCAATTCGAAGTCGTATTTATAAATGGTACATTCTCTTCTGTAACCTTTGTGTCCGTAATTTCATAGATAGTTTTAAGTGCGCCTCCAATAATTACTGATTCTTTTACATTTCTAGTTTGCCATCTAGACATGTCGCCATAAGGTATCGGCTCAATTTGTTGAGCAAATAGCGATGTCGAAAATAAGGTTATTGTTAATATTGTATAAAGGCAATAATTTATAAATTTCATATCATTTTTTTTAATTGTCAGCATAAATCTATATGTTGAATTTTACTTAACATTACAAAAAGTGGCTGTACCAACATAAAGTCTACTCTTTTGCACCTTCAAGGTCGTAATTCCATTGTTCTACAGCAAATTTCCACTCTCTTTCGACAGTTTCAATCACCTCTGGAGCATATTTATAGGCGTTTTTCTTATATCCTTTTTTAGTATCTAAATATTTCTCTATCTCTTCTTTGGCATCATCATACCCTTCAAGAGAAAGCTGATCATATATTTTCTTTGTTGCGGCTGAAGGATTTAATTCAAATTCTTCAAACTTCATTTCTATAAGGTTGCCTTCAGGAATAAGTCCCTTATCTTCTTCATACTTCATATAAAGCTCTTTGTAGACCTCAATAATTTGTTTGTCAAACTGAGCTTCTTCAATTGAATGAAGTTGAAGTGGTTTTATAGTCTTATAAAAGAAGTTTCTAGTAGACTCTAACACCGTATAAGGGTTACGCATAAGGTATACGAACTTGGCATTAGGATAAATCTCTAACAATTCTTTCACACGTGCTGTGTGAGGAGGATTTTTCGACAGATAACGAGTTCCACCAGTGTTTTCCATAGAAATTTTCACTAACTTCTGGAATTTAGTCTTAAATTCGTCTTTTTCAGCCTGTGAAGCACCTTTAAAAGTCAAATATTTAGAACAATATTCCATCATGTTTTGAGGGAAAAACCAGAATTATAGTAGTTGCACG
>JAWXTO010000170.1:0-3203 GCA_044433545.1 Rikenellaceae bacterium
ATTGAAAACAAGCTAAATAATCGTCCTCGTAAAAGACTCGGATACCTCACACCAAATGAAAAATTTAAACAAATTATTAATATGAATTCAGTTGCATTTGCAGGTTGAATTCAGCAAATTTATAGTTTGATTTGTATATTTAATGAGACTTGATTTCGTCTTCTAATATTTTCTAAATCGCCATATCTATAAACTCATCAACCCAACTATCAACATTGGGGTCAAACGCCCCATCTTCTGCATCTCCAATCGCCTCAGGCAGTTCAAGTTCTAAATATATGTAATACTTATCAGCAACGCTCTTAATTTCTTGCTCATTCACTTGGTCTGTCACATCTGCAACCAAAGGATAAGTCTCTCCATTAAGCAAAATAAAAGCTATATCAATAATGTATCTTGTGTCTTCATTTGCTGCTTTACCAAAAGTGGTAAGTTCTTTAGTGATAGTACCATTAGCTGTGCTTCCCTCATCAAAAACCCTATTATTAAGCACAAATTCGTGCATCACACCTCTTTCCTGCACTAACTCTGACCCTAAATTATACCCACCTGCTAAGTGTTTAAGGAAAGTGTAAGGCGCACTTAACGCATATTTAAGACCTTTGACATGAACCTCAACTAAACAGTCATAAACCACACGTTCGGGATAAACTGTATATTCAAACTCACTCATAGTCACCGATAAATCTGGTCTATCATAGTAAATATCAATCATTTCTGAAGTCACTTCAACATTACGAAGCACTGTGCTTGCTAACACATCTGGATCCATAATCACATCGAGATATGAATCTTCTTCGGACACTTCTCTGGTCGAAGTTTTATCCTTTGCACTCACCAACAGCGTGTTGATATCGCTATATCCGCTAAAATCTACTGCACTAAACTCATCAGGCGTGTTGTTAAAGAACACCAAATCATAAGTTCCCTCACCAAAAGATAAATAAAACGACTCTGTAGCATTTTGTGGCGAGAAAATCTCATAAAGCGACCCATCACCGCTATTGTAGGCTAAAACAGTAACTCCATTAGGGGTCAAATCTGCATAGCTCCAGTCTACATTGAACTTTATTGTCGCCGTGTTTGAGACAACATAATATAAGTGGTGATGTTCACACGAAGCAAACAGCAACGACAAAGAAAATAAGCCTAAAATTAACTTTTTCATTTCACTGCCCTCCTATTCTTTATCACCCATACAAGCGAAATCTTCGCCTATGTTGGACCTATAATAGTTCTACGCTTAACCTCCCAAGGGTATTCAAAGACTTTTACATTACCATACTTTGTGTCATACATCATTTGGTAATTTTTATAGTCAGTTTGAAGATATCCTACGCCAACTTGATATTGTAGATTGAAACTCTTACCAATAGCATGTGAATAACCTATTGACAAGCCTCCATTTAACATCTCACCTTGCACACCACTTTCGCTAAACAACTGAAAGTCATATTCTCCCCAGCCGCCATACAGACCTAGACTCCAACCTGTCAAACGCTCACGATTTTCTCGGTTTCCTAACCAGTAGTTGATGCCTACATGCGCTGTAGTTGTTCTAACCGTAACATTTTCTGGCTCATAATACCACCATGGGAAAATATATTCTCCTTCAATTGATATTCTATTACCAATTGGAATCTCTATTCCTATATTTAAAACCGACGCTACATCAAAAAGTAAATTTGTCTTAAATGCAAGCACTGGTTTTACATAAGTCTCAGGTTCTGGCTCTTGAATCTGCATTTTAGGGATTACAAGAGTGTCAATTTTTGTTTCTGGGTATGAAAGTTCTGTTAAAATTGGCTCTTCATGGGCTGCCAAATATTCAATATCATAATGGAAAATCGCCGAAGCTCCATAACGAAGGAATTTTAACATGTTTTCGCTTATGAATTTCCACGAACTTCCGTTATCTAATTGTTTCAGATGAAGTTCTTTGGTGTCTAACGGAAACTCACTGTCAATAATTGTTAACACCTCTTGTTTATTAGGCACTCTATTGCTCTCAACAACCATTGCACGAAGCCCGTCCCAGTCTTCTCCCGAAAAACTTACCTTAATTTTGTCTTTGATATAAGGATATTCATTCGACAAATAGCGATATAACGAGTTCGCACGACGTTCTGAAAGCGCAATGTTGTAAGAAAGCCTACCATCAAGAGACGATATAGCATTTAGCGAAAGTGAATCTAAATGAGCCATACCAAATGAGTCTCTCAGGTGACGTTCAACCATATCAAATGCAGCTGCATTAGTAAGATATGTCTTATCTATCTCAGAACTATTTAATTTATAGTAAACAGTAAACGTATTTTGTTTAGTTGTTTTTTGGATTATATGTTTTCCGTCTTCAGAAATAGACACAACCGTATCATTCTGACCATTTGTATTGGTCAAAACTTCCTTTTCTAGCGTGTGGCTGTAACCACTAAAGCCAAAAAGGACAGATAATAATATGGTTGTAATCTTCTTCATTTTATATAGGAGAGATTTATTTTCTCCCTGGTTTTAAATTTAAATAATGTTCATAAATTGTCGTTCCAGATAAAATCTTCTTACGACTCTCTTTCACTTTTTGTAGTTCATCGTGTATGCTACAATCATTACAATCTGATGGCTGACACGTCAACCTGTCAGAACACCCTACAACAGGTGCTTCTCCCTCTAAAGCTCTTACTATATCATATAGTGTTACTTCTTTGGGGTCTTTGGCAAACATAAAACCTCTCTCTTCATACTTTCCACCTACTCTACTACTCAAAATTCCAACTTTTGTCAACGCCGAAAACGAGGGATTTATCGACCTTGGCTTGAAGCCATAAATTTCTGCAATTTCTGGTATTTTTACGGTTTCACCTTTATAGTAAAAAGGCACCAAATACCTGCATGCAACAACACTCAACCGTGTTTTGAATAATAATACCTCCATCTCTAACTCACTCATTATCTTCAATGCCATTTTGAATTGCATTGACTTTGCACAAAAATATTACTTGTATATACTTTCCTTTTTTCAACAAAAGAAAGTACATCTCGTATAACAAAAGTAATATAAATATCTTATTCCCACAACTTTTATTAGGGGACTTCTATAAACTGACTATTTGAAAATCAACAAATTATGCCTATCTTTGTGTTAAAATAAAAGCAATACAAAAATGATTTTTAAGAGCACAGGAAAACGAGGTTTGTTCGACGAA
>JAWXTO010000171.1:0-3185 GCA_044433545.1 Rikenellaceae bacterium
AGTTGGCGCACACATCGTAGTTACAGAAACCCAAGATGTGAAAGCGGGAGATATTCTTATCAAAATCCCTCGTGCAGTAGGTAAAGCAGGTGATATCACAGGGGGTCTTCCTCGTGTAACTGAGTTGTTTGAGGCTCGTAACCCATCTAGTCCAGCTGTAGTTTCAGAGATTGATGGTGAGGTTTCATTCGGTAAAGTTAAACGTGGTAACCGTGAGATTATCATCACTAGCCGTACTGGTGAAGTTGTTAAATATCTTGTTCCACTTTCTCGTCAGATTCTTGTACAAGAAAATGACTACGTTAAAGCAGGTATGCCTCTTTCTGATGGTGCAATTACTCCAGCAGATATACTTTCTATTCAAGGACCTACAAAAGTTCAAGAATATATCGTAAATGAGGTTCAAGAGGTTTACCGTATGCAGGGTGTGAAAATCAATGACAAACACTTTGAGATTATCGTTCGTCAGATGATGAATAAAGTACGTATCAAAGATCCAGGTGACACTAAATTCCTTGAAGAACAAATTGTTGATAAATGGGAATTCATGTCAGTAAACGATGATATTTACGAGAAGAAAGTTATTGTTGATGCGGGAGACTCTTCTGAAATGCAACAAGGACAAATTGTTACTATGCGTCAATTACGTGATGAAAATTCACAGTTGAAACGTAAAGATATGAAGGAGGTTATAGTACGTGATGCTATTCCTGCAACTTCAACACAAATTCTTCAAGGTATCACACGTGCAGCACTTCAAACTTCTAGTTTCATGAGTGCGGCATCGTTCCAGGAGACTACAAAAGTGCTTAATGAGGCAGCTATCTTCGGTAAAGTTGACCCATTAGAGAAACTTAAAGAGAATGTTATTTGTGGACACAAAATTCCAGCGGGTACTGGTAATCGTGCGTTCCAAGACATTAAAGTATCTTTGAAATAACATATAATATATTACAAGAAACCCCTCTATTTCATCCGAAATAGAGGGGTTTCTTGTTAGTCACCCTCTGTTTATTGGTAGCCCTCTTTTGTGTCTTAATAGGTCACTTGGACTATTATAATTCTACTTGAATTTAGCCATGTATTCTTCAATTTGATTTGCGGTGTAAGGAATGCGTTTGTTGCCTAAAATTCGAGAACCTGCTTCGTTTACAACAACAGTATCTTCGACACGCATACCGCCAAAGTCTAAATATTCTTCGATAAGGTCATAGTTTAAGAATGAGCGATTTATGCTTTCATTTTTCCATTTTTCAATTAACTTAGGAACGAAATATATGCCTGGTTCTACGGTGATAACATGTCCTGGACGTAATCTTTTACCCATTCTAAGAGCCGAAAATCCAAATTGAGTGCTACGTTCGGTTTCTTCGTCATAACCAACGAAGTTTTCACCAAAATTCTCCATATCGTGAACGTCAAGACCTAGTTGGTGACCTAATCCGTGAGGCATAAATAAGCTAACAACGCCATTTTCTACTGCGTCATCGACATTTCCTTTAATTAGACCTAGAGAAGAAAGTCCCTCAGCCATTACTTTGAAACATTCACGTTGAACGCTTTGATAAGTAAGGTCTGATTTTATTAGGGATAGTGATTTCTCAAATGCAGACGTTAAAACCTCATAAATGTCACGTTGCTTTTGTGTGTATACGCCCGAAACAGGCATAGTACGAGTGTTGTCGCTACAATAATTAAGTATAGTTTCAGCCCCAGCGTCTACAAGTAACAATCTGTCAGGGTCTAGGCGGTTGTTGTGGCTGTGATTATGAAGTGTTTGACCATTATGGCTTACGATGTTATGGAATGATACTCCAAGTCCTTTACGTAATGCTATACCTTCTATAGCGCCTGCAATTTCACGTTCGCTTAGATTAGGCTTACACATTTGCATCGCTGTTGTGTGCATTTCATAGCCAATAGCAAAAGCTCTGTCTAATTCAGCAAGTTCTTCTTTAGATTTTATCTCTCTGTCAGCAACTACGGCACGTATAAGACTTTTTGAGGCGTAATCTTTTATGCTAGACGCTTTTATGCCTAATAGGTCTTTGAGTTTTAGAGTGTTTTCTGCTCTGTAAGGGGGTAGGAAATGAATCCTACGTCCTTTTGAGACAGCCATTTTTATTGTTTTATGAAGATCTCTAAGTGTGCGTGTAGAATTTATGCCAACTCCTTCAGCTAGTTGTTTTACTGAGGGTTGGTCACCCATCCAAATTATATCATCTATTGTATAATCGTTGCCGTATAGACAGTCTGTAGCATTGTCAACATCTATAACACCTACTAAATCAGCTGCATTGATGCCAAAATAGTAAAGAAATGTGCTATCTTGTCGAAAATGCTCATAGTTGCTAGGGTAGTTTCTCGAAGATTCACTATTTCCTATTAGTAAAATTATGCCGCTTTTTATTTTCTTTCGTAAAGAGTTTCTTCTCTTTTTGTATACTTCCTTTGTAAACATAAATACGTATATTTTTATTAAGGGGAGTTCTAATAACTGGCTTTATTTGAGTTTTTATTATAAGGCTTTAGATTTGGATTTTATAAAATGTTAGCGTAGGGGTTCCTACGGTGTATTTTATAAAACTCGAAGATGAAGTCTTATAATGAAAAAGCATTAAAGTTCAGTTTTTAGAAGTTCCCTAAAACTATTCTTCTATATTTTTCAATAAGCGGAAAGTGTCTAGCGCAATAACAAGCTCTTCATTTGTTGTAACTGCCATAGCTATAACTTTAGAACCCTCTTTAGAGATAACTTTATCAATGCCGTAAGCTTCTTCATTTGCAGCCTCGTCAAACTCTAAGCCCATAAATTCCATACCCTCAAGAACGGCTTTACGGAAAGGACGGTTGTGTTCACCGATACCACCAGTAAAGATTACAAGGTCAACGCCACCCATTTCAGCAGCATAAGCACCTATGAATTTCTTAACTCGTTTATCGAACATTTTGATAGCTAATTTAGCACGCTCATTACCTTCTGACGCTGCTTTTGTGATGTCACGCATGTCAGAGCTGATGCCTGTGATACCAACAAGACCTGACTCTTTGTTCATAAGGTTGCTGATACGATTTGCATTAAGACCTTCTTTGTCAGCAATGTAAAGCAATGCTCCTGGGTCAACTTCTCCACAACGAGTACCCATCAAAAGACCATCAACAGGAGTGAAACCCATAGATGTATT
>JAWXTO010000172.1:0-3149 GCA_044433545.1 Rikenellaceae bacterium
GACACGAGAAAAGCGTTCTCTCCTAGTGGATTTGTAAAAATGGCATGTGTAAATCTTCTTGCAGGTCACATGGATCAAACAAACGGAACATTTGCATTAAACGAAATGCAAACTCGCAGTAAAGGTCCAACAAACGAATACATATCTACAGTTTCTTCAGAAATGGCTCGCTTTTTTATCACTCACACTGGCGCATTGTCAGTATTGATTGATGCTCCAGAGGCTTATGAAAGCAAAGCTGACCTTTTTGCATTCATTAAATCACTTCCTAAAACATGGGATGAGACAATATATTTAGAACAAGAATTTAACTCTCATGTTTCGGTTGCAAAACGTAAAGACAACACATGGTTTGTAGGCACTGTATTCAACGAAAAAGGCGGAAATCACAAACTTCCATTAAATTTCTTAGACAAAAACACAACATACGAGGTTACGATATATAGAGATGCTAAGGATACACATTGTGAGACTAACAAAGAAGCTTATTTCATAGAAACTAAAGAGATTTCTTCTAATGAAAAAGAAATTGAAGTATTTGTTGCACCTGGTGGTGGATATTCAGCAATGTTTATGCCTATAAAGGGTGTAACCCGAAACTAATACATCGGTGACACATAGGTAGTTAACACTATATACTTCATATAAGATACCTTAACTTTCGTTAAAAATATCAAAAATGGAGGTAATTGCCATTTAAAAACTTTGTACCTAAAGGCGTTCCGCCTTTTGAAATAAGTTTAATGCTTTTTGAAAAAGCACGTCTAGAGGGCTTCAAAACTCGCTTTCTTTTGCCTTTAAGGGCAAAAGAGCGTATAATTTTCAATGAAAATTATGAGGATAATTCACAAAACTGGAGTTTGTGAATCACCCTATAAAATAAACTAAACATGAAAAAAAGCATATTATTCTTGAGTTCTTTATTAGCCGTTAATGCTAATGCTCAAGAGAAGCAAAATGTAGTCTTTATTCTTGTAGACGATTTAGGATGGGCAGACTTAGGAGTAAACGGTAGTGAATTTTATGAAACTCCAAACATTGATAAGCTTGCTCAAAAGGGTGTATTTTTCTCAGATGCTCACTCTGCATCGCCTGTAAGCTCACCTGCTAGAGGTGCAATCATGACAGGTTGTTCTCCTGCACGCACAGGCTACACTGGACTTATTGGACAATGGGGTAAACCGTCTAAAGGCAAACTTATAGACGCTGATTTTGCTCCTCACATTGCAACAGAAGAATTTACTCTTGCTGAAGCCTTTAAGTCACACGGATATAAAACTATGCACTTTGGCAAATGGCACTTAGGAGAAACAGAACCTACTATGCCACTAGCGCAAGGATTTGACACATCTTTAACAGGATATGAAGAAGGCACATGGCAACGACAACGTTTTAATGAAAAGGGTGAATTTATAACTGATCTATTGACAGACAAAGCTTTAGAGGCAATAGAAGAGAACAAAGATGAACCTTTTTTCTTAAATCTGTGTTATTATGCCGTTCACACACCTATAGTAGCAAAACCAGATGACATAGCATATTTCACTGAAAAGGCTAAAAAAATGGGTTTAGACACGCAAACTGCACTCGTAAAGGGGGAAGTACGTCCTTCGCTTTCATGGTTTCAACAAGAAAAAGGCAACTATACAAACGTTTTACGTCGCATCATACAGTCTGATCCAACTTATGCAGCATTTTTATATTGTCTTGACCAAAATGTTGGTCGACTTGTTCAACTAATCGAAGATTTAGGTCTTAGTGATAATACAACATTCGTTTTCTATTCAGACAATGGGGGGTTATCATCATCTGAAGGCTCTCCAACGTGTAATGCGCCTTTAAACGAAGGAAAAGGCTGGGCTTTTGAGGGTGGCATAAGAGTTCCTCTTATTGTGTACTCACCAAATGCAAAAATTTCAGGTACAGTGTGTGATTCACCTATTGTTGGAACTGATCTTTACCCTACTCTATTAGAAATTGCGGGTCTTCCTCTTGAAAAACAGCAACATGTCGATGGAGAAAGTTTTAAACCTCTTTTAGATGGTAAAACTGTGAAAAGATCGCCTATTTTCTGGCACTCACCACATTATTTCAATCAAGGAGGATATCCTTTCAGTGCTGTATATGACGGAGAGTGGAAATATACGTATTGTTATGACTTAGAAAAAGCATATTTATTTAACCTAAAAGAAGATATATCTGAGAAAAATAACCTCATTGACAGCCATCCTAAAGAGGCTAAACGACTGAGAAAACTTTTAGATAAATATCTAATTGAGGTAGATGCAAAATATCCTACAAAAAATGAGTAAATTAAATGGGGAGCAGGCTTTTAAGGTTTGCTCCCCCATTTTTTGAACGCAAATCTCTAAAATTCTTTTGTGAGTTTCCATTAAAATTGTACCTTTGCGCATCAATTAAAAGTAGAAAAATCACATTACAAGAAAGAGCTGTACACAGCTTTAATTTATTTATAATTTTATAATGAGTAACAACAATGAAAACAAACTAATTACAGGCTCAGTTACCAAATCTTTAGTATCTTTTACAATTCCCATATTTTTCGCACTGCTTTTACAGGTGATGTATGGCGCAATAGATATGTTCATCGTAGGAAATTTTGCCCAAATAAACGATGTTTCGGGTGTCTCTACAGGTAGTCAACTTATTAACTTCATAACATCCGTTTGTGCTGGATTTGCGATGGGAACAACAATTCTCGTAGGTCAAAAAAGTGGAGAAAAGAAAGACAACGAAATTGGAGGAGTCATAGCAAACTCTATCGCTCTATTTTTCGGCATTTCGCTCGTAATAATGATAGCTATGCTTCTATTTCGAGACTCTATAGTCTCTGGCATGAACACACCAGAAGAAGCAATTAGCCAAACTCGCAGCTATATCTTCTATAGTGCAATTGGCGTTCCAATGATTTTTGCATACAACGTTCTAGGCAGTATATTTCGTGGTCTAGGCGACTCAAAAACACCACTTCTAGCAGTAGCTATCGCCTGTGTGGCAAACATAGTAGGTGACTTAATACTTGTTGCATATTGTGGAATGGGTGCTGGTGGCGCAGCAATAGCAACAATAGGGGCACAGACTATTAGTGTTATCATTTCTGTTTATATTATCCGCAAAAAGTCGTTGTT
>JAWXTO010000173.1:0-3056 GCA_044433545.1 Rikenellaceae bacterium
GTTTAGATGAGGAAAATATGCTTACGAAGACTATTCTTTATAATTTAAATCCTAAAGATAGTGAGGTGATGGCAGCAATGTGTTATAATTTCAATACTGGTGATTCAGTTGGAAAAATGCAGTATGGGGCAGCATGGTGGTTCTTAGATCAACTTGATGGAATGACAAAACAGATAGAAGTTATATCTTCTTTTGGGCTTTTAAGTCGTTTTATAGGCATGTTGACAGACTCTCGTAGCTTCTTATCATTTACTCGCCATGAATATTTTAGACGAATTTTATGTAATATACTAGGAGCGGATATTGAAGCTGGAAGATTGCCGATTTCTGAAGAGAAATTTATCGGTGAAATGGTAAAAGCAATAAGTTATGATAATGCTAAAGGCTACTTTGGCTTAATGAAATAAGGTAAACATTCAGTAGCAAAAAGAGAGTGACATTTAAATTAGTCACTCTCTTTTTATATGTATTTTGAAATTTATTTCTTTTTAAAAGGAAGTTTGAATTTACTATTTGAAAGATGTTCAAAATATAATAAACGGCCATCTTCAACATTTACGCTAAAAACTAGAGGTCCATTATATTCTACACCCTTATCGTCAATCCACTTTCCGTTTGGTAAGCGAACTTTTTTAGTGTTGTCCTTAGAAGTTACAGGAACAACAAGATATTTGTTGCCTAACATAAACTGGTCTTCACAATTAGCGAATCCTTTGCCTGGAAACTCATAATCTAGGTGTCTGATGATAGGTGCTCCGTTTTCGGCAACTTCTTTTGAGAGTTCTAAAATATAAGGGGCTATTTTTTCACGTAGTTTTACTGCATCACGACAATATCCTAGATGTTTTTCGTCTAAGCCGCTCCATGTTGCGATAGAAAATTGCATCGTAGGCATCATAGCCTGCATTTGGGCAGCTCTAACAGTTAACATTTGGTCTATATTTTGGTCTTCTCTCTCAAGTTCAGTTTGTTCAGATGTGTTTTCTAAAGCGGTGTTTATTAAACCAGCATTAAAATAATTTCTTCCTGCGAATCCTGATTCAAAAGCTTTAGGAATTACGCCTGCAAGGCCTTCCCAAGTGAAATTTTCAGCGTTTAAAAGTTGGCTTGAAGATTTAAGTCCAATTTCCCATGTTGTTCTATATTTGTCATCTTCAAAAATGAAACCGTCCACTCCATAGTCTGCTTTCAACTGAGTTAATTTCGAATTTAGATAGTCTACAGCTTTTGGATTTGTTAGGTCTAGACAGCTACTATAACCATTATACCATTCAATTAGCATTGTTTTATCTGTATCTCCATCTTTCAACAAATATCCTTTTGCTGAAAGGTTTCTATATTCTGGAGAATCGGGGCTAACGAAAGGGAAAACGGTAAGCACAACGCTAAATCCTTGTTCATGGAGCTTGTCAATCATTAATTTTGGGTCACTAAAGCGGTCTGCTCTAATTTCAAAGTTGCCAAAATGTTTTTGCCATGAATAATCAATAATCAATGTGCCAGCAGGAAAGCCACTTTTTATAATATTATTTGCATAATGCAGAACCTCGTCTTGACTTAATTCATGAAGAATTTCATCAGAGATTACATATTGTGGATTTGTTATAAGGTTGTTTGCAGGCAAAGTAGCCGATGGTCTAAAGTGATTGTTCGTTGCTATTAGAAACGCTTCACGTAAAGATTTCCCCACAGAAAGAGCATCTAATGACTCAAGGTTTGAATCTATAATTATAAGACCATTTTCATTTATTTTATATGAGAATGGCTGTCTGCTCCAAATATATCTACCCTTATTTGATACCAAAAACGATGTGTAATTACTATCTAGGTTGGTTGTAATGTTAGATTTGTGAGTTTTTTCTAAATCTAACACCGAGCCACCAGAATTTTGCTCTGCTTGCCACCATTTTTCACTTTCTTGTGATGTTATTTGTGAGGTGTATTTCTGTGCATATAAGCCAGAAGTTAAAAATAGAAAAAATAGAGGTGTTAAAAGCTTATTCATTAAAAATTATATATAAAAGTATGTGACAAAAATATTTTAGGGAGAAATTAGAACTCCCCTTAATAAAATATGGCGTTAGAATCCTAGTTCTATAGCCTTATCTCTTTCAAATTTAATAATATAGGTTATTGGGTCACCTGTTTCATTGATAGGAGTAAAAAGATTGTTATTAGCTACTATTGCAGGGTATAAATAGCGCACAGTTGACGCAAAACCAAGGTTGTCAAGCAGTACAATGTCCACTTTTTTATCGACTAAATCACGAATTACTTCATCTGTGTCTAGTGAATAAAGATAGTTTGTGCCTATTGTTTTATTTGCATAGAAAACAAGGAATTCGGGCTTACGACAACATACTACAGTGCCTTCTGGAACTTGTTTTAACATATTTATAGCCCTAAAATAGCTGTCATAGCCATTTGGATAAGGTTTTTGGCTGATTTCTCGACGATTCATAATAGGAGCACCCATTAAGACTATCAATAACAAGTATAAATAAGGTGTGTATTTCTTTTTAAAGGTTGTCAAGTTATAAAAACCTACAAAGAAGCCTATGAAAATAAAAGGAACAAGCGGTATGACATATCTTGTGGCGTTGCCTCCGTGCCATAATAAGAATAACCCTATGTTAGCGGCAAAAAATGTAAGTAGATAATATTTTAACTTGCCCATTTTGCATACGCCATAAATCACAATTGCTAGGATTACAAGTCCTAAGATTATCATAGCAGTAGTTGAAGGGTTTTTGAAATCTACACCTGCAAAAGGGAAAAGAAGAATTTTAAAACTTTTTATAACTGTATCATCAAAGTTTGTGACCATTTTGTCAAACATCTCACTAAATGACGAAATAGTTCCTTTTTCTGGTCTCCACGGATTTACAGTCATTATCGTTCCTAAATAACGTGATTCTACGCCAACTACAGCATTACGGATAGACCAAGGCAGAATTAATAGAAACATGCCACCAGCAGACACTAACAATTGTTTCCACTCTTTTCTAAAGGCATAAAATACTAATATTCCTAACATTGTTGAAACGCCTACAGTC
>JAWXTO010000174.1:0-3043 GCA_044433545.1 Rikenellaceae bacterium
TCAAACCATGTTTTGCTGCCAAGCCGCTACGAGGTCTTACTTGCATTTCACAGTCTTCTGGTAACTCAACAAATAACCCTGTTGGCACTAAAGCACGCTCTAAAGGTTTTAAGACTATAGGTTCTGTAATATTTGCCTTTACGTCTAGTCCAGCAGCGTTTTTTGTTTCATATTTTGGTAATGAATATTCTGATTTATTTATAACTTTTACTATTTCCATCATTTAAATATTAACGATAATTTCATGTTTTTTAGTGTTCATAAAGCGATTTACCTACGTAAAAGACGCTTAATTTCTCCTTTAATGTCTATTTTTTCGTTCTTTATGAAATACAGCATAAAAGTAATAAAAAGAATGGAATTAACCAAAAGTTTTAGCAGACCTTCAAGCGGAGACCACCAACAACACACAAAAACAATAGCTCCCACTACCGCATATTTCGCTATGGACTTTAAGTCATACTTAATAGGGTAGTACTTTTGGTTCAAATAGTAGCATAATAACACCATAGCGGCTTCACACCCTAAACGTGCCCATGCCGAACCTTCATATCCTAAACGAGGTATAAGCAAGTAGTTTAGAACTATGGTAATAGCCAATCCTGAGAAGGTGATTATCGTAGCGAAATATGTTTTTTCGGTGACTTTATACCAAAACGACAAGTTTGTATAAACTCCAATAAGGACATTTGATAATAAAAGTATAGGAATTATGTGTATGCCGACTCTAAACCTTTCCCCTATGAAATATTGGAAAATATCCATATATGCGGTGATAAATAAGAAGATTACAATAGATATTATTGTGAAATATTTTAGAGCACGAGCGTTATATTCTTTGAAATCATCTTTTTTGACATTTGATAAGAAAAATGGTTCAGCTGCGAAGCGATACATTTGATTGAATAGATAGATTAGTGCTGCAATTTTCATAACAGACGTATAAATCCCTAAACTTGCCATTTTCGCATTGTCAGGTAAAAGGTCTGCAAGTAGTTGTCTGTCAATAAATTCATTTGCAACACCGCCTATGCCACTTATCATAAGAGGAATAGAGAAAACTAGTAACGGTTTTAGAATCTTTACGCTAAATAGTTTTGAGGAAAGCTTAATTTCAGGTAAAAGAATCAATAAAGTTGACAGTGAAGCTACTAAATTTGCAATAAATACATATACTGCTACATCTTCTGCGTTCCATAATCTACCTAAGAATGTGTCGGGGTTTTGATAAGGCAAAACAGAGTAGGAAAATAAGCATAAACCTATGTTTACTAACACATTAAATGTGCGAGTGATAAGGAATTTTTTAGCTCTATTCTCCTCACGAATTTTGGTGTAAATAATTGCTAAAATTGCATCTGTAGCGATAATTCCTCCAGTTAACGGAATGATAGACATCGTTTTAGCTCCCAAAGATGATGTGATTTCATATATTTGAGGGGTAAAAAACCATACACACCCAAAAAATAGTAAAGAAATACAACTTATAGCTGTAAATATAGTCGAAAACAGCTCTTTTTTTTCGTTTTCGTCTTTTGCTTTTCCACTAAAACGAAAATATCCCGTTTCAAATCCCATAGTCAAAAGTGCCAAACCGAATGGAATAAGAGAATAGAAATAGCCCTGCTCACCAATGACTTCTTCAGACAATCTATAGGTAAGGTAGGGTGTAAGCATATAGTTTATAAACTTAACCAGAATGGTGCTAACGCCGTATATTGCTGTTTGTGATGCTAATTTTCTTAACATATTATCTCTTTTTGGGGATGTGAATCAGTGTGGATATTAAAAAGTCCGACAAAAAATGTGCTATTTTCTGTCGGACTATACAATTTGGAAGTCGAATTCCATATTTATCGAACAGCCAATTTATTTAACTTGTTTACAGCGGTATCTTGCTTTATAGTCGCCTTTCACCATTTTGTTAAGTTTAGATTTTACTAAATTTTTGCGTAAAGGTGACAATCTATCTGTGAAAACGCTACCTTGAAGGTGATCATATTCGTGTTGAATGATACGAGATGCCATTCCTGACAGAGTTTCTGTTTGTTCTGTGAAATTTTCGTCTAAATATTTGATAGTTATTGTTTCTTCTCTCCAAACATCCTCTCTAATTCCAGGAACACTTAAACAGCCCTCGTTAAAAGCCCATTTTTCACCACTAAATTCAATTATTTCAGGATTTATAAAAGCTTTTTTGAAATCTTTTAATTCTGGCTCATCGTCTTCAAATGCAGTTGCGTCTACAACAAACAAAGAGATGTTTTTGCCAATTTGTGGAGCTGCTAATCCTACTCCTTCAGCATCGTACATAGTGTCAAACATATCTTTGATAAGTTTTTCTAACTGAGGGTAGTCTTTTGTGATAGGTTGTGTTTTTTCTTTCAAAACAGTTGACCCATAAATATATACTGGATATACCACGTCTAATAAATTTATTAAATTAAGTTATAAAACAACAATAGTCGTCAAGAAAATGAAACTCCTTGTCGTTTAAAATGCAAAGATAATAATTTTAGGCTTAATTGACAAGTTTTATTTCTTGTCTGTTTGTATATATTTTGAGTTGGAAACGGTTTATAACTGTGGGTTAATAACCCTTTATAAATTCCCTCTTTAT
Source organism: Rikenellaceae bacterium (assembly GCA_044433545.1). Lineage (GTDB taxonomy): Bacteria > Bacteroidota > Bacteroidia > Bacteroidales > Rikenellaceae > JAWXTP01. The sequence goes on from JAWXTO010000174.1 coordinate 2,621, forward strand.
AAAATCAACATTTAGTGTATCAAGATGATTTATGTAATTTAATAACAATAACGAATCTTTATGTTTTTGTGCTTCATCAAAATATTCAGCACAATCTGCACTGCCATATAACAATATTTCAAGATATTTCACATCTAATTTATAATAAATATCAGAATGATCTTTTCGAGTCTTTGCTAACGTACTAATTGCTTTATTGTAAAAATAATCTGCCGAATCTTTATTGTTATTGATGTCATATAAAAGCCCTGTTGCAACTGACATAGAATAACTTTCATCATTTTCTTTCCAGAATCTACTAGCAACACACATTGCGCTATCTAACCTTCCAATATACACATTATACTGTATCTTCGTAGCATAAAGCGCATCACTAGGGCTATATATCAATGCTGAATCTATGAGCGATATAGCATATTCTAT
>JAWXTO010000175.1:0-3041 GCA_044433545.1 Rikenellaceae bacterium
CGTGGGTCGCAGCAAGCGGCAAGGTAGACAACGAAGGTTGGCTTATTGGTCAATGGAAAGTTAATAAACAGGGGTTAATGGTCGATTTCATAAACGGAGTTGATTTATTTGACCCTAAAGATAAGGAACTAACAGAATTACAGCGAAAAGTAGCCACTCTACCTGAAGAAGAACGTGAAAATTTCTGTTTAGAGAATGATTTAACTATGGAAATAAAGTCAGGTGAAAATTTCTTTGACCTAAACGATGGCTATTTTGATAACGGCATGTGGCTACATCGAAAAATCACAGGCGATAAGACATACAAAAGTGAAGATGGCTTAAATTATAAAGATAGCCGAGAATATGGCAAATATATCATTATTGACAGAAAGAAAACTCGTGATTTGAAATCAATAGACAACTACTGGACTAGTAAAAGTTCTACAGGCATGCGTAAAATGTTAGAAGACCGCAAAAATGAATTAAGTAAAGACGATCAGCAAATTCTTAGCGATGCTATTAAAAGTCGAGAGATAATGGAGAAAACATATAGTGAATATGCTAAATCAATGGATTATTACAGAAGTCTAAGAGACTTTAAAACTCCTAATAGTGTATATATGTTGCCAAATCTGATGACAATATATAAAGATATTGAAGCAAATGCTAAATCTAGCCTCAATGTAGCAATCAATGCTGACGCATTAAGTAAAATTGACATAGCTATATTTGAAGTAAGAACTGGTATTACAACAGGCTTAAAACCATACTCTGCGGCAGTTGACTATGGAGCATATTTAGAAAAAGTTAAACATATTGCACCTGTTTTAAATACTCTTCCAGACTCATTAAAAGCTATAACATCATTGCATGACTATTTGCACACCTGTTCAAAAGTTATACGTAATGAGTTCACTAGCAATCACCTAAAACCTTTATTACGTTCTGTTTTAGACAACTATGTTAAAGAGGCTGTGCCGACACTAAAGAACATGACAACACTCTCTGAAGCTCTTTCTTATACAAAATCTATGGCGCAAGCTAGCGTTGCATTAAGCAATTTAGACAAACAACACATCGTAATTGAGAAAGGTTTAGTAAAACCTATTTCGATAGGTTCTAACGCATCAGCTTTGTTATCATCAGCACTCTCTAGCAGCCAAAATAAGTTAATAATAACATATTATTCAATTGCCGAACAAGTGTTAGGGCAACTTGCTCTACAATTTGATTATAAAACACTTAGCGACCTATATGAAGTAGCTAAAAAAGTTGAATCTCTAAAGGACACAAACACGAAGATTCTCGAAAAAGAACTTAAAAAAGAACCAGATATAAATCGCAAAATGCAGATGATTTTGGCTCAATAGTGCTAAAGTTACTTAAAATATAATAAAAGAGCTATGAGGTTTATTTTTTCTCATAGCTCCTTTATCCTATAAATTAAAATATCTAATTGGATTAGCATAGCCTTTCCCTTTCTTTATTCGTTTACCTATATACTCAGAATCTTCAACGGCTTCACCACTAAATTCATAACGCCAACGTCCTTTTTCGTCTTGAAACGACTTCACCCATCCTTTATCATCTATTTTATATACTGCTACTATAACCCCATACCTTTCACTCAATACATAGTCTGCTTTATTAGCTCTTCTAGGGCTTACTTTCCAGGCTTTTCTTGTTGCCTCATAAATTTCTTTACGTTCTCTTGTAGCTCGATTAATATTTACAGAAATTAACTTGTGTTTTAGCTCTTTCTCTTCATCTAATAAAGGTCGACTATAATACATATTGACTTCCTCAACAGTTTTAATCCCGTATTGATTCTGTCCATGACCCGATGCTATGTTAGTTAAAGAGCTTGAGATATTAAAGTCTTTATAATTAAAAACATCAATTAATACAGACTCTACAAGATACGCTTCATCTTCATTTTTTATTCCATGTTTAATTATAAGAATTTTTACACACTCTCCTTCATTTATAATTTCTCTTATGAGATCTAATTTGTCACTTTTGACATTTGTTTTAATAGCTGCTTTAGAGTGTTCAAAAGCACGATTCCCCTTTCCTTTGCCAATATAAAAGACCTTATTATATCTTGGATCTACAAGTGCATACACGTAAAAATCAATTTTGTCAGGGTCAGTAAATTTTTGTATACTCATATCACTCATAATTTTATGTGGTTAGTTTTTACAAAAATAAAAAAAAAATTATTAAGAAAAAATAAAAAAAAATTATTAAGAAAAAATACACCTATGTCATCATTTAGCTTATGTTCGTGCTATCTTTGTAGTGTAATTCAAATACTAACTGATAAAATTTAAAATTATGAAAACACAAGAACAAACATTCACAAACAAATTTATTGCTCAAGGTATCGAAGAGGCTGCATGGAAAGAATTATCGTCTGATAATGAAACTTACTTCAAATGGGACGAAGAATTAATCGCTAAGTATATAGATAAATGGGACTGGGATGAATTATCTGAAAACGGTTCAGTTATATGGACTTCTAAAATGCTCGACAGATTTGACAGTTACATAAATTGGAGCAAACTGACATCATCACTATTTTGTGGACGCTGGAACGGACTAAAATTTGAAAAACTACACATTGACAGCCTAATAAGCTATATTGAAAAACACGAAGAAAAGTGGGATTGGAAAGAAATTTCTGAAGAAATTGAAATTCTTGACATTGAGAAATTTATAGATAGATTTTCTAACAGGATTATGTGGCAACAACTTGCTAACAATCGCAATATCATGTGGACTGTAGAGTTATTTAACAAATATGAATCACAACTTTCAAGTGTTGAAGACATCAAAGAGAGTTGCATGTGGAGGTCATTAGCTAGAAGCCGTGCTAACACTATATTCTCGCAAATTCTGACAGAAAAAGAATAGCCTAGTTCAAAAAAGTAAAGAAGCTAACCAACAGCTGCATAGTGGGTGGCTAACAAAGATGAGTTTTGAGGCTTCGTTCCAAAAATCACTTTGTAAGTCACTCACTTTTGTTACCTTTGTACTAAAACCAAATGAACTATGCA
>JAWXTO010000176.1:0-1618 GCA_044433545.1 Rikenellaceae bacterium
CAAATTTGCACAAAAAAAAGAGGGTTAGTTCAAATTTTGAACTAACCCTCTTAAAAGAAGACCTTAAATCCTATTCAAAGTACAACTCAACAGTTGTTTCTTCTGTCAATTTAATATTTTGTGTTTTAACACCATCCTTAGCTTTCCACTCAATTGTGTACTCTTGCTCTAAATCTTCGATATAAGCGATGTAGTAATCATTCATATCTGCTGTTTCGTCAACCGAGTTGCCTTTAGCGATAACATCACCGTTAGCATTTTTAACTTTAATTTCAGTTTTTATACGGTTTTGAGATGTTTTACCAGCATATTCAGAAATGAACATCTTAATATTAAGAGGTGTACCCTTTTGTTTTTCTTGTACTTGTGCAGCATAAGTGTCACGATAACGTTGTGTTACGTCAACACCAGGCACTGTTGTGTTTCTGCGTGACCAAACCATAGGAAAATATAAGTCAGTGTGTTTGAATGCTGTAGCATAAATCCATGTTTGTGGGTCACTAGAATCTGCCTTTGACGCTTTAGCTAAGAACCAACCGTGATTAAGTGGTGTATAATAGTATTCTGTAAACAACCACTCACCATCTATATACACTTCACTCCAGTTGTGGTTACCTTCTCTTGTAACCCACATTGGTGTTCCTGCAATACGAGAAGGGATACCAATAGCTCTAAAGGCATCTGTAAGAAGTATAGAAAGACCTGAACATGAAGCTAATCCAATTTCCATAGACTCAGAAGGAGACTGATTTGGTTTCTTTCTTTTTGTGCTATATTTCACATTTACCAAATTCTTTAAAGCTCTATTTACAGTGTCAATAGCTTGATTTATTGTCATTTGGTCATTTACAAGAGGCACTAACATTTCATAGAACGACTCTCTCCAATTTTCACGAGTTTCATCCATCGAAGCATAAGGCAAAACATCATTCAAGAACACATCTTCAGGAATAGCCTTAGCCCAAGGGAATGTTTCACGTGCTTTATAAGCGTACTCAACATTTTTTGTGATTAGCGACACTGAAAGTGTATCTAAGTCAGTTTGAGGCATATATGCTATAAGGAAAGCAAATCCCTCACGTTGATTTTCTGGCAACGATTCAAATGCAGATTTGAATTCTTTGACACGTTGTTTTGAGACAGATTTAAGTGCAGTCTCAGCAGCAGCTTTAGTTTCGTCACTTACGCTACCTGATGGAATTTTCCAAGATAACAACGTTGCGATAAGTGCAAAAGATAACAGAATTTTTTTCATATCTATTTAATATTAGTTAGTGCATTGTTTATTCTCACCAAAGTTTCTTCTTTACCGATAATTTCGATAATATCAAACATGCTAGGTCCTTTTCCTTCACCAACAATAGCTAAACGGAAACTATTCATAACCTGACCCATAGGCAGTTCATTAGATTTTATCCATGTGTGGACAGCCTCTTCTGTTGTGTGAGCTGTAAAATCTTCTATACCTTCTAAAATTGTAGCTATATGTCTTACACGTTCAGGATTTTCGTTTTTCCAGAATTTAGCAGTAGTTTTTGCATCATAACTTTCTGGTCGCACGAAGAAGAACGACGATAAATCCCAGAAATCACTTACAAAAGTTGCACGCTCTTTAATT
>JAWXTO010000176.1:1628-3017 GCA_044433545.1 Rikenellaceae bacterium
AGCGCAGCTAATTCGCTGTCAGCTTTCATTCTAAGATACTGAGCATTAAACCATCTAGCCTTTTCAGGGTTAAAACGAGCACCAGATTTACCAACATGCTCAATAGAGAACAATTTGATAAGGTCATCCATAGACAAGATTTCTTGTTCAGTACCAGGATTCCATCCCATTAAAGCTAAGATATTGATAAAAGAATCAGCAAAATAGCCATCTTCACGATAACCACGTGCTGTATCACCGTTTTGACCATTCCAAACTAGTGGGAAAACTGGGAAACCAAGTTTGTCACCATCACGTTTTGATAATTTACCCTTACCATCAGGTTTTAAAAGCAATGGCAAGTGAGCAAATTCTGGTTGAGTGTCTGTCCAGCCAAATGCACGATATAATAAGTAATGTAACGGAAGCGACGGAAGCCACTCTTCACCACGAATAACGTGAGAAATCTCCATTAAGTGATCATCTACGATATTTGCTAGGTGATATGTTGGCAGTTCATCCACTCTTTTATATAAAACCTTATCATCAAGCGTAGAAGTGTTCACAGAAACCTCTCCACGAACCATATCTTTCATCTCTACAACCTCATTTTCAGGCATTTTAAAGCGCACAACCCAATGAGTAGAGTTTGCTAGACGCTCTTTAGTCTCTTCCTCGGTCAAAGATAAAGATGTAGGCAATGTATTTCGCACTTCTTGATTATAAGAGAACGTTTTACCTGCCGCTTCATACTCTGCACGTATAGCTTGAAGCTCTGCACTAGTGTCAAAAGCATAGTAACCCCATCCTTTTTCAACAAGTTCAGTAGCATATTTTAAATAAAGCTCTTTTCTTTCACTTTGGCGATAAGGAGCATGAGGACCTCCAACTGAAACCCCCTCATCTATCTCGATACCACACCATTTAAGCGATTCTATGATATATTCTTCTGCCCCAGGCACAAAACGCTGAGAGTCTGTATCTTCAATACGTAATAAAAACTCTCCTCCTCTTTGACGAGCGAAAAGATAGTTATATAAAGCTGTGCGTACACCACCTATGTGTAGTGCTCCCGTAGGACTTGGCGCAAAACGTACTCTAGTTTTTCTCATTATATTTTATCTAAAATCTATTTAAATTCATTATTCAACTGCTTACTATCATTCAGCCATATTAATATTCAGTCGCTTGTCGTAACTCCTAACTCCTAACTCCTAACTCCTAACTCCTAACTCCTAACTCCTATCTATACGTTAAATCGGAAGTGCATAATATCACCATCCTGCACCACATATTCCTTACCCTCGATTGCAATTTTACCTGCTTCACGACATGCTGCCTCTGAACCTAGCTCAGAATAGTCGCTATATTTGATAACTTCTGCACGAATAAAGCCTCTTTCAAAGTCTG
>JAWXTO010000177.1:0-2988 GCA_044433545.1 Rikenellaceae bacterium
TTGGGCAAAGTTGGGTTAAGATTTCACTTGACAACACTGTAGGTGTAGAGCTAATTGGGATACCTGTCATAGCAAAGGCTACAATAACTGATGATGCTTCTTCTGATTTTGTCAAGAAGTAAACCAATAATGATAAGGCTGCTGCTCCGATAGCTAAAATAGCTACTTTTTGTTTGTTTTCCATAGTTTTGAAATAATTTAAGATGTTTTTTAATATTTGCATATCTGTTTTTTTAGTTGTTTACGATTGAGTTGATTTTAGAAGTTTCCTTTAGTTGTAATTGCCGTTCATAATTCGTTTTATGTATCCGTCTTTTACAGGTTTTGCAGTGTTAGAGTAGCTGCCCCTGTGAGAAATTCCATCATCTTCCATTGAATAGATTCGTTTTTCTATAATCTCATTTCTTCCTTCAATTTTGCCGACTTCTTTAGCGTCTTCTACACTTTTGTCATAAATGAAACCTCTCCAAAGGAATTCTAGTAGCCTACAGTCAATTATACCATTTACGAAGCCCTCAAAAATGTCAAGTGTATATTTTGAAAAGTTCTCAACATCATCTTCTGAGGCATTCTTCATTTTATAGAACTTGTCAATTTCTCCGGCTGTGTGTTTACAATTCTCGTTGTGAGATATGCGACGAATTTCATAATCTTCACGGCGTTGTCTGTGAGTTTTTAGAGCATTTTGATACTCGTTATAGTCAGAGTCTTGAGGTTGAGGAGTGAAATCATAAATGCCAGCACGTACTAAGGCTACACGAATAGGTGTTTCTCTAATAATTTCATTGAAAAGTACAGCAAGACGTGGGTCGTTTTTTAAGGCTTTAGTAGCAGCCATAAATTCTTGCTTCATTTTTCGATTTTGGGTGATAACAATGTCCCAGATTCTAATCACGCTTTCCATTAGCTGATAGTCATCTTCTGTGTCTAATTCAAACTCGTTTTCAGAGATGAAGTTCTTAACTTTTTCTTTAAAATCGACCATTAGAGTGTCCATTGTTCTAAGTTTTTCATTGAACTCAGATTGTGGGTCTGTTTTTAATACATCGCAATGATGCTTTTCTTTTGTTGGAGCTTCTTTGTCAAGATAAGCATCCAGAAATTGTTTTTCATTGTCTTTTTTTTCCATCATAAAGGTTTTTAGGATTTAACTTTAGAAAGGATATATTGTTAGATTTATTCATTTGTTTTTGTTAGTAAAATTCATGAACTTTTTAACTATATATTCTCCCTTATTTTCGTTAGCAAACCTAAAACTTATAATTCGAAAAATTATTAAAACGTCCGTAATGATTTTTTAGATTTAGTGCCAAAAATTGACCGTAATAATTTGTTTTTTAATGGCTTACAGCGGTGAGTACACTTGAAAAATAGTTTAAAACGCAAAAAAGGGCGTTTAACCGAAGTTAAACGCCCTTTTTACGTATAAAAAACACTAATAAGGTCTTATAGATCTAGCCTTCATAAATAGCCTACGTGAGAATAAAATTGATGCTATACCGATACAGACGATAAAGCCCATCCATATCCCTATAGTCTCCATATTTAACACAAAACCAAATATATAGGCTATTGGAACGTTGACGAAAATATAAAGAATTACAGCATAGGTCATAGGTTTACTAACATCCTTGATTCCTCGTAATCCGCCTAAAGCTGTGACTTGAATTCCATCAAATACTTCTAAAAATACAGCTAAAATTAACAATCTTGTAGCAATTTTTTGTACTTCTAAGTCTGTAGTGAAAATTGATACGATTGGTTCTGCAAATAACAAGAAAATTATGGATGCAAAACACATAAAAACTGCTGCCATTAACACACCTGCTTTAGTGTAATCTCGTATTGCTGCTCCGTCTTTTTTGCCAAATTTATGAGACGTTAAAATAGTGACAGCTCCACTAATTCCTACGGTTATCATAAACATAACACTTACCACGCTGTGCATAATTTGTGATGCTGCGATAGATTCTGGGTTTATCCATCCTGACATAACCATAATGAAACTTAATGCAGACACTTCTACTACTAGTTGACCTGAAATAGGTAGTCCAATTTTTAGTAATTGAATGTGTTCTGAGATTTTTAGATATGTGCGTTTGAAGAAATAGAAGAATCGTTTGTATTCTATATTTCTGTACATATATCCAAAAAATAAAATTGGCATTAGTGTTCTCGATATTAAAGTCGAAACTGCTGCACCTGTTGCTCCCATCTCTGGACATCCTAATTTGCCATAAATTAAAGCATAGTTTAGGATGATGTTTATTACGTTGCATATCAGAGTAATATACATAGACACCTTAGTATTGCCAATTCCTTCCATAAACTGTTTAAAAGTGAAAAATAACACTAAAGGAATGACAGAAAATAACAGAAATGTATAAAATGGTATCGTTAGTTCAATAACTTCGGGGGCTTGTCCTATGTTGTCAAAAAATGGAATGAATAGCGACAACAAAATAGTCATAATTAACACAGTAATGACATTCAGAGAAAGTGAATTTTCAAAGAATACGGCACATTTCTTATAATTTTTGTTTGCAAACAGCTCTCCAACTATTGGAGTAAGGCTTAACGACAATCCCATCACAAAAACAAGTGCAATGTGAATGATTGCACCAGCTAGTGATGCTGCTGCAAGAGGCACAGCCCCTAAACGTCCAACCATAACATTGTCAGCAATCATTACTACAGATTGACCTGCATTTGCTAAAATGATTGGTAATGCTAAAGTGAAAATGTTTTTATAATAACTCTTGTCTACGAAGATTCTTTTTTTCATTATGATATAAATCGGTGTATATATGTCAGTTTGTGACTTTATTTTTTATTGTTAAATGATTTTTGATAATTGTTTAACAATAAAATAGCTGAATTCAACCTGCAAATGCAACTGAATTCATATTAATAATTTGTTTAAATTTTTCATTTGGTGTGAGGTATCCGAGTCTTTTACGAGGACGATTATTTAGCTTGTTTTCAATC
>JAWXTO010000178.1:0-2987 GCA_044433545.1 Rikenellaceae bacterium
GCCCTCTGCACCATAGATTGCAACCACGATTTAGCATCTACAATGGTTTTGAATCTCCTGAAGAATAGCTATCTACATAATGTCGATGGAGGCGAGATATTGATAGATATTGAGCGCAATACCCTCAGAATTGCCAATAGCGGAGAGGGGGATGGGCTGGATCACAAAAAAATATTCAACAGATTTTATCAAGGAGGATCGAAGTCGGGTTTGTCGGGGTTGGGGCTATCTATTGTGCACTCTATCTGTAAGTTATATGAGTTTAATGTCACATACACCTTTGCTGATAACCGTCATGTTTTCGAGATAAAATTTCGATAACTGTATCACAAACTTAAAATCTTCAGTTTCTTTTCAGAATTGAGTTCTATTTTTGCATTAAGTAAGTAGGGTAAAATAATTATTGTTGTTAAAAATATGATAATAATTGTTTTACACTACTTAATAACAATTAAAAGGAGATAATATTATGAAAAAGTTATTATTTGCAGCGATAACATTGCTATTTAGTGTTACTACACTATCTGCTGAGGAGAGAGTTATTGAGAAGAAGTCGCTACCGAAGAGCGCACAGACGTTTATTAGTACCTACTATGGTAAGGATAAAGTGTCAATTGCAACCGTTGAGAAGGATCTGTTTGAGACCGACTACAAGGTGATCCTCACAAGCGGCGTAAAGATCGAGTTTGACGAGAAGGGCAACTGGACAGACATTGAGGGTAGACGCAACAGCGAGATCCCCAAAGCTCTTGTGCCTGAGTATATACATAACTATGTCAAATCAAACTTTTCGTCAAACAAAATCATTAAGATAGAGAGGGATAGGAAGACGACAGAGGTTGAGTTGGACAATGGGATGGAGTTGGAATTCAATAGTAATGGGAGACTAATCAAGGTTGATAACTAATCTACAAACAGTCTACAGCCCTTCACACAAACTATGTGTGAGGGGCTGTTTCTTATATCTCCAATATACGATACGCTGTCGCAGTTTTATATTGAGATTATTTTAATGTCGTGTGGAAAGTCTTGTTATTCCACATCTTTACTTTTGAATTATGCTATCTCTTTGGCTGTCAAATATTTTAACTCCTCTTTAGGGAGCTGAAATCTTCTACATCCTCACAATCTTTAGCCCCGCAAATCACCGCCGCTACGGTGATAAAATTATGTCTGTTGGCAAATGCCTAACCTTCCAAGGTTGGCGAAAACCGGCTATGCACATCGCAAAATCTAAAATGCTCATATTCTATTTAACTTGTTATAGATTAAGTGAATATACGAAATTTTAATGAGGTATACAAATTGTAAATTGTTTATTTTAAGTAAATTATACATTTTGATTTATGAGCGTTTTCGTGGGTCTGTGTGATTTTTTTTCGTGCGTTTGTCTTGAAAAAAGATATTATTTAGTTTTATTATCAGACAATAATCACTATATTTGCATATTAATTGTTTAATATGCAAATATTATAACTTATTGTAAACTATTGAACCTTAGCTTATGGGATTTTTTGACATATTCAAAAGTAAAAAAGAGAAAAAAGAAGACTTAGAACAAGGTCTTAAAAAAACCTCTACAAACGTTTTTACAAAACTGTCTCGTGCAATTGTAGGAAAGTCAAAAGTTGATGAAGAAGTGTTAGACTCTCTTGAAGAAGTGCTTGTTACATCTGACGTAGGCATAGACACAACTTTGAAAATCATTGATAAAATTGAAACTAGAGTCGCAAAGGATAAATATGTGAATACCGCAGAATTAAACTCTATTCTTAAAGAGGAAATCACATCTTTACTAGAAAATAAATCTTTAGAAAGCATTACTTACCCTCGTCAAAATGGAATGCCTTATGTTTTAATGGTGGTTGGCGTAAATGGCGTAGGAAAAACTACGACAATAGGTAAAATCGCTGCACAACTTACCTCTCAAGGTAAAAAAGTGGTGCTTGGTGCTGCTGACACATTTAGAGCCGCAGCAATTGAACAACTAGGGGTTTGGGCTGAACGTTCAGGTGCTAGAATCGTAAAACAAGTAATGGGTTCTGATCCAGCATCCGTTGCATTCGACACTTTGAAATCGGCTGTTGCTGAAGATGCTGATGTTGTGATAATTGACACGGCTGGACGACTTCACAACAAGATAAATTTGATGAATGAGCTTACAAAAATCAAAAATGTGATGCAAAAGGTTGTGCCTGACGCTCCACATGAAGTGATGTTAGTTTTAGATGGCTCAACAGGACAAAATGCTTATGAACAAGCGAAACAATTTACTCTTGCGACTAACGTAAATTCATTGGCGATTACAAAACTTGACGGAACGGCTAAAGGTGGTGTCGTGATTGGTATTTCTGACCAATTTAAAATTCCTGTTAAATATATAGGCGTTGGTAAAGGTATAGACCACCTGCAAGAATTTGACAGCAAAGAATTTGTTAATGCGTTGTTTAAAGAAGAGTAGTGATTTAGTTGATAAAGGCTTGAATAACAATGATAGAAGCTTTTAAGGGAACATTAACTTATACATAAAATTGAAAAAGAAAATAATAAACATAGTAACTTTAGGTTGCTCAAAAAATACGGTAGACTCTGAATACTTATTAGCACAACTGAAAAACAATGGTTTTGATGTTGTTTATGATTCAGATTCTCCAGATGCAAAGGTCGTAATTATTAACACATGTGGCTTCATTGGAGATGCCAAAGAAGAGTCAGTAAACACAATTTTACAGTATGCGCACGCTAAAAACGAGGGAGTTATTGACCACTTGTTTGTAATGGGTTGTTTAAGTGAGCGTTATAAGGCTGACTTAGAGGCTGAACTTCCAGAGGTAGACTCTTTCTTTGGTGTGAACAACATGGAGGACATAATTAAAGCCGTTGGAGGTGATTATAAGTCTGATCTTATAGGTGAGCGAGTTCTTACAACTCCTAAACATTACGCATATTTTAAAATTTCAGAGGGTTGTAACTGGGGATGTAGCTAT
>JAWXTO010000179.1:0-2950 GCA_044433545.1 Rikenellaceae bacterium
AAGGAATAAACGACTTGCCATGTAGCCCTATTCTGTGCATAAGCTTATCCATAATAAAGGCTGCACGTGCCATATAACCCGAATCCTCAAGTATAGAGATAAATAAGAACAGCAACAAAATATTAGGTAAGAAAACCAAAACGCCACCTATACCACCAACTATACCATCAGAAAGCAAGTCTTGTAAAATCCCCTCTGGAATGTAATTAGTGATGCCCTGTTGAAGCAATTCTATGATATATTCAATAGCAATTTGAGGATATTCGCCTAACGTAAATGTAGCATAGAACAAAAACCAGATAATAACAATAAAAACTGGAAAGCCCCAAACTTTGTGAGTCAATAGGCTGTCTATTTGTTTAGATTTTTTGTGCCTATTGCTATTTATTCTTAAAGTTTCTTTAAGCGCACCAGCAATGTAGCCATAACGTGCATCTGCAAATATGCTTGTGATATTTTCTTTATATTCGACCTCTATTTTCTTGCTAAGGGCACTGCATTTTTGGTTGATTTCATCACTGAACTTGTCGATAAAATAGCTATTCCTTTCTAGCAACATAATAGCACTAAAACGTTTAGGCACGTCATTATACTTTTCATCATCTAACAACTCCTCAACTTTTCGCACTTTTTCTTCAAGCATCCCCCCTAAATTAGACACTATCTTAACACGTGGGTCAGTATTTTCATATTTCTTAACTATTTCATCAAGAATTTGAGCTACACCACGACCTCTTTTAGCTACGGTAGGAATAAATGGGACAGCCAACATCTTTGACATTGTTTTATAGTCAAAAACGCTTCCAGATGTTTGATATTCATCATACATATTCATCGCAACGACAACCTCACAGCCTAAATCTATAAGTTGGCTAGTCAAAAACAGGTTACGCTCTAAGATTGTAGTGTCAATAACATTAATTATAAAATTAAAGTTATTTCCCATTAGTATATCTCGTACAACTACCTCTTCTGGAGAATAAGTTGTCAAAGAGTACGTTCCTGGCAGGTCTGTTATATTGATTGTGTATCCCTTAAACTGAACTGATGCGACTTTTGAGTCAACCGTCACGCCTGAATAGTTCCCAACGTGCTCATCTTTGTTCGCCATGAAGTTAAAAAGCGTAGTTTTCCCACAGTTAGGATTACCAACTAAAGCTACATTTATTTCTTTGTGCTTGTTATCTTGCTGTTTGTGGTACACAACACTTGAAGGCTCTGAATCTAACTGACCTATCTTCTTAAAAGACTCACTTTCCTCTTTACTTACTAAGGTTACATCTATCAAATCAGCATCTGCACGGCGCAAAGATACGCTATATTCCATTAAATGATATTCAATAGGATCTTTTAGAGGAGCATTTTTAACAACAAAGACTCTCCTGCCTTTAATAAAACCCATCTCTGCAACTCGTTTAACAAAAGATGAATCTCCGTCTATATAATTTATAATAGCGTATTGATCGCTCTTAACATCTGATAATTTCATTTACTATATCTAAAAGTCTATATTGATTTTATGGGGACTTCTAAAATTCCCCGATTTGAAAGAAACACACTCCCTATAGGGAACTTCAACCCCCAAAATTAATTAATTTTATGCAAAATAAAAAAAATGTATGATAATTCATTACATCTAGCTATATCCACATTTCAAACCCTGCTAATTATCAGCATTTTACATTTCCCGAATAACAAAAAATAGCTATAATAAAGATGTTTTATTTTCTTTCATTAATCGAAAATGCAAACATAACACATAACATAGTCACCACAAATACTAGACAGGTGCTGTTCTTGAAATTTTTGGTACATTTTATGATAAACACGTAAAACATTATAGTTATGTGACAAATTGCCAAAAAATGGTTAATAATTTGATATAAATTGACTATTTTTAATTAAAACTTTTTTTGTTTAGTATTTTTTTGTATATTTGTAGCACTAATTAATGGATAGGATTCTAACTTTTTATATTAAAGTTGGGATTCTTAATTTTTTATTTACCAATACCATAAAATAGATATTATGTCTAAAATAGTTTATTTAACTGAAGAAGGATACAAAAAACTTAAAGATGAATTAGACCATCTTAGAAGAGTAGAACGCCCTGCAATATCACAACAAATTGCCGAGGCTCGTGATAAAGGAGATTTAAGTGAAAATGCTGAATATGACGCTGCAAAAGAAGCTCAAGGTTTGCTAGAAATGAGAATTGCTAAACTAGAGATGACATTTGCTGCTGCTAGAATTTTAGATCAGTCTCAAATAGACACAGACACTGTTCAAATTCTAAATAAAGTAACTCTTCTTAACAAAAAACTGAATAAAAAAGTCACATATACCATTGTTAGCGAAAACGAAGCTAACATTAAAGAGGGAAAACTATCTGTAGGCACACCAATTGCTAAAGCTCTGTTAGGCAAGGCAAAAGGCGACGTTGTAGAGGTTAAAGTTCCTTCTGGAATTATGGGTTTTGAAATTCTTGACATTTCAATTTAATTGAAAAACCATATCTAACAAAAACACCGATAATCTAAATTAGGTTATCGGTGTTTTTGCATATAATGAAATTCAAAATGGTTACCATTCTCAAACCCTAAGCCTCTGTCATGTTGGAAGTTGCCTTTTGGGAAGTGGTTGATTTTGGGATTTGAAAATCTAGATCTCTTTATAAGAGAAAGAGATTTCGTGCAAAGGTATGAAAATTAATGTTGTAAGTCAAAAAAATAAGTGTTTTTTTTAGGTTTTTTATTGTGTACTCAATATTTGTTTAGCAAAATGTGGCGTACAGTGCGTTATATGCTTGTTCTGTTGATTTTTGTAAAATTCTCTTTCTCTTATAAAGAGACATGAGCTATTTTTAATAACCTTAAATATTAATTTGCTGAATTCAACCTGCAAATGCAACTGAATTCATATTAATAATTTGTTTAAATTTTTCATTTGG
>JAWXTO010000180.1:0-2906 GCA_044433545.1 Rikenellaceae bacterium
TATCGTCGTGCGGGGGTTAATCCTCTTGGTGGATGTCTTCCGATGTTGTTCCAGCTGCCTATTCTGTTTGCGATGTTCCGTTTCTTCCCTGCTTCGATACAGCTTAGAGGTCAACATTTTCTTGTGGGCAACAGACTTATCATCTTATGATAGCATAGTGAACCTTCCGTTTGATATTCCTTTCTATGGTGACCACGTGAGTTTATTCGCTTTGTTAATGGGTGTCTCGATGTTCTTCTCTTCTAAGATTAACATGGCTCAAACAAGCGGTTCACAACAACAAATGCCAGGTATGCAGTTCATGACACTTTACATCATGCCAGTTATGCTTATCGTTTGGTTCAATAATTACTCTAGTGGTTTGAGTTACTATTATTTATTATCTAACGTGATAACTATTGGTCAGTCGCTGATTATTAGACGTTTCGTAGATGATAAAAAATTACATGGTCAAATGCAAGATAATGCCAAAAAGCCTCGTAAAAAGTCTAAATGGCAAGCAAAATACGAAGAAATGGTGCAACAACAACAACAAACTAAAAAATAGTGTGTTTGACATGGTATTTGAAATGATGATGCCATATATTTTACACAAAATATAAGTGAGAATCCGTAAAACTTAGGTTTTGCGGATTTTCTTTTGTATCTTAGCGAAGAAAATGAGGGTGGTGTTTTTGTGTGCGCTGTTTTCACTATTTTGAGGAACATATTTTAAAATTTAATTAATGGCAAAGAAACCAAATAAGATTTATGTAGCTAAAAATAAGGCATTTTTAGAGCAGTTGAAAAACGAAGAAGGCGTAATTTCGCTTCCAGAAGGCATTTTTTATAAGATAATTAAAAGCGGAAGTGGAGCAGTGTCGCCAAAACTTAACAACGTGGTGTCTGTACATTACAAAGGCTCGCTGATTAATGGATATGTGTTTGATTCTACAGAAAATAATGGTTATCCTGAGACTTTCCGTCTGAGAGAAGTGATAGATGGGTGGCAAATTGTGATGCAAAAGATGTGTGTGGGAGACAGATGGATAATGTATCTGCCGTCTGACTATGCTTATGGAAATCAGTCGCTTGATGATATTCCAGGAGGCTCAACACTAATATTTGAAGTGGAATTATTGGCTATTAATTAGTCGAACCTTAAAAAGGGGTTAATTGACTTAATTATTGAATGTTATATAAATGTAAGTATTGAAAAATTGCAAGGTTTTAATGTTTAGTTCTGTGAATCTTGCAGTTAAAATTAACTGGTCAAATATCTTTCCGATATTTAGCGATATTTTTTACCTTAACAACAAGCCATATAGCCGACTATACGACTTGTTGTTAAGGTAAAAACTCTCTGCTAAAAGCTCAAAAATCTTATTTGACCTTTTTAAGGATCGACTAATTAAGGATTATGTATATTGAATTAGCAAAGTTGTCAGATTTAGATGAAATAATGGCGATTTATCAAGGTGCAATAACATATATGAAGGCAAATGGCAATCCGAATCAGTGGATAGATGGTTATCCTGGTGAAAGCGTTGTCGTGAATGACATAAATTCAGACCATTTGTACGTATGTAAAAACGATGATGAAATAGTGGCTGTGTTTTGTTATTTTGTAGGGGACGAGCCTACTTATTCAGAGATTTATGATGGAGCGTGGTCGTGTGATAACGAATATGGGGTTGTTCACCGCATTGCAAGTAATGGCAGTGTGAAACGAGTTGCTGATTATTGTTTAGAATGGTGTTTTGCGAAGCATCCTCACATGAGAATTGATACACACAGCGACAATGTTACGATGCAAAATGTTTTAGAGCGATGTGGGTATGAAAAGTGTGGTATTATAAAATGCTCTAACGGGTCTTTACGTATAGCGTATCAAAAATTTTAGCCTTTTGAAGATAAAATCTCAAAAAGAATCGTTATCTTTGTTGGCTTAAAGACTTTTATTTTTAGAGTAAGAATAATCAAATAATAATTTATAGTAAAATGGCATTACAATGTGGAATAGTTGGTCTACCGAATGTGGGTAAATCGACTCTTTTTAACTCTCTTTCAAACGCTAAAGCACAAGCAGCAAATTTCCCGTTTTGTACAATTGAACCTAACGTGGGTGTGATTACTGTACCTGACGAGCGTTTAGTACACTTAGCATCTATCGACAATCCTAAGAAAATTATACCTACAACAATAGAAATCGTAGACATCGCTGGTCTTGTTAAAGGGGCATCTAAAGGTGAGGGTCTAGGAAACAAATTTTTAGGTAACATTCGTGAAACTGACGCTATTATCCATGTTTTACGTTGTTTTGAAAATTCAAATATCACTCACGTTGACGGAAGTGTTGACCCAGTTCGTGATAAAGAGATTATAGACACAGAATTACAACTTAAAGACCTTGAAACAGTAGAATCTCGTATCTCTAAGGTGCAAAAACAAGCACAAACAGGTGGTGATAAAGTTGCTAAAAAGACTTATGAGCTACTTCTTAAATATAAAGAAGCTTTAGTACAAGGAAAATCTGCTCGTACTGTAGAACTTGAAGAATTAGATAAAAAATTCGTGGCTGATCTTTGTTTATTGACTGACAAACCTGTGCTTTATGTTTGTAATGTTGACGAATCTTCGGCTGTTGATGGCAATGAACACACAAAAGCTGTAGAAGAAGCTATCAAAGAAGAAAATGCAGAGTTCCTTATCGTTGCAGCAGCTATAGAATCTGACATTTCAGAGCTAGAAACTTATGAAGAACGCCAAATGTTCCTTGAAGAGATAGGTCTTAAAGAGTCTGGCGTTTCTCGTCTTATCAGATCTGCTTATGCTTTACTGAATCTTGAAACTTATTTTACTACAGGTGTGCAAGAAACACATGCTTGGACTTATAAAAAAGGTACAAAAGCTCCTCAAGCAGCTGG
>JAWXTO010000181.1:0-2885 GCA_044433545.1 Rikenellaceae bacterium
GGAACAATGGTCCCATATCAACATCGAATCCACAGTCAGCATAACCAGTTGCTACTACTTTTGCACCACGGTCATGACCATCTTGACCAAGTTTAGCAATCATAATACGTGGTCTACGACCCTCTTTTTCTGCAAATTCTTCGCACATAGCCTTAGCTTTTGCGAATTCACTATTGTCTTTCACTTCTGAAGAATATACACCTGAGATTGAACGAATAACGGCAGAGTAGCGTCCTACAACACACTCACACGCGTCAGAAATTTCTCCTAAAGTAGCTCTTAATTTAGCTGCTTCGATAGCAAGAGCAAGCAAGTTGCCATTTTGTGTTTTAACACATTCTGTGATAGCTTCTAATGCTGCTTTAACTTTCGCTTCGTCACGATTTGCTTTAAGAGTGTTAAGTCTTTCGATTTGTGATATACGAACGGCAGTGTTGTCTACGTCAAGAATGTCAATTGGGTCTTCTTTTTCAAGACGATATTTGTTAAGACCTACGATAACGTCGTTGCTAGAGTCGATACGAGCCTGTTTACGAGCCGCAGCTTCTTCGATACGCATTTTTGGAATGCCTGTTTCGATAGCTTTTGCCATGCCTCCAAGTTCTTCGACTTCTTCGATAAGTTTCCATGCTTTTTCAGCAATTTCTTGAGTTAAAGATTCGATATAGTATGAACCAGCCCAAGGGTCAACAACACGACAGATGTTAGTTTCTTCTTGAAGATAGATTTGTGTATTACGAGCGATACGTGCTGAGAAGTCTGTAGGTAAAGCGATAGCCTCGTCAAGTGCATTAGTGTGTAATGATTGAGTGTGACCTAAAGCTGAAGCCATAGCCTCGATAGCAGTACGTGCAACATTGTTAAATGGATCTTGCTCAGTTAGTGACCAACCTGAAGTTTGGCTGTGAGTACGAAGTGCAAGAGATTTAGGGTTTTTAGGGTTAAATTTGTTAACAATCTTAGCCCAAAGTAGACGAGCCGCACGCATTTTAGCAATTTCCATGAAGTGGTTAGTGCCAATTGCCCAGAAGAACGATAGACGAGGTGCAAAAGCGTCTACACTCATGCCAGCGTTAACCCCAGTACGAAGATATTCAAGCCCGTCAGCTAGTGTGTATGCTAATTCTATGTCAGCTGTAGCACCTGCCTCTTGCATGTGATAACCTGAAATAGAAATAGAGTTAAATTTAGGCATATTTTGAGATGTGTACTCAAAAATGTCTGCAATAATTTGCATAGAGAATTTAGGAGGGTAGATATAAGTATTACGAACCATAAATTCTTTAAGGATGTCGTTTTGGATAGTACCTGCAAGTTGATCTAGTGTACAACCTTGTTCAAGACCTGCTACAACATAGAACGCAAGTACAGGAAGTACAGCACCATTCATAGTCATAGAAACGCTCATTTTGTCAAGAGGAATGCCGTCGAAAAGGACTTTCATGTCTTCAACTGAACAGATAGAAACACCCGCTTTACCAACGTCACCAACTACACGTTCGTGGTCGGCATCATATCCACGGTGAGTGGCAAGGTCAAACGCTACAGAAAGACCTTTTTGACCTGATGCAAGGTTACGGCGATAAAATGCGTTACTTTCAGCAGCTGTTGAGAAACCTGCATACTGACGAACTGTCCAAGGACGCATAACATACATAGATGAATATGGTCCACGAAGGAAAGGCGCTATACCTGCGGCATAATTTAAGTGTTCCATTCCTTCAAGGTCTGCGGCTGTGTAAGCCCCTTTAACCTCTACTTGTTCAGGTGTGTTCCAAACTGGATTTTGACCTGAAGCACAACAACTAGAAGACTCTTTTGTTGTTGTTGATATATCTGAAAATTTTGCTCTCATTTGTTTTCGGTAAGTTAAAAATTAACGTAATAGCCTAAAGACCTAAAAGTTTTTTGTATTCACAAAGAGTTTCAAGCACGTTTGAGCGTACATTGATAAAGTTTGTGATTCCTTGAGCTTTAAGTTCCTCAGCACAAGCTGGTGCACCTGCGACAACTATTATTTTGTCAGAAAGGGCTTCAGCAATTTGAGGCGCATAAGTTGCATATTCATCATCTGAAGAGCAAATTACTATAATTTCTGCACCAGATTCTTTAGCTGCTGCTACACCTTCTTCAACTGATGAGAATAGGTTGTTGTCGATGTTTTCGATGCCTGCACATCCGAAGAAGTTGCTAGCAAATTGAGAACGTGCTCTTGCAAACGCTAGAGAACCGATCGTGAACATAAACGCTTTTGGTGATTTTTCGTTTTTGTCAACAGAAAGTCTTAATTCTTCAAATTCTTCACCTGCACGGAAAGGTTTTAGTGTTTCTAAAGTTTCTGTTTTCTCTGAAGAACAACAACATGATGATTTTTTGCATTCAGGCTTAGCTAAACCTTTAACTTTTTCAGTGAAGTTAGGATATTGGTTTGTTCCAAGCAATATTTCACGACGTGTAGCGATTGCTTTACGGCGATTTGCTGCACTTTGAGCGATAATGCCTTGAATCATACCCTCTGTGAAGCATGCAGTATAACCGCCTTTGTCTTCAACTTCTTTGAAAAGTGTCCAAGCGTTATCTGCTATGTCTTGTGTTAATTTTTCGATGTAGTAAGAACCGCCAGCAGCATCAGCAACTTGATTAAAGTGAGATTCTTCTTTTAATAATAGTTGAGTGTTACGAGCGATACGTGAACTAAATTCAGATGGAGCGTCATAAGCAGCATCAAAAGGTAGAACCTCAATAGAAGAAACTCCAGAAATTGCTGCACTCATGCCCTCTGTTGTTGCACGAAGCATGTTTACATAAGGGTCATAAACTGACATGTTGAATTTTGAAGTTGTAGCATGAACTTTCATTTTTGCAGCGCAACCTTTAGTTGGGTT
>JAWXTO010000182.1:0-2792 GCA_044433545.1 Rikenellaceae bacterium
AGGCTATCACATACGTTAATGACATCATTGATGAAGCGAAAATGACAGCTCAAAAAGAGGCTAAACGTATCGTTGTTCAAACAATTCAAAGAGTAGCTACTGAGGCTGCAATCGAAAATTCAGTTACAGTGTTCAATATTGACTCTGATGAGGTTAAAGGACGTATCATTGGTCGTGAAGGTCGTAATATACGTGCGCTAGAAGCTGCTACAGGTGTTGAAATTATCGTTGATGACACTCCTGAAGCTATCATCCTTTCAGGTTTTGATCCTGTTCGTCGTGAGATTGCTCGTTTAGCTCTACACCAACTAGTTACAGACGGACGTATTCACCCTGCTCGTATCGAAGAGGTCGTTTCTAAAGTACAAAAACAAATAGAAGAAGAAATTATAGAAGTAGGTAAGAGAACTGCTATTGATTTAGGTGTTCATGGCCTTAATTCTGAGCTTATCAGACTTATCGGTAAAATGAAATATCGTTCTTCGTATGGTCAAAACTTGTTACAACACTCTCGTGAAGTTGCGAACCTTTCAGGTATTATGGCAGCTGAATTAGGTCTAAACCCTAAATTAGCTCGTCGTGCAGGTCTTTTACATGATATAGGTAAAGTTCCAGATGATGAACCAGAATTACCTCACGCAATTATCGGTATGAAATTCGCTGAGAGATTCAAAGAAAAACCAGAAGTTGTAAATGCAATTGGTGCTCACCACGACGAAATCGAAATGACATCATTAATTGCTCCTATAGTACAAGTTTGTGATGCTATTTCAGGTGCTAGACCTGGTGCAAGACGTGAAGTTGTTGAGTCATATATCAAACGTCTGAAAGAGATGGAAGATTTAGCCTTAGCTTACCCTGGAGTGCTTAAAACTTATGCAATTCAAGCTGGACGTGAACTTCGAGTTATCGTAGGTAGCGAGAAAATTTCAGATGGTGAAGCAGATTTACTATCTCACGATATCGCAAAACGTATTCAAGACGAAATGACATATCCTGGACAGGTTAAAATCACAGTAATTCGTGAAACTCGTTCAATTAGTTATGCAAAATAGTTTCTTGTAAACAGAAATACAAAGAGTGTTATGCTCTAAATAAAACATCCGACTACAGATCTCTGTGGTCGGATGTTTTGTTTGCGAATCTCCCTATAAATCACCGCTGTATTAGTTTCGGGTATCACCCTTTATAGTGAGTTTTGCTAACGAGCTGTTATTTTAATGTATAAAGGTAATAGATTAGTGTATTTACCGCCTGTAAAAGATTTATACCAAGGTGTTAACATGCCTTTCCCTTTGGCTAGATATACATCGTTAATCGAGAGTTCAGATATGCCAATATCATTGTTCACAACACTCGCTAAAATGCCTCCAACTTTGATTTGTAGTTTGCCTGTAGTTTCTAAAGGTTTTATAAAATAGCATGTAATGTCATATTGTCCACTTTTAGCAACATCTACATCCCAATATCCAAAAATGTTTTCTTGTAGCCATATCCCTTCTTGTCCTTTAGTATCATTTCGGTTCAAATATACTGGATTTTCATAGTCACTACCAATGACTATATCAGTTCCTTGATGATAATCTTCGTGAACAATATCTTTATACCAACAATCTAGCTTATGTTTAAGGTTTTGAGCTAAATCTTCTTCTTCTGAAATGATATTATTTAGTTCACTAGGATCTTCAATGATGTTATATAATTCAAAATTAGGTGTGTTGCTATTATATGGGGTGTTTCCTATAAGTTTGTAGTCTCCATCTCTAATTGCGATGTTGTTATATAATACGGGGCATCTCCTAATCCAATGGTGATAAAATGTTCTGTGTCCAGAGTTAATTCTTTCCTCTATTTTAGGAAGTATGTTTTCTCCGTCAAGATTTAGCTCTTTTGGAATTTCAACATCGCAGATAGAAGCTATAGTGGGTAGCATATCTAAATGTGCTGAAGGGTAACCTACTGTACCTTTGCCTAATTTTGAAGGGAAGTTAAAGATACACGGAACTCTAACCCCACCTTGATTTACAGAAGACTTAAAATCACGAAATTGGGCATTATATCTATATGTAAGAGGCCCGTTGTCAGTCATAAATATGATAAGAGTGTTGTCTGCTATCTCTTTTTGCTTTAATGCAGTCATAATTTTACCAATATTATCGTCAATATTGGTTACCATGCCATATACACGACGTGCAGAATCACAATTATATTCAGACATTTTTGCCATATTTATTATTGTTGAATCTGACTCAAATTTGACATCCTTATACATATCATAATACTCTTGAGGGAGTTGTAAAGGGTCATGAGGGGCATTAAATGCTAAATATATGAAAAAAGGTTCACTATTATTGTTGTTATTTATATAATTAATTGCAGCATTTGCAAAGACATCTGTACAGTAACCTTCTGTTTGAACTGGTTTGCCATTATGCCACAGAATAGGGTCAAAATAACAAGAATCTCCTTTGGGAAAATTAAAAAAGTCTCCAGGTTGCCCCATGCCTCCTCCACAATGAACTAGAGCTTCGTCAAAACCTTTATCTATAGGGCGGCAAGGATAATTGTCCCCTAAATGCCATTTTCCGAATATTGCAGTGTTATAACCTCCGTCTTTTAGGACATTAGCAATCGTTATTTCGTCTGCTCCTAGTGTTGTCATGCCGTTGTAAGTGTCGCTAACGCCCGCACGCAGAGATTCTCTACCAGTCATAAGACTAGAGCGAGTAGGTGAGGATACTGGGCATACTGAAAAGTCTGTTAGATGAATGCCTGTAGCTGCCAAATGGTCA
>JAWXTO010000183.1:0-2788 GCA_044433545.1 Rikenellaceae bacterium
ACCCATGAAAGATACAGGAATAAACACAGCCATAAACACTAGCGTAGTAGTGAAAAGGGCAGCTATAAGTCCTTGCATAGCGTCTACAGTAGCCGTATAAGAAGATTTGTAACCACTGTTAAAACGAGCTTGCACAGCCTCAACAACAACGATAGCATTATCCACCACCGTACCAATCACGAGAACCAGGGCGAATAGTGTCAATAGGTTAAGAGAGAAGCCCGCAACCATTAAAAATGCGAAAGTGCCGATAAGTGATATGATGATACATATCGTCGGAATAAGTGTTGCACGGAAATCTTGTAAGAAGAAATATACGACAAGGAAAACAAGTACAATCGCTAAGATAAGAGAAATGATAACACCTTTTATAGAAGCAAAAAGGAAGTCATTTGTGTTTTGGAACATTATGATCTCAAGGTCTGGAGGCAATTGTTCTTTAAGTTCGTTTAATAAATTTTCGATATTAATGTTGATAGCTGTAGCATTAGATCCCGCTGTTTGGTTTACCCTTGCAGGAACGCCTTTCATACCGCTAATTTTAGAGTTAAAGAAATAACTGTCACGTCCAAGTTCTACACGTGCTATGTCTTTAAGACGTAGAACCTCACCGTCAGGAAGCGACTGGATAACAAGCTCTTCAAATTCTTCAACAGTTTGCTTACGTCCAGAATATTTCATTGTGTACTGGAAAGTCTGACCAGAATATTCACCAAATGTACCTGTTGCAATTTCTATATTTTGTTCAGCAAGTATGGCTGTTATGTCAGATGGCATCAATTTATATTGAGTCATGACTTTAGGTTCTAGCCATATACGTAAACTGTAGCTAGAGCCGAAAACTGTAACAGCAGCAACACCTTGGATACGTTGAATCTCTGGGCGTATGTTTATCGCCATATAGTTTGAGATAAAACTTTCGTCATAAGTTCCATTAGGGCTTACAAGAGCAACTAGACACAAACTGCCAGGTTGTTCTTTTTGTGTTGTTACACCAATCTGAGCCACTTCGGCAGGAAGAGTTCCCGAACCGATAGACACTCTATTTTGTACGTTCACAGCTGCCATATCGGCATTAGTGCCTTGGTTGAAATATATCGTAATTTCAACGTCACCACTATTACTAGCAGAAGAAGTCATATACATCATATCTTCCACACCATTTATCGCTTCTTCAAGTGGTGCGATAACACTATTTTGTATTGCGTCGGCACTAGCACCAGGATAAGATGTCGAAACCTTTACTGATGGGGGAGCAATATTAGGGTACTGCTCAATAGGCAGCGAGACCAATGAGATAATACCAAAAATCACGATAAATATTGAGATACCTATCGAAAAAATTGGACGGTCTATAAATGTTTTTATATTCATTATTTTGCGAATTTACTATTTATGGGAGTTCTAAAAACTGTTTTTGAATTTTGTTGTTAGAAGTTCACTTTATTGTTTTACAGCTGTGCCTTCACGAACTAGGCCTGCTCCTTCAGCGACAATTATATCACCAGCAGAAAGACCTTGTGTTACAACAAATTCTGTGTCGTTTGAAGAAGAAGCAACTTCTATAGGTGTAGATTTTGTTACGCCATCAACGATTCTGTATACAAAAGTTTTATTTTGTATTTCTACAGTCGCAGCTTTAGGGATTACAATAGCGTCATTATATGTTTTATGGATGATAATGTTGCCAGCACCACCACTAATAAGGCGTTGATTGTCATTTGGGAAAACAACTCTCATACTAACAGCACCTGTGCCATTGTCAATAACACCACTAATGCTTTCAAGTTTTCCTTTTTCTGCATACGTTGTCCCATTTATAAGCTCTAACTCTACTTCAGGCATATTTACTATAACGCTGTCAATTGCACCATATTCATCAACAAGGTCTAAAACTTGTTTTTCGTTCATCGAGAAGTAAACATACATCTCTGAGTTGTCAGAAACAGTTGTTAAAGCCTGAGCAAGAGATGCCGAAACAAGCGCACCTTGTCTGTATGGTAATTTCCCAACTACACCGTTAGAAGGGCTTTTTATCACTGTAAAATCTAAATTCACTTTTGCGCTAGATTCTTGAGCTTTAGCCAGACTTAGTTGAGCTTTTGCGCTTGTAAGTGCATTTTTAAAAGATTGTAGCTCTGAATCAGATGTTATTTTTCTTTGGTTAAGTAAAAGAGAGTTATCATAGTTTAATTGTGCTGTTGCAACACCAGCTTTTGCTACTTCAACGCCAGCTTTTGCTGCTTCGTAAGCTGCTTTGTATGGTGCTTGTTCAATTACAAAAAGAACATCACCTTTTTTTACCTTATCGCCTTCAATAACATTTACTTTTGATAGATAACCACCTACTTGAGGAAGAATGTCGATGTCTTGTTTGCCTCTAATAGCCGCAGAATAGCTGCTTGGTAATGACAACTCGCTATTTTCAATAGTCAATAGCTTGTATTCTACTGGTTGAGGAGCATGTTCTTCAACATTCCCACAACTTGTGGTAATAAAAATAGTTGCAAATAAAACTGCAACTGCTAAATTTGATTTTCTCATTTTCATTTAAAATGTAAATTTATCCTTTTGTGAGACAAATTAATGGTTGATATTTTGTTTTTCTATATTTTTTTAAAAAGTCGTGCAAAGATAAATATAATATCTTATCTATTTATAATTAACCCCACAAAAGTATAAATACTGCATGAGAAAATGAATACCTTTTTTGTGGGTTTTATGTCCTAAAAGTCGAAAAAATGATTATATTTGTGTTTTTATATAAAATTAATTAAAATAAATATGG
>JAWXTO010000184.1:0-2766 GCA_044433545.1 Rikenellaceae bacterium
TTGTGAGGAGCCATATTTGTTGCCATACCTACTGCAATACCAGAAGCTCCATTAAGAATAAGCAACGGCAATTTTGAAGGAAGCACAGTAGGCTCTTCAATAGTGTCATCAAAGTTTAATCCGTAATTAACTGTTTTTTTATCAATATCAGCCATCACATCATCAGTGATTTTACGCATTCTCGCTTCTGTGTAACGCATTGCTGCAGGACTATCTCCATCTAGCGAACCAAAGTTACCTTGACCATCTACAAGAGGATATCTCAATGACCATGGCTGCGCCATACGCACCATTGCATCATAGATCGACGAGTCACCATGTGGGTGAAACTTACCCATTACCTCACCGACAATTCTGGCTGATTTCTTGTAACCTTTATCTGAGTAAAGCCCTAACTCCTTACTCATACCATATAAAATTCTTCTATGAATAGGTTTTAGACCATCTCTCACATCTGGAAGAGCTCTCGAAACGATAACACTCATTGAATAATCAATGTATGCAGTTTTCATCTCTTCTTCGATGTTTATTTTAATAATTCTTTCTCCGTTAGACATTTTAATCTTAATATTTCTAATATTTCTTTTAATCAGAACTCTAAACCACTTTGTTTCCAGCGCATTTACCCTAAATAAAGCTCACAATCGTATCTACAGTTCAATGTGTAAAGATATATAAAAAAATCAATTTGTACAACATTTTAACAAATAATATTTACATCTGTCGTCATTTTTCAATTACTTATAAAGTTCTTGTATTAAAATTTGCTAATCCGACAACAAAAAAGTACTTTTGCTAAATAAATAATGATTAAATATAATTTCTAAAATAGCATAGGTCATGAGTAATTACACTCTTCACGAAGTGAAAACAAAAAAAGAAGCTAAAGATTTCCTTAACATAACAAATACTATATATAAAGGTACAAAAAACTGGATTCGTCCTTTTGACCACGAAATTAATGAAGTATTTGACCCTAAAAAAAATGAACTTTTCAATGATGGTGAGCTAATTAGATGGGTGCTAAAAGACGAAAAAGACAACATAATAGGCAGGATTGCAGCATTTTATAGCATTGAAAAAGCTGAAGAGTACGAACAACCAACAGGGGGATGCGGTTTCTTTGAATGTATAAACTCACAAGAAGCAGCAAACATACTTTTTGATGCAGCAAAAGAGTGGTTAATATCTCACAAAATGGAAGCAATGGACGGCCCAATAAACTTTGGAGACAGAGACAAATGGTGGGGCGTTCTTGTAGAGGGATTTGAACCTCCAGTTTATGGAATGAACTACAACCACGAATACTATAAAGAACTTTTTGAAAATTATGGATTTAAAAACTACTACAACCAATACACTTACGGTAAAGATGTAATAAACAGTGAAGGGGGTATTGAAATTGGCGAAGCAGCAAAAAACAAAGCTAATCGTCTAGCGCAAAATCCAGATTATATGTTTAAGCATCTTGACAAAAGAAACCTTAAACAAGCTAGTGCTGCTTTCGTAAACATATACAACAAGGCATGGGCAGGTTTTACGGGTGTTAAACCCATGACTCAAGAGCAAGCCGACAATCTTTTCAAGACTATGAAACCTGTCATAGATGAAAAATTAATATATTTCTCATATTATAAAGGTAACATTGTCGGATTCTTTATTCAAATACCTGAACTAAACCAAGTTATACGTCATTTGAATGGCAAGTTCAACCTTTGGGCAAAGCTGAAATTTTTATATTATTTAAAGATAAAAAAAGAATGTACTACGGTTCTTAGCCTTATTTTTGCTGTGCTTCCTGAACATCAAGGCAAAGGAATTGAATCAGGAATGATGAATGCCTTTAGAAGCTATGCAGAACACAATAAAATCAACTATAACTATTTAGAGTTAACATGGGTAGGTGACTTTAACCCTCTAATGATGAGAATGATGGAAACCTATGTTGAATCAAAAATCACAAAAATTCACGTGACATACAGATACTTATTTGACAGAGAGAAGCCTTTCACACGTGCGGCTCGTGTATCACGTGCTAGAGTAAAAAAAACTGAACAGGCAAACTAAAGAGAGCTTCTAAAAACAAAACATTTATACATGAGTGTATTTGATATTATATTTATAATAATTTTCGCTATTGCTATTTGGCTTGGTTTTAAAAAAGGCTTAATAGTTGAGTTATGTGGCATTATTGGTGTAATTTTAGGCATCTATATTTCCTATAACTTCTCAGATTACATTTTTGCAAAACTAAACATAACCGATGAAATAACACAGTTAATCTCATACGTTTTGATTGTTGTAGCAGTGCTTGTATTAGTATACATTTTGGCAAAAGCCGTAAGTAAATTATTGAATTTAACAGGGCTTGGTCTTGTAAATAAAGTCCTTGGAGCTATTGCATCACTTGGTAAATATGTTATTATAACCTCGATGTTTTTAACGGTTTTTAACTCTTTAAACAATAATTTAAACTGGGTAGGACGCTCAAAAATTGATGAATCTATTTGTTACGCACCCCTACTGCAAGTTTCAGAGACAATTTTCCCATTTTTCCGTAGATACAAATCTTTTTTCAACACAACAACTGTAGGGCAATTGAAAAAAGATGTAAACGAATCTTCAGAAGAAAATACAACCGAATAAATTCAGGGAGAAAATAGAGCTCCCCTTTACTAAAAAAAACATTAATGAACAAAGGTATAGTTACAAAAAACACTGGTAGTTGGTATTGTGTAGAATCTGAGGATAGCAAAATTACAACTG
>JAWXTO010000185.1:0-2742 GCA_044433545.1 Rikenellaceae bacterium
GGAATTGATAAAGTTATAGCTCAAATTGGAATTTCGTTAGACGAAACAATGGCTATTGGAGATGGAGGAAACGATATTTCTATGCTAAAGCATGCTGCTATAGGCGTAGCAATGGGAAATGCTAGTGACACGGTGAAGTCTGTTGCCAATTACGTGACAGATTCAGTAGACGAGAACGGACTTGCTAATGCGATTAAACGTTTCGTTAACGTAAGTTTATAGAACTCACCTATAATAATTATAATACAGTTAAGTTTTCTTAACTGTATTTTTTATATCTGATAAAATTATTATCTTTGTTAAAAATTGTATTTAAGAAATAGCAAGAAATTTAAGAATATGGCAAATAAAAAATTAAGAATAGGTATAACACACGGAGATATAAACGGCATAAGCTATGAAATTCTAATTAAGGTGTTATCAGACAGCAGAATGTGTGATTTGTGCACTCCTATTGTTTATGGCAGCAACAAAGTAGCTGGAATTATCAAAAGAGAGATGCGAGATTACGCAAATTTTAGCTTCAATGTTGTAAATTCAGTTACAGAGGCAAGCCTTTCTCGTCCAAATATCATTAATTGTATAGACGATTCAAACGTTAAAGTAGAGCTAGGAAAGTCAACTCATTTAGCAGGTCAATATGCTGTTGCATCGCTTAATGCTGCAATGAAAGACCTTAATGAAGGCTTAATTGACGCTGTTGTAACATGTCCAATCAATAAATCTAACGTACAAAGTGACGATTTTGACTTTGTAGGTCACACAGAATTTTTTGCATCAAACTTTGGTGGCAAAACCCCTCTAATGTTCATGGTTTCTGACCAAATTAGAGTAGGCATCGTAACAATCCACGACCCTTTAGTGAAAGTAGTCCCTAGAGTTTCTACAGAATCAATACTTGAAAAATTAAGACTAATGAAACAGTCATTAGTTCGTGATTTTGCAATTGTTCAACCACGTATCGCTGTTATGGGACTTAATCCTCACGCTGGTGATTGTGGTTTGCTAGGTGTTGAAGAAGAAGAGATTATCATTCCAGCTATAAATTCTGCTAAGTTTGAAGGTATAGAGGCTTTTGGACCTTATGCTGCTGATGGGTTCTTTGCTCATGGAGCATATTCAAAATTTGATGCTATATTAGCAATGTATCACGACCAAGGTCTTATTCCTTTTAAAATTATCGCAGGTGACGAAAGTGTAAACTATACAGCTGGGCTTTCTGTAGTTCGCACTTCTCCTTCACATGGTGTTGGGTATGATATTGCTGAGAAATTTGTCGCTGATGAAAGTTCTCTAAGAAAAGCAATTTATTATGCTATAGACATTTGCAGAAATAGAACTATCGACGAAGAGATAAATAAAGATTCTCTTCCAACTTATTCTCGTGACACATGGGGTAAAGATGCTTCAATGCACGATATCAAGTCTAACGAACCAGATGACATCTTGTTATAATGAATAAAATAGATATAAAACAACACAATAACAGCTTCATTGAGTTAATTAGTAAAGATTGGGCTTTATTAACAAGTGGTGACGACCAAAACTTCAATACAATGACCGTAAGTTGGGGTGGTATAGGCTTCTTGTGGAATAAACCTGTAGCTTTTGTGTTCGTAAGGGGCGAAAGATACACCTTTGAATACTTAGAGCGCACAAAACAATTGACTTTATCATTTCTGAAAGATGAATTTCATAAAGCACACTCTATTTGTGGCTCAAAGTCTGGAAGAACATGTAACAAAGTCGAAGAAGCGGGTCTTACGCCTATCGTTTTAGACAGCAAACAAGTGTGTTTTGAAGAATCAAAGCTTGTTTTAGAATGTAGGGTGATGTATAGTGATGTGATGGACGCAGAAAATTACATTGACAAAGAAGCTTTAGACAAGTGGTATGGCGCTAAAGGAGGAATGCACAAAATGTATGTCGCCGAAATAGAAAATGCCTATACATTATAATAAAAATTCTTAAGAAAAGGAGACTTTCAGAACCTTATTTCTGAAAGTCTCCTCTTTTTTAAGAGTACGTTTTGTCACTAAGTAAACGAGTAGAATTACTATATCATATCATAAAGATTCACAACTTCGATGCCTTGCTCTGTAGCTTTACGGATGGTAGAACCTGTGCCACTACGGGTCTTGCCGTTGTGATAAGCGTATAGTTTGTTGGAGTTAGCTATTAGGAGGTCATTGCGGTCATGATAGGCTTGATTAGAGTAACCACTTTGTGAAATTACTATTTGATAGTCAGCTTTTGATATGATTTGGTGGTAAAGTAGCTTATCTTCTGAGGAGTATCGTGCTTCTTGCCCTAAAAATGGTATGGCAACTATGAGCTTTATCTCAGGGTATATTCGTCTTAATTCTAAGACTACAATTGCAGACAGTAGATCAAAACCTATTGCTGCACCAGATATAAAATTTGTGATACCGTTGTTTAGGTAATCTTTCTCTAAGAGCTTGTATAGCTCATTACATATCAACTTCTTTAAACTTGTAGAGCTTGTGACACTTGGTGATGTCAACATCCTATTACCAGTGAAGGCAATCGTTTTTTCTTTTATAATTTCCATGATTTTAAGGTGGTTAGTCTTATCGGAAACGACATAAAAAATGGCACGCCACCGACAAGTTACCACGCGAGGCATCACCACAACACCTATACAGCAAACAAGCCAGAGCGTACCATACTTATTGAATGATACCCAAAATTACAAATTATTCAGGTTTTAAATATAGGTGG
>JAWXTO010000186.1:0-1081 GCA_044433545.1 Rikenellaceae bacterium
TCAGAAAATGACATAGAGATTTGTTGAAACTGAGAACGGTAGTCAGCAGTGTTATGTTCTGTTACAATCTGTTGAGAGTGTACGTTTTTCTTTATAGAAAGTAGAACTTGGTTCGGATTAACAGGTTTTATAATATAATCTGCAATTTTTGAACCTATGGCACGATTCATAATGTCCTCTTCTTCACTTTTCGTAACCATGACTACGGGTGTGTCAGGTCTTATGTCTTTTATACGTTGAAGCGTTTCAAGTCCTGTGATTCCAGGCATCATTTCGTCAAGAATTATAAGGTCATAAGGTGTAGACGCAATCATTTCTAATGCGTCGTAACCATTGTTACACTTGTCTAGAGAGTAACCTTTATTTTCAAGAAAAAGAATGTGTGGTTTTAATAATTCAACCTCATCATCTACCCATAAAATTTTTGCTTCCATATAGTTGTATGTATTTTGCCTTAAGAGAAAAAACAATAATTCCTCTTAAGGGGAATTATTAGAAGTTCCCTAAATATGTAAAGTATTCAGTTTTAGAGAATACGTGTTGTTTTGTATAATTTATAATAATGTGAAATTTCCCATAAATATAACGATTATTATTATATATAATTGCATACTAAACAAATTATATTTAATTTAGCAGGAGAAAAGTACTGATTTTCAATTAATTTATTTACCTTAAAACAGAATAACGTGATTCTTAAAATATTATTAGTCATTGCTATTGTGATACAACTCTTTGCTGTTGCTTTAGCTGTAAAAATGACAAAAGTGACGAAGTTTAATTCGGCGTGGATATTGTTTGCTGTCACATTGACATTTATGGCAGTTCAGCTAGTTGCTGAATTTATCAATGTTTTATGGGGTGAAGTGTTGATAGAGGCAGATGTTATGGTGTGGATTCGTGTATTTACATCTTTAAGTTGTGTTGTAGCACTGTTTTTCACTCGAAAAATCATATATTACATATCGCAAATTGAAGCTAATAGACGTTTGACACAAAAGCGTATATTAAATACAATTATCAGTACTGAAGAGAAGGAAAGAAGACGTTTTTCAAAGGATTTGCATGATGGATTAGGCCC
>JAWXTO010000186.1:1091-2723 GCA_044433545.1 Rikenellaceae bacterium
CGATTAGTGCACTGAAAGAGTCTGATAATAACATTAATGACAAACCTATATTGGATAATGCAAATGAGGCCATAGAAGAGGCAATAAAGAGTTTAAAAGAGATTTCTAACAATTTAAGTCCTCATATTTTAACAAATTTTGGATTTTATAGAGCATTAACAAACTTCATAAACCTCTTGTCGCTGCCTACAAATTTAAAGGTGAGGCTTGGCGGTAATGTGGGGGCTAAACGTTTCTCAAAACATACAGAAACTATCGTTTATCGTACTGTTTGTGAATTGGTTAATAATGCTATAAAGCATGCTAATGCAACTTTAATAACAGTAGATATAAATGTCGTAGATGATATTTTAAGTGTTGTCGTTGCGGATAATGGTGAGGGATTTGATGTAGAAACTTATGAGCAAGAAACAAAACAAGGAATGGGGCTATATAATATATCGTCAAGAATTTCATCTATTAATGGAACTTTTGAGATAGAGAGCATTATTGGTTTTGGAACAAATGTAAAATTAGAAATTAATGAATTGTAGCACAAAGAAAAAAGTAATGATAGTAGATGACCATACGCTATTTAGAAATGGTCTAAAAATGTTAATAAATAAGACAGATGACTTTATTGTTAGTTCTGAGGCGTCAGATGGAATCGAATTTCTTAATGAACTTGAGGCTGAACAACCAGATGTGGTCTTGTTAGATATTTCTATGCCTAAAATGGATGGTATTGAAGCTGCATCTGTAGCCATAGGGCGTTACCCTAACCTTCCGATAATAACACTTTCTATGTATGGCGAAGAGGACTATTATTTTAAGATGGTGTCTTTAGGTGTTAAAGGTTTTTTGCTTAAAAACTCTGAAATTTCTGAGGTTATTTGTGCGTTAAGAGCGGTTTGTGATGGAGGAAATCACTTTTCTTCGGAGTTGTTGTCAAATTTGAGAATGTCTTTACGAGAGGCGAAAAATTCGCATGTTTTTAATGTTATAGACGAAATTTCTGAGCGAGAAAAAGAGATTCTTGTACTGATCTGCAAAGGAATGTCAAATCAAGAAATTGCAGATAGCTTGTTTATCTCAAAAAGGACTGTGGATAAGCATAGAGCAAACATTTTGGCGAAAACTTCGTGTAAAAATACGGCAAATTTGGTGGTATATGCAATAAAAAATAATTTGGTTGAGATATGATAATCTAGCAAATGTCGTAAATTTTACTTTTAGGTGGTAATTTTATGTAGAAAGTAAAATTTAGGCGTTTATTTTTATTGATTAAATAGTTTATTGAGAAATTAGGCTATTTAATGCGATTTTATTTATATATTTGTCATTGTGAAATGTACTGTTATAACTTTCACAAAGTGCATAATATGTTGAGATGCAACATATTTAAACGATTTTGGATATTACGTAAAGTAAATAAACATAAAAATAATTTAATTTAATTTTTTTAACCTATGAGTAATCTATTTAGTTCTTCTATTGGGAAGAAATTGGTGATGAGCATTTCAGGTCTTTTTCTGATAATGTTTTTGTTAGTACACGTGACAGCCAACTTATTTATTTTAGCTGGTAAAGACGCGTTTGATGCTGCGTGTGGAGTTATGGACTATATGGTTCCTATTGTTCCTATTCTTGCTG
>JAWXTO010000187.1:0-2702 GCA_044433545.1 Rikenellaceae bacterium
AATAGGGCTGTCTTAATGCCAGACAGGCAGAGGCAAAGCCTCATTTATTAGATTGTATAATAAAAAAAGGTAAATTCGCAAAACCATAGGGTCTACAAATTTACCTTTTAATTAAACTATATAATATTGTGTATTAAATATATTCATCAATTGCTACAGAAAGTCTTTCAAAGATTTCGTCTATAGTTCCAAGACCATCAATTTCAACAAGTTTACCTTGTTTGTTATAGTAATCCTTAACAACTTCTGTCTGCGCCTTGTAAACTTTAATACGATTTTCGATAACTTCACGATTTTGATCATCAGCACGACCACTTGTAAGTCCTCTATTCAACAAACGACTAATTAGCTCTTCGTCAGCAACTTCTAAAGACAACATCAAAGTCACTTTTTCATCATTTTTTTCTAACAACTTATCGAAAGCCTCAGCTTGTAGAGTTGTACGTGGGAAACCATCATAAATTGCACCTTTAGCATCTTTATTAGATTTCACATAATCACAAATAATAGAAATTACAATTTGATCAGAAGCTAACTTTCCACCTTCCATCTCTTTCTGTGCCTGAAGACCAAGTTCTGTACCTTTCTTGATTTCATTTCTGATAACTTCTCCAGTAGAGATATGTAAGATTCCGTACTTTTCAAGCAATTTGTCAGCTTGAGTACCTTTTCCCGCCCCAGGAGGGCCAAACAACACAATGTTAAGCATATTTATAAGTATTTATTTGATTTTCCTATTCACCTCTAACCTCCAGTCACAGAGAAGAACTACTTCCACCCTTGTGCCTTTATAGCTATTTCACCACCTTCAGGTGTCACTAACACCTCATGTCCATTTTCAATAATGTGTCCTATAATATTTATACCACCTAGTCTAGCGACTTGTTCATATTTGTCAACTCCAACAGTAAACATCAGCTCATAATCATCTCCACCGTTCATTACTGCAACTACAGGATCTTCGTTTAACTCTTCAGCCAAGTCAAAACACTTTGAATTAATCGGAATGCGCTCTAAGAAAATCTTAGCTCCACATTTTGAACTTTTACAGATGTGTTTTAAATCACTTGCTAAACCATCAGACAAGTCTATCATAGAAGTTGGCACAATGTTCGATTCTCCTAACAGCTCTATTACATCTTTACGTAATAGCGGTTTTAAAGCTCGCTCTAAAGGATATTCATAACCGTCAAATTTCGGTTTCGCAACATCATTACCTTTAAGCACACGCTTTTCTCTGTCAAGTAATCTTGTACCAAGATATGCAGCACCTAAATCAGACGTTACACAAATCAAATCGCTATTCTTAGCTCCACTACGATATACGATTTTATCCTTTGCAACCTCCCCTACAACTGTCATTGTAATAGCAAGTCCAGTAAGCGAAGCTGTAGTATCACCACCTACTAAATCAATGCCATACTTATCACAAGCACTCTTTACACCTTCATAAAACTCATCAATTTGTTCTACTGTAAAGCGTGAAGACAACGCTATGGCAACCATAATTTGTTTTACTGTTCCATTCATCGCCAAGATGTCTGAACCAGCTGCTACTACACATTTAAAACCCAAATGCTTAAATGGAGTGTATACCAAATCGAAGTGCACTCCCTCCATAAACATATCAACCGAAGTTAAAATATATTTATCACCTGCTTCTATAACTGCCGCATCATCACCACAACCTTTTGCCGTGAAATCAGCGTTTTTCACCTCGAAAGGCTCACACAATCTATCAATAAAAGCAAACTCTCCTAATTCTGCGATATTCATACCCTGCAAATATAATCATTAACAATTAGAAATTGTCTAAAAAAATCGTTTTTTTTCATTTATAACCACAATTGTTATTTTTACATATTTTGATAATTTGTAGCGAAAAACAACCCCCTTCATCAAAAAAAAACACACAAAAACGAACAAAAAACTTAAATTTAGAACCCTATATTCTATTACATGTATTTATTTAAAACTTTCTCAAGTTCCATAGAACGAGAACCTTTTACTAAAATCACGGCATTTTCGAAGACCCCAGAAACCATTTTTTCAAGGTACTCTTCTGTAGAATCATAGTAATTCATATTCTCTGCCTCAATTTTAACATCAGCATACTCACCTCCAATAAAATGAGCCTGTGTTACACCCATTTTCTTAACATTATTTAACACTTTTAGGTGTTCTTTCTGAGTGTCTGCTCCAAGTTCTTTCATAGCCCCAAGGATAACCACCATATTTGGCTTATTAAAATGCTTCAAATTCTTAATAGCTATATCCATACTAGTAGGATTTGCATTATAAGCATCAGCAATTATGATATTTGAACCATTATACACCAACTGTGAGCGATTATTGTTAGGCGAATAAGACTCTATTGCATCTACAAAAGTTAAATAGTCAACACCAAAAGCCGCAGTAACAGTATACGCAGCTGCGATATTAGCCGTATTATAACTTCCTGTTAGTTTTGTATTTATTTTTTTATTTTTCCCTTTTATACTAACGGTTAATTCGCCCTGTTTATTGAATTCACCTCTAAATTCATTAGTATTATATGCTGTTTTTCTTAAACCTAGGTGCTCAGAAATCATTTGTACCAAATTTTGGTTCATAGAATCATAAAAAGCAACTCCCCCACTTTGTTTCAAAAAGGCATACATCTCAGCTTTTGCCTTACAAACACCT
Source organism: Rikenellaceae bacterium (assembly GCA_044433545.1). Taxonomy (GTDB): domain Bacteria; phylum Bacteroidota; class Bacteroidia; order Bacteroidales; family Rikenellaceae; genus JAWXTP01. The sequence continues at coordinate 2,686 of JAWXTO010000187.1, forward strand.
GCAAATGACGAAAACCC
>JAWXTO010000188.1:0-2654 GCA_044433545.1 Rikenellaceae bacterium
CTAAAAAACAAATTAGGCATAACAACCTCTACAGTTCAAACAAACGATGGAGCTTCAATTATGAGTCCATACAGAACTATGACAAAAGCTGAAGAAACAACAATTCAACGACAAACAGACAATTTTTATGAAACTTTTGTGAGTAGAGTAGCTGCAGGACGTAACCTGTCTTACGAAAAAGTTGATGAAGTTGCGCAAGGTCGTGTTTGGAGCGGAACTCAAGCCGTAGAAGTAGGACTTGTAGACGGAATTGGAGGTCTAAAACATGCCATTTTATTAGCAGCAGAAAAAGCTGGCTTGACACAAGGGTTCGAATATATTACGATAAGCTCTGAGAAGAGTACTATGCAGCTTTTTGTTGATGCGTTATTTTCTGTGAAGTCAAAATACCAATCTGACGATATTTTGCTTAACGAAATCGCTAGAATCAAACAAATGATAGATGTAGAACCTCTGCAAGCTAAAATGCCTTATGATATTGAGTTTGAAACTCTACAAAATTCAAATATTTTCTAAAAATGGCTAAAAAAAAGACGACTTTTTTCTGTACTGAATGTGGAGTTGAAAGCTCAAAATGGGTGGGGAAATGTATTTCTTGCGGGACATGGGGTTCTGTAAAAGAAATAAACATTACCGCCAAACCTAATACAAGAGAGAATTTTTCGCCTAGTGTTGGGGGTGTTTTAGGGGTGAACGTGCCTGTTAAAATCTCAGAAATTAAACAAGAACAGTTTACTCGCATAAATGTTGGTTACGAAGAGGTTAACAGAGTGCTAGGAGGAGGAATTGTCCCTGGTTCATTGATATTATTGGGCGGTGAACCTGGAATAGGCAAATCTACACTAGCCTTACAGCTTACCATTAAGGCGGAGCATCTAAAAACACTATATGTATCGGGAGAAGAAAGTTCTGAACAGATAAAATTACGTGCTGATAGGCTAGGTTCTTCAAATGAAGAATGTTATGTGTTAGCAGAAACTTCATTAGAGCAAATTCTGCAACATGCCGTTGACAGCGAACCCGATTTAATCGTTATTGACTCTATACAAACACTTTATACAGACACTATAGAATCTACCGCAGGGGGTATTTCTCAAATTAGAGAGTGTGCAGCATTGTTACTAAGGTATGCAAAACAAAGTGGTACTCCTGTTTTTATCATAGGTCACATCACCAAAGACGGAACTATTGCAGGTCCTAAAATATTAGAGCATATTGTCGATGTTGTATTACAATTTGAAGGCGACACAAACAATATCTTTAGGCTTTTACGAGGCATAAAGAATCGTTTTGGAGCAGCAAACGAAATTGGTGTGTTTGAAATGCGTAGCGAAGGGCTTATCGAGGTAGAAAATCCATCAGAAATTTTGCTTTCACACTATGACGAACCTCTAAGTGGCGTTGCCGTTGGAGCAACAACAGATGGGGCACGTTCTTATCTAATAGAAACACAGGCGTTAGTTGGAAATGCAGCCTATGGAACACCTCAAAGAACGACTACAGGCTTTGACGCTAAAAGATTAAGCATGCTGCTTGCCGTAATTGAGAAAAGGCTCAATTTTAGAATGGGAACAAAGGATGTTTTCTTAAATATAGCAGGTGGATTCAGGGTTAATGACCCAGGGTTAGACATTTCAGTTGTCGCAGCAATTCTGTCTTCGGCTTTAGATAAGGCAATATCTAGCGATTTGTGTTTTGCAGGGGAAATGGGGCTGTCTGGAGAGGTAAGACCAGCAGGAAGGCTCGAACAGCGCATCTCTGAAGCTAAAAGGCTTGGATTTAAGAGGATTGTCGTTTCAGGATATGCTAAAAGTAGCCTAAAAAATAGAAATTATGGTATAGAAATTCTATATGTAAACAAAATAGAAGAATTAGCACGAACAGTATTTAATTAAAAAAAACTTAACAAACATTATGAGATCTCCACAAGAAATTGTTGAATATGTAAACAAAAGTGCATTATTAAAAGAGAAAACACCACTTAAAAAATTAATTTTATTAGGAATTATAGGCGGTATATATATATCTATGGGGGCTTTGCTGTCAGTTATGATAGGATATGGCTTTCCTGGAGTAGCAGAATCTAACCCTGCAATTATAAAAATACTAATGGGGGCTACATTCCCTGTTGGACTTATTATGATAGTGCTTGCTGGTGGTGAACTTTTCACTGGAACATGCGCCTATTTTGTGCCTAACCTTATGAACAAACGCCAATCGTTAGGTATGGTCACAAAATATTGTACTATTGTATGGCTGACAAATTTCGTAGGTGCGCTTTTCTTTGGATACCTTATCGTACACCTTGCACACATTTCGCATTATCATCCAACAATTGACGGATTCTTAGAAATCGCTAAAGCTAAAACCTCAAACCCATTTTATGTTACAATGTTAAAGGGCGTAGGTGCAAACTGGCTAGTTTGTCTAGCGATGTGGCTTGGCATGTCTTCAAAAAATGTCATAGGCAAAATCTTAGGGATATGGTTTCCTGTGATGACTTTCGTAGCAATAGGATATGAACACTCCGTAGCAAATATGTTCTTCTTACCTGTAGCAATGTTTGAAGGTTTTGACCTTTCAGTTTATGATTTATTCATCAACAACTTAATTCCTGCAACACTAGGAAACATTATTGGCGGAACGTTATTTGT
>JAWXTO010000189.1:0-2650 GCA_044433545.1 Rikenellaceae bacterium
TAAACATATTTCTGTGCCAATGGAAGACTTGCTGAAAGAAGCAGAGATGTTGGCTCAAAAAGGTGTGAAAGAACTGCTTGTGATTGCGCAAGACACAACATACTATGGCGTAGATCTTTACGGAGAGCGCAAATTAGGCGAATTGCTTAGAAAACTTTGCAGAATTGAAGGTATTGAATGGGTTAGACTTCATTATGCTTATCCTGCGCACTTCCCTCAAGATGTAATTGAGGCTATACGTGATGAAGAGAAAATTTGTAAATATTTAGATATTCCTTTTCAGCATGCGTCAACAAAAGTGTTAAAAATGATGCGTCGAGGTATCACGTTAGAGAAAACACAAGAGCTAATTGACACGCTGAGAGCTGAAATTCCTAATATTGCATTGCGTACAACAATGATTGCAGGTCATCCAGGCGAAGGCGTCGAAGAATTTGAAGAATTAAAGGCTTTTGTTATAAAAAACAAGTTTGACCGTTTGGGCGTATTTGCTTATTCTGAAGAAGAAGGCACACACTCAGCAGAAAAATATGAAGACAGCCTTAGCTTCGATGAGAAAGAGGCTAGAGTTGCTGAAGTTATGCGTTTTCAAGCAGATGTATCTGCCGAACGTAATGAAAAATTCATAGGACAAACACTAAAGGTTGTTATTGACCGTTTTGAAGATAGTTACTATGTAGGGCGTAGCGAGTATGATTCGCCAGAGGTAGATACTGAAATTCTTATTGATAATGATGTGGATTTAACAATAGGAAATTTCTATTTTACAAAAATCTATAATTCAGATACGTATGAATTATATGGTAAAATTATTGAAAAATAATTTTGTTATAATTTTTTATATTAAAGAAAAAAAAGTAACTTTGTATTAAGATAAATTTATTTAGAACGATTTCTTTTTAAATTTATTTTAAGGGTGTTTTATTTTCTCCCTGATTTTAATTTTTGATTAATAATTGTCTGTTTTTGGTTTTACAAAAGCTGGTTGTAGTGGTTTCTACTACCTATTTTGTAAAATCAAAAAGAAACGGTTAGTAATCGAAAAGTATTTTAGAGAGAAATTAGAACTACCCTTTAACGATTTAGAACATTTATTGTTTCTTTTGTAAACTATTTATCAGGTTTAGGTTATGATTGACAATTTTGAATTAGTTAAGCATATAAAACAACAGATTGTAGCCTTGTTAGAGGAAAATCACAATCTCAAAAAAAGGCTTGAAAATAGTGAAGAAGTAAACGGTAGGTTAAACAAAGAGAATTTTGAGCTTAAACAGAAGATAAAAGCCTTAAATGACAGAATTGAGGTGCTCTCACTAGCTAATAGCCTTAGCGGAAACGAACAAGACCGTAAAGAGGCAAGAGTAAAAGTGAATAAAATCTTGCGGGAGATTAACGACTGTATAGCTTTGATAAATAATGATTGAGATGTTTTAAACATTAATATATCTTAAATTTTAATTTGTTTAAATTTTCAACAATGGCTAAGAAATATAAAATTAAAGTTAGGATTGCAGGTAAAGACTATGCCTTCAATATTGACTATAAAGATGAACATATATTTCGAAAAGCTGCAAAACTTGTTGATGCTAAATATGCTGATTATATCAAAATAGGAACTCTTGATGCAAAAGATTGCCTAGCAATGATAGCTGTAGAATCGTATGTTATTAATTTTAGCGATAATAGCAAGGAAGAAATGAAGCTTCTTAATGAAAAATTAAGCGAAATTTCTGAGATAATGGAAGATGGGTATGACGAAAGTCAATATGATATTTAGTAACAAAATAGCGGTAGAGACACATGTCTTTGCCACAAAATAAATAATGCTACACTTGTGTGTGGTGTGGTTTTATTAACATATACAACTAGGTTCTTTACATATTTTAAAGATAAATTCATCCCGCATGAATTTTCTAATCAGTTTGCGAAACTTAACAATCTTTCCTATTTGAGCAATCCTCGAATATAGCAAAACAGGCCTTAATCAGTAATGATTCTCAATTTTGAGACGTTGGACGTTTGATGATATTCGGCAGTTCTATGAATACTTTTATGAAGTTTTCGACAACAAAACATTAGGAAATTCTGTGGGTTTTTTTTGTGGACAATACAAACATTAAATACAATTTTATAAATAATATTAATTAAAATAATACAATGGGATTAGAAATAGCAATAGTTGTCGTTTTAGCTATTATAGCGGCAATTGCTTCATATTTTGTAACTTCAAAGGTTGTTTCATCGAAAGGTGCTGCGATACTTAAAGATGCTGAGAATGAAGGAGAAATGATTAAAAAAGAGAAAATTTTACAAGCAAAAGAACGCTTTTTACAGCTAAAAGCTGAACACGAGAAGATCGTGAGCGACAGAAACAACAAAATTTCTCAATTAGAAAACAAAACAAAACAAAAAGAAAACACAGTAAATCAAAAATTAGCAGATTTAGAAAACTCTAACAATGAACTTAAAGCTAATAAAGCGAAATTAAGCCAATTACAAGAAGAAACTGCTAAAGAGAAAGAGGAATACCTTCGTCTTCAAGAGCAAGAAATCAAAAAACTAGAGCAAATTGGTGCTTTGAGTTCTGAAGAAGCAAAAAACATCCTTATTGAAACAATGAAAAGTGAAGCTCAAAGTGAGGCTATCACAT
>JAWXTO010000190.1:0-2627 GCA_044433545.1 Rikenellaceae bacterium
ATATTGCAGACGAAGTGGTAGCAGTAGTTGGTAGTTCTATGATTCTTTACTCAGATTTACAGATGGCTGAGAACATGGTAGAACAAAGCTATAGACAACGTGGATATACTGGAGAAAGTGCTATTGCAGAAGCTTTTGAATCTTTACTAACACAAAAACTGTTAGCATCATTTGCGGCAAAAGACTCTTTACCAGTAAGTGATATGCAAATAATGATACAAACAGAACAATACATCTCTAACCTTATTGAAAGTAAAGGTTCTGCAGTTGAAGTTGAAAAATATTTCAATAGACCAATTTTCTCAGTTAGAGAATACATTTCAGAGCGTCTTAGAGAGGGAGAATTGTCAAAAGCTATGGAAAACAAGGTTAAGGGAAGTGTTATTATGACTCCTAGCGACATCAGAAAATATTACAAAACAATAGATAAAGACAGTTTAGCGATTATTCCTGAACAATATTCTTATTCACAAATCACTAGACACACACCTAAGAGTGAAGATGCAAAATTAAACACAAAAGAAGAACTTTTAGGCATACGTGAAAAAATCATCAATGGAGCAAGATTCCAAACAATGGCACGTATGTACTCTGAAGACCCTACAACAGCATCTACAGGTGGTGAGTTACCTCCAGCTTTGCCAAATATCTACACCTCACCTTTTTCTGAGGCACTTCAAAGGTTAAAACCTGGTCAAATTTCTGACGTTGTAGAAACAAAATTTGGATTCCACCTTATTGAGCTTCTTTCGGTAGAAAATGGACTATATCACTGTAGACACATACTTTTAAAAGTTAAATTCTCATCTCAAGCCCTTGAAGAAGCAGTTAACACACTTGACAGTGTTTCTAACCAAATTAGAAATGGCAACTTAGATTTCAATACGGCTGTTAGAGAATTCTCTGATGATGAAATAACAAAACAATCTGGCGGTGCAGTACCTAACGCATACGCAGAAACTACTCGTGGTGTAAAAGCAAAATCATTAAAATTCTATAAAGAAGAACTTGGTACAGAATATGATGCAATAAGCAAACTAAAAGTTGGCGAGATGTCTGATGCTTTTATTACTAAAGATGATTACGACAACAACATCGTAAAAATTGTTAGACTAGACGAAATCATTCCTTCTCATGTTGCAAATTTGAAAGATGACTATGTTATCCTTGAACAAATAGCAACTCAAATTAAACAAGAAGAGGTTTACGAAAAATGGGTTGATGAAAAAATATCAGAAATATACGTTAATGTTGACAGCAGATATAGATACATACCTATAAAAAACACTAAATGGTATAAATAAATCTATTTTAGTGAACTTCTAAAAACTGAACTTTATATAAAATATAATTCTAAATGATAAAAAAAAGATCATTAATATTTTCAATGATTTTCTTATGGGTTTCCGTTGCCGTTGTAGCACAACAGCAGCAGAAACCCAAAGTAGATTATAGGAGTGACATAACAAACGTCATAAATCAAGGCGAACTTATTAAGTTGACAGGTAATGTAGCGTTTCACCACAATGGAACTATAATTACCTGTGACACTGCATATATGTATGAGGACCAGAACTTCGAAGGTGTAGGAAACGTTATTATTAACTCTGACTCGACGTATATTTATGGTGACAGATTCACTTACGACGAAGAAACAAGCATAGCACGTGTATATGCCCCACTAATCAAAACCATAGACAAAGATGCCATACTTTACACCCATAATATGGAATTTAACACACTGACAAGTGTCGGTAGCTATTATGATGGAGGGACAATTACTCAGAATGACAACTTGATGGAGAGTGAACGTGGCGACTACTATACAGAAACACGTGACATGATTCTTACAGGTAAAGTTGAGATGAAAAATGATGACTATGTAATAAAAACTGACTCTGTAGGCTTTAATCTTGAAACAGAATACGTTACATTCTTCACAAAAACGTCTATCTGGAACAGCAATGATGAATACCTAGAGGCATTCAACGGCTCTTATGACCGTAGACTTGACCTTTATACATTCACAGACAACGCATATATGTTGACTGCTGAACAAGAGGTGTGGGCTGACAGCATACGTCACTGGAGCAGACTTTCAGAGAGTGAATTACGCCAGAACATACAAATTTTAGATACCACACAAAAGGTTATGGTCTTTGGTGACTATGGACACTACTGGGCTAACATTAAAAGGATAATTATGACTAAAGATCCGTCTGCACTATCTTATAACCCTGACGTAGAGTCTGATTCAACATTCATGAGAGCAGACACCTTACTTGTTTATCCTATGATAGAGCGAGGAAGAAAAATTATAAAAGAAAAAACTAGCACTTTAGACTCTATAGGCATGGAGCACAACTTTGACAAGCTTCAGTTTCCTGATAGTATAGTTAGTACACCGCCGAGTGACATTACAATAAGCAATGACTCGATATACAAACAAGACTATCTGCATATTGACACTACGAGCACAGACGTAAAAAAAGAAGCGTTTGTTCCTAAAAACAAAAAAGACGCTAAACAACATGCAAAAGCCTTAAAAAAAGAGGCTAAAAGGCTTGCAAAAGAGGAGAAACAAAAAAATAAACCTCTTAGAGGGTGGCTTACGGCAGCACATGACC
>JAWXTO010000191.1:0-2588 GCA_044433545.1 Rikenellaceae bacterium
TACTTTCGGTTTCCAAACAGCAGTTCAAATTGCTACTGAGGCTATCGACAAGTTAGTAACTACAGCGGCTTCGCACAACCGTACTTTTGTACTTGAGGTTATGGGTCGTCACACAGGTTTGATTGCTCTTCACGCTGCTATTGCTGGTGGTGCTGACGTTTGTCTTATCCCAGAAATTCCTTATGATATCAATAAAGTTGTTGCGAAATTAAAATCTCGTTACAAAAGAGGTCGTGGTTCTGCGATTATCGTAGTTGCTGAAGGTGCTGTTCCAGTTGATGGTTCTGAGTTCTCTGCTACAAGTTCAGAAGTTGGATACGAAAATGCTCGTTTAGGTGGTGTTGCTTACGCTGTTAGCCGTCAACTTAAAGAAGCTGGTTTCGATTCAGGAGACGTTCGTGAAACAGTTCTTGGTCACTTACAACGTGGTGGTGTTCCTATCGCTTATGACCGTGTTTTAGCTACACAATTCGGCGTTAAAGCATTTGAACTTGTTAAAGAAAAGAAATTTGGTCACATGGTTTCTTACCGTCACCCAGACATCGTAAGTGTTCCATTTACTGATGCTATTGGCAAAATGAATTTCGTAGAAAAAGATAGCGATATTATTGACACAGCTAAAGGTTGTGGTATTTGTTTCGGTGACTAATTGATTTAGTTTTCTAAAACATAAATTTTATACTAGAGGGTATGGCACAATGCCATGCCCTTTTTTTAGGTAGAAAGTAGAACTCCCATTAATAAATTATTAAAACTATATGATTATGAGAAAAATATTTATAACGTTAATGATGATGTGTTTAGCGAGTGTTATGTCGTTTGCGCAGATAACAAATTCTATAAATGTAGGTGATTTTAATGCAATTAATATTTCGGGAGATATATCAGTATTATTAACTACTGAGGGTGACGACAACTTCACTTATGAGTTGCCTGAAAATGTTGATGAATCACAACTTGATTGGGAAAATAAGGGTGGAGTATTGACAGTGAAGTTGAAAAGCCAACTCGTTTTAGGAAAAGGTAAAAAGGTGAAACCTACTGCTAAAGTAACAATAGTTTATAGTGAGTTAGAGAGTATTGAAGTGTCTTCTAGTGCATCGGTTTTGGCTGATGAGACGCTTGAATCTGACATGTTAGATATAAAATTAGGTATGTCAGCTAGTGTGGCAATAAATGTGGATGTTAGAAACCTTGATATCAATGCTATGACATCCTCAAAAATAACTTTAGGAGGTTCAGTAGAATATTTAACTATAAAAGCTTCGTCTGCGGCTTATGTGAATACAATTACTATGGATTGTGACAACGCCCTAATTAATACCAGTACAAATGCTGAGTGTTATGCGACTTCAAAGGTTAAATTTGAGGCTAAAGCGACTACAAATTCTAATATTTTCTATAAAGGAGACCCAGAAATTGTTAAAACATCTAGTGCATCTTTAGGTGCTGTAGAACATTTTTAGAAATTTAATCAGGGTGTTACCCGAAACGATAACAAAAGGCGATTCTTGTAATTTTTTACAGGAATCGCCTTTTTTAGAACCAGATGTTAGAATTCCCTTTAACTTTTTGTGAATGCTTTTTTGATGTCATAGACTATGAAAGATGACGGATTTGGTGTTTAAAGTGTGTTTGTAGCTATGATTTGGCACAATAAAAAGGTCTTCTATAGAAAAAAAAGACCTTTTTATAGAAAATAGTATGTAATTGAAAATCGAGTTTTATATATTTGTATTAAGATATTGAATGAAGAAAATTATGAAATTAATATTTTGTTGACATGAAAGCTGGTTATGACCTTTTCTAAATATAAAGTTCACTTTCCCTATATAAGCCCTTTATTTAGAAAAAGCATATACAATCCCTAACATCATACGTACATCAAGATCCTAAACTTAGAATATCAAATTTTAATTATTTGCTTTTGTTAGGTTGTAACCATCTTGTCAACTATTCACTTAAAACGCAAACCTTATAATAATATTATCATGAAATTTACTAAATTAAAATTAATGACATTGGCATTAATGTCGGTTGGGACTATGGCGCAATGTCAGACTAGCACCAGCTCAATTACTTATCCTATTGTTGCAACAGGTCAAGTGTTATGACCTTGATGGAAATGAAATTCCTGCACCTGTTGTAGGTGATGATCTTTATGGTCAAGATGCTAACTATTTGACAGGTCTAGCAATGTCATTTGTAGACAATGGTGATGGAACGATAACTGACCTTAACACAGGCTTGATATGGCAAAAAACACCTGTGGCTGAGGGTATGACATGGTATGAGGCTATTGAATATTGCGAAAATCTTGAACTTGCAGGTCGTACAGACTGGCGTATGCCAACTCTTAAAGAACTTTTCTCTATTAGCAACTTTAGTGCAGGTTGGCCATATTTAGATACATCATATTTTGACCTTTCTTCAGAAGCCGTAAGTAAAGATGAGCAGTATTGGGCATTAATAAATATGTTGGGGAAACAGTAGAAGGTCGTGATGATGCAGCATTTGGTGTTAACCATGTTACAGGTCACATTAAGGCATACCCTGCTGGTGGTTCAATGTCAGGACGTCAAGAAGGC
>JAWXTO010000192.1:0-2564 GCA_044433545.1 Rikenellaceae bacterium
TTGTACCTAAAGGCGTTCCGCCTTTTATAATAAGTTTTATACTTTTTGAAAAAGTACGCCCAGAGGGCTTCAAAACTCGCTTTCTTTTGCCTTTAAGGGCAAAAGAGCGTATAATTTTCAATGAAAATTATTAGTGAGATTCACAAAACGGAGTTTTGCGAATCTCCCATAGAAAGGTAGGGTTTACTATTTTCCACATATATTTTTATAATCGCAGTATTCACAAGTACTGGCTTCACTTGTACAGCTAAAAGAGATATTTTTATTGAATAACTCTTCAAGTTTTTGTGTTAAAGCCTCACCATATTCTTCTCTTATTTCTGAAAATTTAAGAATTTCTTTCTTTGCAATGATTATATGAGGATTATAATTCTCTTTGTTCATTTCACGAGAAAAATAAAGCGCAGGAACAACCTCTTGTTTTGTCAGGTAGGCATATAAAAACACCTGCATAATGGCTATACTATTGTTTTTTGTTGAAATATCAAACAAAGATTCAATAGAATTAGCTTTTATGTGGACACCTCCTGTTTTATAGTCAATATATCTATACACACCACTACTAAGGATATCAACTCTGTCAATACGCCCTTTTATACTTACCTGAGATAGCTTGCCGTCAACAACAATATAAACATAATTATCTATTTCGGTCTCATGTTCATGAGACTTAAAGCCTGGATTTGCTATATCATAATTTATAACGTTACGCACACTCTTACAGATGAAACTAAGAAGTGTATTAACCTGACCTGTAAAATCTTGTGGAGCAGTTTTTGTTATTTTAGACACTAAACCTACAGCAATTTCTTTAATTCTGTCATCCGTAATCTTCGTAAGCTCTATGTCAATATTTTGAGCCTTGTCAATTTCATTATCGTATATTATTCCCAACGAATCGTGTACAACATTACCAAAATCACGACTGTCTATAGTCTCGCTAATTTCTTCAGGCCCTTCTAATCCTTTGATATACTTCAAATAAAACTTATATGGGCAACTTATATAAGTGTAAAGTGCCGACGGACTTAAAGTTCTCTTTTTGCACAAAAATTTATTTAGTTCACCATATATTTTTTCGTCTTTTTCAGCAACTGGAGGTTCAGATTTCTCTATATTCACAGACAAAGAAAGAGATTTTTCAACAACTGTATCTCTAAACGGCGATTCTAGCTTTAATTGATGAATATAACGACTAGGCTCACCAGATGTAGTGCCCTCACTCTTTGAACAATAAGTAATGTGCACATTTTTAGCTCTTTGTATAAGCCTATAAAAATAATATGAGTACATCGCCTCGCTGTGATAAGGTGTTGGAAGCTGATAGCCCCATCTCAGAGAGTTCGGAATAAATGACTTACCTACAATTGTACCTGGGAAATTATCTTCATTCACTGAGAGTATCAACACATTCTCAAAATCTATATTACGGGTCTCTAAAATCCCCATAACCTGCACCCCCAAAAGAGGTTCACCTAAGAAGCTGATAGATTGAACAGAAATGTGCTTTCTAAGAAGTGACAAAAATATAGAAATTGTCATTTTTACATCACAATTGTCAATAGTGTTCTGAGTCGTTTGTGTAGCCGTAATTATCGCATTTATAAACTCTCGCCTTTCTTTTTTAGTGTCATCATCGGGCAAATTGTCTATTATATGAGTAAAAATATTGACTATATATTCACTCATAACAGCTACAGACGAAACATTATTAAATATCTTAACCAGACTATCAAACACATCCAGAACTTCCTGATTAACGTATATTTGAGATTCAGAATTTATCTTTTCTGTGATTAAAACTATAGCCTTTTTTTCTTCAACAGTCAAAAGCAGCAAAAAATATGGGTGATTAAAAATCGCCAACACATCTTTATAATAAAAAGACACTTCTTGCTGAGAATCAACCTTTTTATTTGTCTGCAACTTTATAATATACTCTAAAAACGAATATGCAGCCGTTTGTGAAATGCTAAAGCCTGACGTTACATTGAAATGTTCTATATCTTCGGGAATAGAGTACATTACAGGCAACAACATTTCTTCATTGGTTAGCACAATTGCTGTCTCTGCTCCTAATTTTCCATTTTTAGCATATAAATCCTTTAGGAAAGTCCACACATATTTACACTCTAGGGCTACAGATGGCGAATCTATTATAGTTATGTCTTTATTTTGCGTAAAATTATCTCTTTCTAAATCTTTACACTCCTCACCGAAATCAGCCATATTAGAACGTACAAAAAGCCCTGCTTCTTGTTTTTTATCCAACACATAATAGTTGTCATAGTCCCAGAAAAAGTGGGCTGTATAGTGCTCTTGAATGTGTTTAAACAGTTTTTTCTCACTTTTTGAAAGAGCGTTAAAGCCTATGAACGCAAACACAGAATCTTTATCAAAAAGTTGCTCATCAAAGCCATTTTCTAGCTTTTCGGCAGCCTCACGATAAATCATCCCTTTGTAACCTATGCCATTTTCACGTAAATTTTCTTTGTATTCATTATAAATTGGCAACAGTGTATTCCAAATTGTCAAAAACGACTCTTTGTGTCTCGACTTTTTGT
>JAWXTO010000193.1:0-2526 GCA_044433545.1 Rikenellaceae bacterium
GACCTCGTAACAACTTCAACCGTTCTGAAAATGGCGGAGAGGGTGGTTACAGACCTCGCAACAACTTTAACCGTTCTGAAAATGGCGGTGAAGGTGGTTACAGACCTCGTCGTGAGGGTTCAGGCGAATTTAAACCACGCAATAACTTCAACGGAGAACGCTCATTTGGCGGTTCTGAAGGCGGTTACAGACAAAATAGAGACAGCCGTCCATTCAACAATAGATATTCTGATGATAATCGTTCTTCATTTAACTCTACAGAGGGTGAAAACACTCAACCAGAGCCATTAATCAACAGAGAAATCAGACTTAATCGCTATATTGCAATGTCAGGAATTTGCTCACGTCGTGAAGCAGACACTATCATCGCAGAAGGTTTAATTTCTGTTAATGAGGAGGTTGTAACTGAACTAGGTACAAAAATCAAGATGACAGATGTTGTTAAACACAACGGCGAAGTCATTCGTGGCGAGAAAAAAGTATATATTGTAATGAACAAACCTAAAGGTTTTATCACTACAGTAGAAGACATTCACGCAGAACGCACTGTTATTGACCTACTTAAAGGCAACGTTAACGAAAGAGTATATCCTGTAGGTCGTCTAGACAAAAACACTATGGGTGTATTGCTTTTAACAAATGACGGTGATTTAACTAAAGCTCTTACACATCCATCATATAACCGCAAGAAAATTTATCACGTATTCCTTGATAAAAACATCAGCGAAGCAGATATGGAACGTATTGCGCAAGGTGTTGAACTTGAGGACGGTATAGCTTATGCTGACGAAATCAGTATCATAGGTGGCAGCCACAAAGAAATTGGTATTGAAATTCACAATGGTCGTAACCGTATCGTAAGACGTTTATTTGAACACTTCGGTTACAAAATTATGAAACTAGATAGAGTGTATTTTGCTGGTATAACTAAAAAAGGTCTTCAAAGAGGATTCTGGAGACACTTAACAACTAAAGAAGTACAACAACTATACAAAAAATCATAGTGTAGTAAATCTCTAAATGTCAAAAGGACAATTCATAAAATTAAAACTTTATGAATTGTCCTTTTTCTTTATGCAGGCATTTATAAATTCGCCCTTAAACGCAAAGTCATAAGAAAGTCACGGTAATAGGAATAAAACAAGTAACAAACATATCCTATTTAACATAATGTATATTATGATTCAATAGTATTATAATCCCTATTTGAGCAAATATTCAATAATTTTCTCCTCAGGCTTAAATTCACATAAATCATTTAGCCCTAGCTTCTCTATTGCGATGTCAATTATTTCTTTTTCTGTAGCATTATCATTTTCACTGTTCATATAAGCTCTACCACATTCAAGAATAGCTCTTAAAGGAACGAGACCTATGATTTCTGTGCCTGTCACTTTCACTCCACGTTGCTCTGCCTTTTTTGAAATCTCATCAAAAACAAGATTTAAAGGTGCTGTATTCATGTTTGTAATGTTAGTTGAAACTTGTGCTACACCATATTCTTCAATATACCATCCTATAGCTTTTAAGCCTGAAATTTTACCTTTTGTCACTATTGGGCAACCAGCATTATCTAGCATTTTTTGACCATTTTTATCACGTTTTAAACGTCCTTTTTCTCGTACATCTAAAGCTATTTCTTTTGCAACATCCTCAGAATCAGTATTTAGATTAAAATTTACTGCTAAAAGGAATTCACGTGCTCCAATGACAGAAATTCCACTTTTTGCAACCACATCATTATAACTAGATAACCCAAAATCGGGTTTCCACATCGGATTATTCAATTTTTCACGTATTCCCTCATATTCACCACTTCTACAAGTTGCCAGATTCTTGCGCTCCTCAGAAAATGCTGCATTTTCATAGCTATAAACAGGTATACCTAATTCTTCACCAACCCTTTTAGATAAACTTCTAGCATATTCTACAGTTTCAGCCATTGTCACTCCCTCAATAGGAATTAAAGGCATAACGTCTGTTGCTCCAATTCGAGGATGTTCGCCAGTGTGAGTACGCATATCTATTAATTCTTGAGCTTTTTTAACTGCTAAAAATGCCGATTCTATAACTAATTCAGGTTCACCTACAAAGGTGTAAACTGTACGATTTGCCGCCTTACCAGGGTCAATATTTAACAGTTTTACCCCTTCAACTGACCTTATAGCATCAGCAATAGCGTTTATAATCGTAGCGTCCCTACCCTCACTAAAATTAGGCACACATTCTATTAATCTTGTTGTCATAAAATATCAATTTTATTTCAAAAATAATAAATATATCTTAAATATTAGTACATTTGTATTTAAAATAAAAACACTATGCACGCAACGGCAAAAATCATATACGAAAGCTTAGAAATCAATGATAACAGGTCTATAGACTATGTTATTGAATTTTCTACACGTAAAAGCCTAACTATTTCTATCAGTAAAAAAGATAAAAAGTTAATCGTAAAGTCACCTTTAGGCTTATCCTTAACTTACATCAAAAATTTTGTCGTTACAAAACGTTCGTGGATAGAAA
>JAWXTO010000194.1:0-2514 GCA_044433545.1 Rikenellaceae bacterium
TTGTGTGTCTACTTCTTAGCTGACTCTTTCATTTCGGTGTGGTTAGGTTCTGAATATATCTTGGGTAAAGGAGTGTTTTCGTTTATGATTTTATCACTTTATGTGGCTATAATGAGAATTCCGCTTACTGTCTTTCTGAATGGATACTCTCTTTATAAAGACACGTGGAGTGCATGGTTAGAGGCAGGTTTGAATCTTGCAATTTCCATATATGGCAGTATACATTATGGATTAATAGGTGTGGTTCTAGGCACAACAATAAGCACATTCGTAGTTACTTTCTTGTGGAAACCTTATTTTTTATATACTAATGGTTTTAAAATCAATGTTGTAGCTTATTATAAAGAACAGGCGAAGTTTATACTGCCAATGATTATTCTTTTTGTTCTAGGAAAGTTTTTTATTGAAAGTTATATCCTTGAAAACTGTAAAACAATGTATGAATTCATAGCCTATGCAGTGGTGTTGTTCGTTTTAGCATCCCTAACTTACGGTCTTGTGATTTATACACTGTCAAGAGCTTTCAGAGAGGTTACAAACTTATTTATTGAGCGAATTTTTAGAAAATGTTAGGCTTTTAACTCGTGTGATGAAAATTACACCAGCAAAGACTAATAAAATTGCAATGATGCTAGTGACTGTAATCTTGTCTTGACCTGTATATACCGCCGCTATCATTGCCACTACAGGCTTACAGTATGAATATATGCTAGCAGTCGTAGGACTTAATCTCGTAAGCGAATATGCCATTGACGAATAACCTATGAATGTAGAGCAAAATATCACAAACAAAAGAGATGTGGTTGCTGTAGCGTTAAACGATGAAAAATCAGTGTGAATAAGCTCTCTTCCAGCAAATGGAACTAGAAATAAAGACCCAAAAGTAAAAATCCAACTTAACACAACTAAAGGATTATATTTCCGCATAAGTGGCGTTAGCCAAATGTAATACAGCGAATAAGTCACTGTACAACAAACCATTAATATGTTGCCGAAAAACATGTCACCTGAAGAATCTGCAGTGCCACCACTTTTTATTATAACTAAAAGTGCGCCTGTAGTCCCTAAAACAAGCCCTATAACTTTAGGTAGCGTAAATTTTTCTGCGTAGAACAAAACAGAAATTACCACAACTAATATAGGCACGAAAGTCGTGATAATTGCGGCATCCACAGGAGAAGTTCGAGAGAGTCCCTCCATAAAAAGAGCCTGCGTAACGCCTAAACCTACAGCTCCAATCAGAAATAGCTTGAAGAAATCTCGTTTTTCGACTCTTTGACGTTTAAATATTAATGTTAATCCGCCGACAAGTGCCATCCCCGCAACGACACGTGTCAATGCAAGCGTAATGCCGCTCATATAATGAGGCATAAGGTTCTTAGCGAATGAGAAATTTAAACCAAAAGTGACGTTTGTGAGTAAAATTGCAAGGTGCGCAAATAAAGTTTTGTTAATTTTCATTTTTCTTATATGTTTTTTCTTATATTTGCAAAAATTAAGCAATTATCAACCTTTGTATAACTATTTTTAAATAATCAAATAATGAAAGACACTCCATTTACTAAATTTCATATAGAAGCAGGGGCAAAAATGGCTCCATTTGCAGGCTATAACATGCCTATCGAGTTCACAGGCATCACAAAAGAACACAACCTAGTACGTCAAAAGTTAGGTGTTTTCGATGTTAGTCACATGGGAGAGATATGGGTGAAAGGCGAAAATGCAGTGAACTTCTTACAAAAAGTAACAACAAATAACGTCGCAGCACTTACAGATGGTAAAATTCAATATTCATGTTTCCCAAATGGTGATGGCGGAATCGTAGATGATTTATTAGTTTATAGAGTTGACTCAGAAACCTACCTATTGGTTGTTAATGCCTCAAACATCGAGAAAGATTGGGATTTTTTATGTAAATATGCTCCTGAATTTGGTCTAGAAATAGGCAAACACCTTTATAACGCCTCAGACGAGATTGCACAACTAGCAGTTCAAGGCCCTCTAGCGATGAAAGCCATCCAAAAGCTGTGTTCTGAACCTATAGAGGATATGACTTATTACACTTTCAAAAAAGTTGATATCGCAGGAATAAAAAATGCTATTATTTCGGCTACAGGCTACACAGGAGCAGGTGGATGTGAGATTTATGTCGCAAATGAAGATGCAGAAACGCTGTGGAATGCTGTTTTTGAAGCGGGTGAAGAGTTTGGCGCAGAGTCTATAGGTCTCGGAGCACGTGACACGCTACGACTAGAAATGGGTTATTGTTTATATGGCAACGACATCGACGATACGACTTCCCCACTAGAAGCAGGTCTGGGATGGATTACAAAATTTGTCGAAGGCAAAGACTTTATCGACCGAGAAAAGATGGAAAAGCTCAAATTAGAGGGAATAAATCGCAAACTTTCGGGTTTTGTTATGGTAGATAGGGGTATTCCTCGACATGGATATGAAATTTTTGATGCTGATGGTAAAAAAATAGGGGTGGTAACCTCAGGAACACAGTCTCCT
>JAWXTO010000195.1:0-2460 GCA_044433545.1 Rikenellaceae bacterium
GCTTCAATGTAAGTTACAGCATCACCAACAGTAGTGATTTTTTCTGCATCTTCGTCTGGAATTTGGATGTCAAATTCTTTTTCGAATTCCATGATTAATTCTACTGTGTCTAATGAATCTGCACCTAAATCGTTAGTAAAACTTGCTGCTGGAACTGCGCTTTCAGCTTCAACTCCTAATTTTTCAACGATGATTTCTACAACTTTAGAAGAAATTTCTGACATAATTATAATTTTTAAGTTTAACTATATTGTTCTATGTAATACAATTTTAGAACATTTTTTTTACAAAGGTATAAAAATTTACCAAAAATCATAAAAAAACTAATTATTTTTTTTAAATTTACAGTCAGTATAAAATACAAATATTTAGTTATGAAGAAGATAGCTATTTTTGCATCTGGCAATGGAACCAATGCTGAAAACATAATTAACCACTTTAAAGGCTCAAAAAGCTGTGAAATTTCTGCATTAATATGTAATAAATCAAATGCTTATGTTATGCAGCGTTGTGAGAGGCTAGGCATAAAAACAATTTTGTGCCCTCGTTCACAGTTTGAAAGTGGAGAAGTGCTAAATATTTTAATTGATACCCAAATAGATTATATAGTTTTAGCAGGTTTTTTGCTTTTACTGCCTTCTGAAATCGTAACGCACTACAACAATAAGATAATAAACATCCATCCATCCCTACTTCCAAAATATGGAGGTAAAGGAATGTATGGAGACAATATTCACAAAGCAGTTAGTGAAAGTGGGGACACAAAAACAGGGATTACAATACATCTAGTTAACGAAGAACTCGATAAAGGGGAGATTCTAGTTCAAATAGAATGTAAAATTGTGCCACACGAAGATTTCATGTCAATAGCTACAAAAATACATGAACTCGAAAAAGAACATTTCCCTAGAACGATAGAAAAATTCATATTAAAGGATAAGGATTAAAAAGTACGTATTTAGTTAAGGGATTACAAATTTAAAAATTACAATTATGAGAAGTTTTGGAAGCGATAACCATTCGGGAATTCATCCTAACATTCTAAAAGCCATTTCTGAAGCTAATAACCATCACGATGAAGCTTACGGATATGACACATTAACAAAAAAACTAGAAACTAGACTTTCTGAGATTTTTGGATGTCATTCGTCCTACATTGTATTCAATGGCACAGGGGCAAATGTCTTTGCTCTGAAAAATATGACTGATAGCTATAGCTCAATTATAGCAGCAGAAACGGCACATATCAACGTCGATGAATGTGGTGCGCCAGAAAAGCATACGGGATGTAAAATCTCTGTTGTAGCTACACCTGACGGCAAGTTAACACCAGAATTGGCGAAAGCTAAAATCGTAGGGCTAGGTTCAGAACACCATTCTCAACCAAAAGTGATTTCCATATCCCAACCTACAGAGTTAGGCACTGTTTATAGCCCAGAAGAAATAAAGGCATTAAGTGATTTGGCTCACGAAAATGGAATGTACCTACATGTAGACGGTGCACGCCTTGCTAATGCAATTTCTTCATTAAACTGTGACCCTAAAGACATAACCGTAAATGCAGGAGTCGATGCAATTTCACTTGGCGGAACAAAAAATGGGCTTATGATAGGCGAAGCGGTGATGTTTTTTAATCCAGAACTAGGCGGACGAGCTATTTTTGAGCGAAAACACTTAACTCAGCTATATTCTAAACAAAGATTCATCGCTGCACAGCTATT
This sequence comes from Rikenellaceae bacterium, assembly GCA_044433545.1. Classification (GTDB taxonomy): domain Bacteria; phylum Bacteroidota; class Bacteroidia; order Bacteroidales; family Rikenellaceae; genus JAWXTP01. The sequence continues at coordinate 1,722 of JAWXTO010000195.1, forward strand.
AGAATATCTAAAAGACGATTTGTGGCTAAATTTAGCTAAACATTCTAATTCAATGGCTAAATTATTAGCATCAAAAGTGTCAGATATTGATTGCATACAAATTACTCAAAGCGTTGACACTAACGCCGTATTTGCAATTGTCCCAAAAGATTTGAGTGAACATTTAATGGAACATTATGTGTTTTATGTATGGGATGAATTTACAAATGAGGTTCGCTGGATGACAAGTTTCGACACTACAGAAGATGACATTAACTCTTTCAGTGAAGTTGTGGCACGATTTTCATGTAAAGTGTGATATTAAACAAATAATATATAATACTAACAATTTAAATTTTTTTACTATGAGAATAACAAAATTATTTGCCTTAATAATGGCAACATTTGTGATGGCGGCAGCGACGTCATCATGCGTAGCAACAACTGGCACACAAAGATCTAGTAAATCTGTGGTTGTTAAAAAAGGAACTTCACATTCAACTAAGAAAAGTGCTAGGAAAGCTAAAAAGGCTGCAAAGAAGGCTCAGAAAACAAATAAACGATAATTAATTCCATTTAGAGGGTGATCAATAAGCGCACTCAGCACAGAGAGTGACTAAGAAGGATGAGTTTTGGGGCCTCGTGAAGGCTCTCAAACCGCAGCGTACTCTAGTACGTGAGGATTTGGGAGTCGAGGGAAGTGCCAAAACTCGCCTTGTTAATCACTCTACTTAAAGTCCACAGAAAAATGGCACTAATA
>JAWXTO010000196.1:0-2449 GCA_044433545.1 Rikenellaceae bacterium
ACCTTCCTATCAAAAACTTAAAGCTTAACGAAGACGACACATCCTTTACTTTTGAAGTTACAAGCTCTGTTAAAGAGAAATAGATGAATGAAGTCACTGGAAAAGAAGAAAAAAAACCTAAAGTATTCTATTTCAGCTATGATATCGCAAAAAAAGAGCTTACTGAGCTTAAAGACTTCCAAAAAGAAAAAGATATCCCTATGTGGGCATCTATTTCACCTGACAAACAAAATGTAGTATTCTCTCGTTCTGACTACAACCTTTATTCTATGGGTTGGAGCGACTTTGAGAAAGCCCTTGTTAACGAAAACGACTCTACTATCGTTGAAACACAACTTACATTCGACGGTTCTTATGATTTCCCTTGGGGAGGCGTAGGTCGTGACGAAAACAACGAAGACATAGAAAAAAATATCAAAAAACGTAAACCTGCACGCATCGTATGGAGCCCTGACGGCAAATATTTTGCGATGGAGCGTTCTGACAACACTGCCGTAGATGATTTATGGGTTATCAACTCTGTTTCTTCTGACCGTCCAACATTAGAAACATATAAATACCAAATGGCTGGAGAGCTAAATTCTTCTATAAGCCACCTTATGGTGTGTGAGATTGGCACAAAAACATTCACAGAAATTGACACAGACCGTTTCAAAGACCAAACTATAGGCATTTCTCGTGAACATTTCGTAAAAAACACTAGAGACGACAGAATTAAATTCTCAAAATGGTTAGGCGACAACGAGACTTTCTATGTTACAGTGACATCTCGTGATTTAAAACGTATAGACATCTGTAAAGTTGACGTTAAAAGCGGTGAGGTGACTACACTAATTGAAGAACGCTTAAACAAATCTCTTGAAACACGTACACCACGCCCTACTGACAACCAAAATGAAATTATTCATTGGTCTGAACGCAATGGCTGGGGACATCTTTATTTATACTCAAGCGATGGCACTCTTAAAAATGCAATCACTAAAGGAGCATTTCATGTTGAAGAGGTCGTAGGTGTAGACTCAAAAAATAGAGTTGTATATTTTGAAGCTTTCGGAGTTAACGATGGAGAAAATCCTTACTACCGCCACATTTACAGCGTTAATTTTGACGGTTCGAACTTCAAAGAACTTAACAAAATCACAGCAGACAACACATCTATCCTTTCTGACAACAACACATTCTTCGTGAACACATCTTCAGAAGTAGATTCAACTCCTATATCAAAAGTTTTCTCAAACACAGGTAAAGAAATATCAACTTTAGAAGAAACAGACCTTAGTTTGTTATTTAACGCAGGATATAAATTCCCTGAGAAGTTCACAGTAAAAGCTGGTGACGGAATCACAGACCTTTATGGCGTAATGTACAAACCTTATGACTTTGACTCAACAAAAGTGTACCCTATTATCGCTTATGTATATCCTGGCCCACAAACTGAAGCTGTTAACACACAATTTACTACTTTAAAATGGGATAGAATTGACCGTTTGGCTCAACTAGGCTTTATTGTTATCACAGTAGGTAATAGAGGTGGTCACCCGAACCGTTCTAAATGGTATCACACTTATGGATATGGCAATTTACGTGACTATGGACTTGAGGACAAAGTTACAGCAATCCAACAACTTGCATATCGCCACAATTTCATAGACATTAACAAAGTCGGCATACACGGACACTCTGGTGGTGGATTTATGTCAACTGCTGCAATGTTAGTATATCCTGACTTCTTTAAAGTTGCGGTTTCTTGTGCTGGCAACCACGAAAACAACATTTACAATCGTTGGTGGAGCGAAAAACACCACGGCATTGACGAAGCTATCACAGAACAAGGTGACACTACATTCAACTACTCTATTGACAAAAACTCTGAAATTGCTAAAAACCTTAAAGGCAAGCTTCTTGTCATTCATGGAGACCAAGACAACAACGTTCACCCTGGAAACACTATTCGTTTAGTGAATGCACTTATCCGTTCTAACAAGCGATTTGACATGTTAATATTGCCAGGTCAACGCCACGCATTTGGTGACATGACAGAATACTTCTTCTGGAGACTAGCTGACTATTTCTCTGAGCATCTAATCGGAGACTGTGAAACTTCAACAGACATCCCTCAGATGAATAGACTTGAGCAAAAAAGTAAATAGTAAACACTAAATTTCCACATAAAAGAGAGTGACTAACAAGGCGATTTTTGGCACTTCCCTCGACTCCCAAATCCTCACGTACTTTGAGTACGTGAGATTTTTTTAGTTTACAGTGTATAGCTTTGTAAGTTATTTTATAGTAAGGTGTTAGAATGAATTATGTTGACGGGGCTTTATCTATATTAAATCTTTCTGACTGTAAATGACTATCTTATGTAGTCAAATATGTGGGGCGATTAGCTACTTCCCGAAATTAGTGCGTTTAAGTTTCAAAATTTTCAGAGCGATTTTTACTCGAT
>JAWXTO010000197.1:0-2433 GCA_044433545.1 Rikenellaceae bacterium
CATAACCACATATTCTATGTCTTTTTCAAACAGAGAATACGCTTTTAAAAGTTGGTTTACTGTATGTACACGTTCGCTTTTTAAAGCAAATTCGTTTATAATCTCGTCTTTCTTAATTTGTTTGGCTTCGCTGTCAAGAGCTTCTTTTTCTAATAGAGAAAGGTCGCTAGCGATGTCTGGAAGCACAAAGAATTTCACGTCACCAGTTTTTTTAGCTAAAACTTCGTGACCCTTGTCTGTAAGGTCTACAGAGTGAGCTTTTTCTTCAATTACGAAGTATAGTTCAGATGTAATTTCTGGCATACGACGATTGTTGTTCTCCATATAGACATTTTCAGTCTTTTGAAGAAGAACTTTCATACCTGGCTCACTTAAAAATTTAATCAAAGGCTTAAATTTAGGTAAACCTTTGTGAGCACGTAACAGTAACACACCGCCTTCTTCTGTTTCACCAGCTGCAATTTTCTTTTTAGCTTCGTTTAGAAGTTGTGTAACTAATGTTTTTTGAACACTATATAAATTGTCTATAAACCCTCTATAATCATCAAAAAGTTGGTCTTCACCTCTTGGCACAGGACCAGAAATGATAAGTGGAGTACGTGCATCATCGATTAAAACGGAGTCAACCTCATCGACAATAGCGTAATGGTGTTTTCTTTGTACTAAATCCTTAGCATTTGTTGCCATGTTGTCACGTAGGTAGTCGAAACCAAATTCGTTGTTTGTACCATAAGTAACATCAGCCATATATGCTTCACGACGCTTGTCTGAATTAGGTTTGTGTTTGTCTATACAGTCTACACGCATGCCGTGGAATTCATAAATTGGCCCCATCCACTCAGAGTCACGACGTGCAAGATAATCATTGACAGTCACAACGTGTACGCCTTTTCCAGGAAGAGCATTTAAGAAAATAGGTAGAGTAGAAACAAGTGTTTTACCCTCACCAGTAGCCATTTCAGCGATTTTGCCAGAATGAAGAACGACACCACCAAAAAGCTGAGAGTCATAGTGAACCATATCCCATGTTAGTGTGTTTCCACCTGCACTCCATGAGTTAGAATATATCGCTTTGTCGCCTTCGATAACAACATAGCTGTTTCTTGTTGCAAGCTCACGGTCGTGTTCAGTCGCTGTAACTTCTATAGTGTTGTTTTCAGAGAAACGACGAGCAGTGTCTTTAACTAAAGCAAAAGTTATAGGCAATATTTCCCATAAAATTTCTTCAATTTTTTTATCTATATTTTTTACAATAGTGTCAATTTTGCCAGATATAGCTTCTTTTTCTTTAATTTCTATATCTCCCTCTAAAGTCTCTTTCAAATCTGCAATTTCTTGCTCCATAGGAGCAATAGCGTCTTGAATTTGAGTTCTTAAACCTGCACTTTTTGCACGCAACTCATCGTTTGTAAGTGACTGAAGTGTAGGATATACCTCTTTTATTTTTTCGACGTAAGGCATGACTTCCTTAGCGTCCTTATCGGCTTTTGTGCCGAAAAACATTTTTAAAATATTTGTTAAAATTCCACTCATATATTTATTATAAATTTTAAATAATCTGTATTTTGTAGGCACAATTAATGCCTATATTTTTATGTAAACACATCACATAATCTGCCAAAGATACAAATTCTAATTTAAATAACAATCAATTAATATGTTTATCTTTAAAAACTAAACGATTAATTAATATGAAAGTCAATGTTTACGTGTTATTTTGGGCTATGAATATCCCTATTTCATAAAATTTACCGATTTATTATCAAATAATTACATTTTTCTTTGGAAGTAAATAAAATATTACTACCTTTGTAACCCAAATCTATAGGTTTTAGTCTATAGATAGGAGATTTTTATTAACTAAAGATTACATTTTTAAATGTACGCAATCGTAGAAATTGCAGGTCAACAATTTAAAGTTGAAAAAGATCGTAAGCTATATGTACACCGTCTTAAGGCCTCTGAAGGAGAGTCTATTAGCTTCGATAAAATCCTGCTTATTGAAAATGACGGACAGGTTAAAGTTGGCACACCTGCAGTAGAAGGTGCTACAGTGAACGCTACAGTTCTTAAACATCTTAAAGACGATAAAGTTATCGTTTTCAAGAAAAAAAGAAGAAAAGGTTATAGAGTGAAAAATGGTCACCGTCAATGCCTTACTCAAGTAGTAATTAACGAGATTGTTGGATAATTTAAACATCTATTAAAAATGGCTCACAAAAAAGGTGTAGGTAGTTCAAAGAACGGCCGTGAATCTGAAAGCAAACGCTTAGGTGTTAAGCTATTCGGTGGACAATTTGCTAAAGCTGGTAATATTATTGTACGTCAAAGAGGTACAGCACATAACCCAGGTGAAAACGTAGGTCTTGGTAAAGATCACACACTTTTCGCTCTAGTTGATGGAACTATCAACTTCAAGAAAAAAGCTGGTGG
>JAWXTO010000198.1:0-2409 GCA_044433545.1 Rikenellaceae bacterium
CTTTTTCTTTTGCAAATGCAAAAAGTTCTTGAACTGCTGAACCTGTAAGAACGCCAGCAGGGAATGTTGTTTGACTCATTTTATTGTATTTTTAATTAAATAAAACATTTAACGTATTAGATTTAACGTACCAAAAGTAACATTTTTTTTTTATAAATAAAACTTTTCTTGCAATTAAATGTATTTTTTTGCTTTTATAGTGCCTTTATACACTTCTAAGGCGTTATTAGCTAACGCTTTCATTTCGTCCTCACCAGCAAAAAATTCGATTTTAGCAATATGTTGAACATAAGAACTAATCTCTTTACATATATAATCACTATAGGCTATGCCACCTGTTAGAAGTATAGCATCTACATCGCCTTTAAAAATAACAGAATATGCTCCTATCTGTTTAGCGACATTATATGCAAAAGCATCAATTACATTTTTACAACAGTCGTCACCAGCAAGTGCATCATCTACAACCTGCTTTATATCAGTTGTTTCAAGGTGAGACACTACTCCACCCTTGCCTACAACCATTTTAAACACTTCGTCATGTGTATATTTTCCACTAAAACACAAGTCTACAAGATCACCAGCAGGCAACGTGCCACTTCTCTCAGGAGAAAAAGCACCTTCACCACTTAACGCCTGATTTACGTCCACAACCTTGCCTTTTAAGTGAGCACCTACGCTCACTCCACCACCCATGTGGGCTACTATAAGGTTTAAATCTTCATAACTTCGCTCTAACTTCAACGAATAGGCCTTAGCGACTGCCTTTTGGTTCAATGCGTGAAAAATTGACTTTCGTTGAAACATTTTATTGCCTCCTACACGTGCAATATCAATCATTTCGTCGACTACAACTGGGTCTACAATATAGGCTTTCACATTTTTATCACAAATGGTCGAAATTTCTGAAGCAATATCTAAAGCGATAAGCCCACCAAGATTTGAAGCATGCTCACCTTGAACCCCAGCTATCAAATCTGTTTTCAAGGCATCATTTACTTCATAAACACCACTACTTATAGGCTTAACTAGACCTCCACGACCAATAATAATATCAAGACTATCAATCTTATAGCCATTTTCATTAAGTATATCAACAATTAACTTCTTTCTAAAAGAAAATTGTTCAGAAACAGCAGTAAACTCTTTCAATTCTTCCATACTATGACGAATAACTATCTCTTTTTGAAGATTTTCTCCTTCAAAAACAGCTATTTTAGTAGACGTAGAACCAGGATTTATTGCTAATATTAAGGGTTCGTTCATAATTCTTTATATTTCAAAAAAAAGGTTGTAAAATTTTCACTTTACAACCTTTCTAATCGTTTATTTTGCTGCCAATGCCGCCAAAGCTATAGAATAAAGCTTAGACTGCATTGTGTCACCACGACTTGTTAACACACAAGGCGCTTTTGTACCTACGACTATAGCCGCTAGAGGTGTACGCAACAGCTTTGTACATGTTTTAAAAAAGACATTCGCACTTTCAATATTAGGAAAAACCAAACAATCAGCATCTCCTGCTACACTGCTAGTAACCTTCTTGATTTTAGCACTTTCGGCATCAATAGCAACATCTAAGGCTAGAGGACCATCAATTACTGCCCCCTTTATTTGACCTCTGTCACACATTTTTGCAATAATAGCAGCATCTGCACTAGAATCTAACTTTGGTAACACCTGTTCAGAAGGCGCAATCATCGCAACTTTAGGAGTTTCCATGCCAAGAGCGTGTGCCGTTTCAATCACATAGTTTGTAATTGCCACTTTTTGATTAATATCTGGAGAAGGAAGCACTGCAACATCTGAAACGACTAAAAGTTTATTCAAAGAAGCTACTTCTAGCACAGTCACATGGCTCAAAATGCCCCTTTCACCCATAAGACCTCCATCTTTTTTCAAAATACCTCTAAGATATTTGTCTGAAGTGACTAGACCTTTCATAAGAATGTCAGCCTTGCCCATGTTAATCATGTCAATAGCCATTGAAACACACTTCGCATCATTTTCTTGTTGAATGTGAGAAAAAGCCCAATAGTCTATATTATTTTCTATACAGATGTTCTTTATTGTCTCAAAATCACCTAATAAAGTAGCCTCTACTATGCCTATGCTTACAGCCTTATAAACAGCTTCAATGGTGTGTAAATCATTCGCATAGGCTACGACCAATCTTTTTTTCTTACCTTTTGACATCACAAGAGGCAGAATATGTTCTAATTTTGTAACCATAAAGAAAGTTTTATTTTCTTATTAATTTAGCCTTATCCTAAAGAAGAATTGTCTACTAAAGGGGAGTTCTAATAACTGGCTTTATTTGAGTTTTTATTATAAGGCTTTAGATTTGGATTTTATAAAATGTTAGCGTAGGGGTTCCTACGGTGTATTTTATAAAACTCGAAGATGAAG
>JAWXTO010000199.1:0-2387 GCA_044433545.1 Rikenellaceae bacterium
AAACAGCAGATTTGATGAATGTTAAGAATGTTGCTCCTGAAGTAGCGTCAATTTCAGCTGAACCTGCAACTGGAGTGAATGTTGTCATTTGTGCAGGAAACGAAATAAGCAAAACTACACGACCTACAAGTGCAGGGTTGAATAAGTTTTTACCAATTCCGCCGTAAGACATTTTCCCAATTCCAATTGCAACTAGAGAACCTATGATTACTATCCACCAAGATATGTCAGAAGGTAAGTTAAATGCTAAAAGGAAACCTGTCAATGCGGCAGAGTAGTCACAAATTGAAGATTTAGCTTTTAATATGAATTTTGAGATTAAATACTCAAAAACAACTGCTGAACTCACAGCTATAGCTGTTGTTATCACAGCAGGTAAGCCATAGAATAACACAGAAACAATAAATGCAGGAACTAATGCAATTATTACGTCACGCATTAAATTAGATGTTGAAGCACCTGAATGAATGTGTGGTGATGGCGATACGACTAATTTTTTATCCATTTTTTTATTAAATATTTATACTAGTTAGGCATTTTAATATGCCTGTAGTTTATATTTTAAATTGTTTTAATACAGTGAATTATCTAGCACTTCTCGAACGAATAATTTTCATTACTTCGCCTTTGCCTAATCTTATCACATCTAAAAGAGGTAGCGTTGCAGGACATGTGAAAGAGCATGAGCCACACTCGATACAGTCCGTAACTCTGTGTTCTTCTTGTTCAGCAAACATGTTTCTGTTGCTTAAAGTAGCTAGAAGATAAGGTTCAAGTCCCATAGGGCATACACTTACACATTTCGCACAACGAATACACGATTTAGGTTCTTTGCGAACGCTTTCTTCGTCATTCATCATAAGAATACCAGAACATCCTTTAGTTACAGGAGCTTCAATATTTGAACAAGAGCGTCCCATCATAGGACCACCATTTATCACTTTAGAAACGTTTTCTGGAAGACCTCCAGCAGCCTCAATTAATTGAGATATTGGAGTTCCGACACGTGTTAAGAAGTTTTTAGGAGTTTTTACGCTTTTACCAGTTACTGTAACAACACGCTCAAATAAAGGTTTGTCTTTTTGTACAGCTTCATATACAGCTAGAGCAGTTCCGATGTTTTGAACCACTGCGCCAACTTCGATAGGAAGTGCACCAGAAGGAACTTGACGATTCATCACAGCATCAATAAGCTGTTTTTCACCACCTTGAGGATATTGAACACGTAAAGGAACAACTTCTACAAAAGAATATTCTTTAGCAGCAGCTGTCATAATTTTTATAGCGTCAGGTTTGTTGTTCTCGATGCCAACATAAGCTTTTTTAACGCCGATAGCCTTACAAAGAATGTCAATTCCGACCATAATTTCAGCTGACTTCTCAAGCATAACTCTGTGGTCAGAAGTTAAGTATGGTTCACATTCTACACCATTAATAACAAGTGCAGTAGCTGTTTTTCCTGGAGGAGGAGACAATTTTACTTGTGTTGGGAAAGTTGCACCGCCCATACCTACGATACCAGCAGCAGCAATTTTCTTAATAATCTCGTCTTTAGGTAAATTACATTCTTTTTTAAGTTCTGGTGAACGGTCTATAGCCTCGTTCCATTCATCTCCGTCGACTTTAATGATAACAGCCATTTTAGAAAGTCCCATATTGTCTGTTATAGCGTCAACTTTCTCAACTACACCGCTTACTGATGAGTGTACAGCAGCTGAAACGAAACCGCCAGCCTCTGCAATCATATCTCCAACTTTTACTGTGTCTCCTTTTTTTACGATTGCTTTTGCAGGAGCACCAATGTGTTGAGATAATGGAATAACAACTTTTTGAGCCAACGGAAGCACTTCGATAGCTGCCGTTTTGCTTAATTTATTGTCGTTTGGGTGGATACCACCTATTTTGAATCTCTTTAACATATTTTTAATATTAAATAAAGATAATTTTTAATGTTTATTGCTTGAAATTATTCTGCTTTTTTTGTTTCAGTAGCTTCAGTGTCAGTTGTTGGCTTAACTTCAACAGTCGTTTCAGCAGTAGGTTTTTCTACAACTGCTTCTTTGGCTGTTTCTACAACTTTTTCAGTAACTGGTTTAACAACTGGTTTAGCTTCCTCAGTTGTTTCAGCTGTTTTTGCAGCAGGTTTAGCTACTTGAGGTTTTGGCTCAGCAGGTTTTACAGGTTTTATAGGGAAGTTTACTTCCATAATTGCACCTGTAGGACATTCTGCCACACATTTACGACACAATTTACATTTGTTGTAGTCTATATATGCTACGTTGTTTTCAAGTGTAATAGCTCCAAAAGGACAAGTTTTCACACATTTGCCACATCCGATACAAGCAGACTTACAAGCCTTTCTAGCAACAGCACCTTTGTCTTTATTA
>JAWXTO010000200.1:0-743 GCA_044433545.1 Rikenellaceae bacterium
AAAGTACGCCCAGAGGGCTTCAAAACTCGCTTTCTTTTGCCTTTAAGGGCAAAAGAGCGTATAATTTTCATAGAAAATTATTAGGGAAATCCACAAAACGGAGTTTTGGGAATCTCCCTATTTTCGACTCTAAAAAATAAATAGAATGATACGTAAAGCAACTTTATCCGATAAGAGTGTTTTGTGTGACCTTTTTAGCAAAACGCTACATACGCATGCTTCTTACATTTCACACGGTGAGATGCAGATGGGAATCGCTACAGACGACGGAACTTTAGCGACAGATTTCATTGAAAAATGGAGTAAATATATCGAAAATCACATAAATGATACTCATTTTTCTAATGTGTTAATATATGAAGAGGATGAGATTGTTTTGGGCTTCCTTTTAGGCACAAAAGAAGAGGACGGCAGCGACTATTATGGCATAATAAACGATGTTTGTGTAAATTCTGAGGTCAGAAAGTCAGGAATCGGCGCAAAATTAATGACCGCTATTTTTGACTGGTTTAAAAGTGAGGGCATTAAAGCCGTATATCTTGAATCGGGTTTAGAAAATCACGATGCACATCATTTTTTTGAGAAAAAAGGCTTCAAAGCTGTCTCGAAGGTGTTTAAAATGACAATATAGTGAATCATGCCCCAACATGGTGATTTCCTTGCTGGAAATTACTATGCTGGGGCATGATTATTGAATATTACTCTTCGTGATTCTTAATATCTTTGAGATAAAGTTCATTAAT
>JAWXTO010000200.1:753-2386 GCA_044433545.1 Rikenellaceae bacterium
AGGGACAAACACCATTTTAGCTTCAGTTACGGACGCTATTTTTAAGAAAATCTCTGCCGCAGGAATGATAACGTCTGCCCTGTCAGGTTTCATATCATAAAGGCGGATTCTTTCTTTTGCAGTGTACACTTTTAACTCGTCATACATGTTTTGTAAAGCCTCTACTGAGAAAGATTTCTTAACTTTGTCTTTGTCTGGTGACATGCGGAATAGTTTATTGATGTTACCTCCCGAACCTATGATATTTACATCTTTATGGTCTGCGGCAAACACCTCTAGGTCATGAATCATAGACTCCCAAACGCCATCTTTTACGGCATTACTTAACATCCTCACCGTACCGACATTATAAGAATTTGTACCTAGCATTTTGTTGTCAACAATAAGAGTAATTTCTGTACTACCACCACCAACGTCAACATAAACAAAGTTACCACTGCTGTAGTCAAGGCTTTCAACGTGATTATTATAGATTATCATAGCTTCTTCAAGCCCCCCGATAATCTCAATTTCAAAGCCTGTTGTTTTATAGATTTTTTTTATCAAATCTGGGCCATTTTTAGCATCACGCAATGCTGAAGTTGCACAGATTCTGTGGTCTCTAACTTTGAAGACTTTCATAAGCTCTTTAAACGACTTTAAAGCCCATCTTAAACTACGTTCACGCTCTTTGCTGATTTCTCCAATCGTAAAAACGTCTTGTCCTAATCGCACAGGCACACGCAACATAAGCTCCTTATTAAAGCGGTCTTTATAAGAAGTAGTGTTTACGTTGTAACTCTTGATGAGAAGCCTTACAGCATTAGAACCTATATCTATTGCTGCAAAACTTAACTTTTCTTCTGATTTCTCCTTTAAAATTTGGCTAATTTCTTTAGCATAATCATCCTTTAGTAGTTCGGCAGTTATATTCATCTTTATAATATTTATACAACTCTTCCTGTGAGCGGAAAAGTTCATTTTTCTTCGTCATTAATAGCTTGTTAGTTCCTTTTCCATCGACTATACGTCCTTGTGTAGTATCCATGATACCATAATTTACGATTCTTATTAAATCAGCCTTTATTTTAGGGTCATAAACTGGTGTAATGACCTCAACACGGCTGTTTAAATTGCGAGGCATCCAGTCAGCAGAACCAATAAACACTTTTTCGTCACCTCCATTTGCAAAAATAAAGATACGAGAGTGTTCTAAATAACGGTCAATAATGCCATTTATCGTAATATTGTCACTCAGCCCTTTAATCTCTGGAACAATAGAGCAATTTCCTCTAACAACAAGCTCTATAGGCACATTATTAGCTGATGCTTCATACAATTTCAAGATTATTTGTTCATCAGTGATGTGATTTACCTTAACTTTAATGTATGCAGGTTTCCCAGACTGTTTATTTTTTATCTCATTATTGATTAATGTGATAAATCGTGATTTCATATCATTTGGAGACACTAAAAGCTCTTTGAATTTAGGCTGTGTATATGGTTTTTCGATAAAATTCATCACCGAATTAACCTCTACAGTTAGAACCTTGTTAGAGGTCATCAAAAGTGCATCTGTATACATCTTAGCATTACCTTCGTGGAAGTTACCAGTGCCTATACACGCTATGTCATTGCCAACGTTCATAGAAAT
>JAWXTO010000201.1:0-2377 GCA_044433545.1 Rikenellaceae bacterium
CTTGGGACCCCTTTGTTTTCTTAATTCATGTTCTAACAGAAGACGAAGAAGATTATGCTCAAACATATGATTATGAAAATGGGCTTTTTGATTGGTATTTCGGTTATTAATTGACCACTTAGACAAAAATATTCAATGAAAAAACAAGGAAAATTATACCTTATACCTACTCCTATAGTAGATTGTGATAATCCTTTTCTATATATGCCTCTTTACAACAAAGAAATCATTACATCAATAGATTTCTTTGTTGTTGAAGAGCTTAGAACTGCTAGAAGATTTATTTCAAAGTGCAAAACAGGAAAAACTATTGACTCGTTAAACTTCTCAGAACTCAACGAACACACTTCTGAAACAGAAATTGATAAACTTGTTCAACCTCTAAAAGATGGTTTTGATGTGGGGGTAATGAGCGAAGCAGGAGTTCCTGGAGTTGCAGACCCTGGCGCTATGATAGTCGCAAAAGCTCACAAAATTGGCGTAGATGTAATTCCTTTAGTAGGTCCATCTTCAATTTTAATGTCTCTTATGTCTTCTGGCATGAACGGACAATCATTTACATTTAACGGCTATTTACCTATAAAATCAGCCGAAAAAAGCAAAAAACTAAAAGAACTAGAGCGTAAAGCAAACCAAGGTCACACTCAAATATTTATTGAAGCTCCATATCGTAACGATAATTTATTTAACGATATGTTAAACATGCTTTCACCTCACACAAGACTTTGTGTTGCATCAAACATAAGTGCTGAAAATCAATTCATTAAGACACTTAACATTTCTGAGTGGAAAAAAAATCCAAAACCGAACCTAAAAAAGATACCAACTATTTTCTTGATCGGATAAATTGTACTATATTTGTATTCTAAATGGAGAGCTATTATGAGCTTTCCTTTTATCAAATAGTTTACTGTTAGAAAATTAACAATAAAAATTAAAATTATGAATATACGATCAGATTTAAAATACTCAAAAGATCACGAATGGATCAGAGTAGAAGGTGAAGAAGCTTTCGTTGGAATTACAGACTTTGCACAAGATCAACTTGGAGACATTGTATTTGTAGACGTTATTACAGTAGGTGAAACATTAGAAAAAGATGAAGTTTTTGGCTCAATTGAGGCTGTAAAAACTGTTTCTGACGCTTTTATTCCTGTTGCAGGAGAAGTTTTAGAGTTTAACGAAGCATTGAACGATGCTCCAGAGACTGTAAACAGTGATCCTTATGGAGACGGATGGATGATAAAGATAAAAATAACTGATGCTGAACAACTTAATGAGTTATTATCAGCAGAAGATTACACAAAATTAATAGGATAATTATACAAATCACTTTATAAAAAAAATAGTTATGGTAAACAAAGTTACAGTAGTAGGTGCCGGTAATGTAGGTGCTACTTGCGCTCACGAAATTGCAAGAATGGACGTATGTAAAGAAGTTGTTATTGTTGACGTAAAAGAAGGCGTTTCTCAAGGAAAAGGTCTTGACATGTGGCAAACAGCTCCAATTCTTGGTTTTAACACAAGAATCACAGGTTCAACTAACGATTATTCATTAACAGCTGGTAGTGAAATAGTTGTTATTACAGCAGGTCTTCCTCGTAAACCAGGTATGACTCGTGATGACTTAATTTCTATAAATGCAGGTATCGTTAAAACGGTTACTGAAAACATCATGAAATATAACGAAAACCCTATCATCATCGTTGTATCTAACCCTCTTGACGTTATGACTTATGCAGCATTCCTTGCTTCAGGTCTTAAATCAAACAGAGTATTCGGTATGGCTGGTATTCTTGATACTGCTCGTTATTGTGCATTTATCGCTGAAGAATTAGGCACATCTCCTGCTTTAGTTCAAGCTCAATTAATGGGTGGTCACGGTGACACTATGGTTCCACTTCCACGTTTCACTAACGTTTCTGGTATCTCAGTTACTGAGCTTATCGCTGAAGAAAAACTTAACGAAATCGTTGAAAGAACTAAAAACGGTGGTGGTGAAATCGTTGCTCTTATGGGTACATCTGCATGGTATGCTCCAGGTCTTTCTGCAGCTGTTATGGTACAAGCTATCGCTAACGATACAAAAGCTATCCTTCCAGTTTGTGCATCACTTAACGGTGAGTACGGTTTAACTGACCTTCACTTAGGTGTTCCTGTAGTTTTAGGTAAAGAAGGTGTTGAAAAAATCGTTGATCTTAAATTAGACGAAGAAGAAACTGCTTTATTAAACAGTTCAGCTCTTCACGTTAAGAAAGTTATGAAAGTTCTTGACGATATGAATATGTTCGATGCTAAATTTGGTTCAGACACTCTATAGTCTCTAAATTTCAGCTAGAATAGCTATAAAAAAGACCTTAAAGGCTCAGAAATGAGC
>JAWXTO010000202.1:0-2373 GCA_044433545.1 Rikenellaceae bacterium
AATTATGTTCCAAACATTTGTAGAGTTACAAGCATTTTTGCTTAAAACATTCCCATTCATTTTTTCGCTAGTGATTCTGACATTTCTAGCAGTAAAACTATCTAAATCAATCAAAAGAAACTCTAAATATTACTATTGGGGTTTTGGTATTTTAAGTTTCCTTTTTGCAATTCCTGTATTTTTACGTCTTTGCGGAATGGAAACGTCATTTAATGTGTCTTCAATACCTGTAATTGGCACAATTTCAAGAGAGCTATCATCTGCAGCATATTTCATTCACCCAGTGCTAGTTATAATTATGGCAATGGGCGCATTTAGCCCTAAAATCCCTATGATAGGTAAACTTATGACAATCAGAAAAGAGCTTTCTATTATTGTTGGTTTCCCTCTAATAGCTCACCTTGCAAAAAGACTATTTTCGACATTCCCACAAGCATGGAACTACTTTGCTGACTATGAAGTATCTATCACAAATCCTAAAGTTGTTAGTGAATTAGGCTCTAATATTCAAAATGGAGTTTTTGTTTTAGGTGTTGTTATGACAGTGTTCTTCTTAGTTTTATGGATTACATCTTTTGATTCTGTACGTCGTAAAATGGGCTCAAAAACATGGAAAAAAGTGCAAAAATGGTCTTATGGACTATACGCTATGTTGTTTATTCACGCTGTAGGCTTACAATTAGGCGGGGCTATTAACTTCTACGCTTCAGAAGACACAACTCCAAAAACAGAAATTATCGCATCAGCAAACGCTTCGCACGACAAACAACACGCTGATTCTCAACAACCTAAAGATAGTCACTCTGAAAAAGGCGGTCAACAACAAGCTAAAGAAGGACACTCTGAAAAAGGTGGTCAACAACAAGCTCAAGATGGTCAAAAAACACAAAAAGATGGTCAACAACAAGCTCAAAGTGGTCAACAAGCACAAAAAGGTGGTCATGGCGGCCCTAAAGGTTTCTCTTTCTCTGACGTAGAGTTCAACAGAGGCGAAAAAAGCATTTACAACATTATAATCTACATTCTTATTTACGGTTCATATCTAGTTTTCCGTATTCGCAAAGCAAAAGAAGATAAGGCAAAACGTGCAAGCCGCAAATAAGAAATACTCGAATTTATACATAATATTAAATTTCACAAATAAGAGACAAAGGAAGTTTTTTTCCTTTGTCTCTTATTTTTTTAACTATAAAAAAGAATAATTTTTAGAAATAATTTATATCTTTGTTTATTACAACAATAAACGTAAAATATATAAAAAGTGAAAGAGATTAAAGAGATAAGAGAGGATCTTCATGGTCGCATTCTTCTATTAGATGGTGCACTTGGAACTATGATACAACAATATAATCTCTCTGAGGGTGATTTTAGAGGGGAGGAATTTGCTTCATGGCACACTGAACTAAAAGGATGTAATGACATACTGTCAATTACACGTCCAGATATCATTAAAGATATTACCACACAATATCTTAACGCTGGAGCCGACATAATTACAACTAATACATTCAACGCTAACGCTATTTCTCTTTCAGACTATGGCTTAGAGGAGTACGCTTACGAAATTTCTAAATGTGCGGCTCAAATTCTTAGACACGAGATAGATAAAGCCATGTCAAATGACTCATCACGCAAACGATACGTCGCTGGTTCTCTAGGGCCTACGAACCGTACATCATCAATGTCTGCTGATGTGTCAAATCCTGCGGCACGTGAAGTCTCTTTTGACGATTTAGTAAAAGCATACAGAACACAAATTGAAGGACTTTTAGATGGAGGTTCTGACATTATAATTTTAGAGACAGTTTTCGACACACTAAACGCTAAAGCTGCCTTGTACGCAATAAGTGAAGTTAATGAAGCTCGAAATATACAGATTCCAACGCTTGTTTCAGGCACAATAACAGACGCTAGTGGTCGTACTCTTTCAGGACAAACTATAGAGGCATTTTACGCATCAGTTTCACATGCAAACCTAATATCTATAGGCTTAAATTGTGCTTTTGGAGCAAAACAAATGTTGCCATATTTAAAGCAATTGTCATCTATCGCTGAATGTTTTATTTCTGTATATCCTAACGCTGGGCTTCCTAACATTATGGGAGGATATGACGAAACGCCTAGCATGTTTGCTGAAGATATTGAAGAATATCTACGCTGTGGCGCTGTAAACATAGTCGGAGGATGTTGTGGAACGACTCCTGAACACATAGCACTACTTAGAGGCCTAATTGACAAATACCCTCCTCGTCAAATCCCAGAAATTGAGACAGTTTCTACACTTAGCGGACTAGAGCCTTTACATATAACACACAAAGCAAACTTCATTAACATTGGAGAAAGAGGAAATGTTGCAGGTTCTGCAAAATTTGC
>JAWXTO010000203.1:0-2370 GCA_044433545.1 Rikenellaceae bacterium
AACCAATCACAGAAGGTGCAAAATTCACACCTGCATTATCTACTGCAAGCTCAAACTCGTTAATAAGTTTAATAACCTCGATTTCTTTGCTATTTAATGAAGAATCAGCAGTCATTTGACCTACAAATTCAATGTTAGCCTCTGTCGCCTTACGTAAAACAGAAGAAATACGTGCAGAAGTATATTGAATGAAAGGACCAGTGTTTCCGTTAAAGTCTATAGATTCTTGAGGGTCAAAAAGCATAGTTTTTTTAGGGTCTACTTTCAAGATGAAATATTTAAGCGCACCTAAACCAATTTTGCGACATATTTCATTAGCCTCTTCAGTCGTATAAGCGTCTAATTTGCCTAATTCATTAGACATATCTGTAGCTGTTTTAACCATTTCTTCAATCAAATCGTCAGCATCGACTACTGTACCCTCACGAGACTTCATTTTACCATTTGGAAGCTCAACCATACCATAAGAAAGGTGATAAATGTCGTCTGCCCAGTTGTTACCTAGTTTTTTAAGGATAAGTTTCAACACTTGGAAGTGATAATTTTGCTCATTACCAACAACATAAATCATATTGTCAAAACCAAACTCTTTGTGACGCTCATAAGCAGTTCCAAGGTCTTGTGTCATATAAACACTAGTTCCATCACCACGTAAAAGCAGTTTTTTGTCTAGTCCGTCAGCTTCAAGATTAATCCAAACAGAGTTGTCATCTTCACGATAGAACACTCCACTTGCAAGACCTTCTTCTACTAGTGATTTACCTAAAATATAGGTTTCACTTTCATGATATACCTTATCAAAAGACACTCCCATAGCTTCATAAGTCTTGTCAAAGCCTGCATAAACCCAGCTATTCATCATTTCCCATAAAGCATACACTTCAGGGTCTTTAGCTTCCCATTTACGCAACATTTCTGAGGCTTCAACCATAATTGGAGCTGTTTTTTTCGCCTCATCCTCGCTCATTCCTCCTTCTACTAGCTCTTTAACCTCAGCTTTATATGCCTTGTCAAAAGCTACATAATATTTTCCAACTAAGTGGTCACCTTTTAAAGAAGAAGATTCTGGAGTTTCACCGTTAGCAAATTTTTGCCATGCTAACATAGACTTACAGATGTGTATACCTCTATCATTTACAAGGTTTACTTTTGTTACATTGTAGCCATTAGCCTCAGCAATTTTTGCCACTGAATAACCTAATAGATTGTTACGCACGTGACCTAAGTGAAGCGGTTTATTTGTGTTTGGAGAAGAGTATTCAACCATTAAGTTGCTATTTCTTGGAGCTTTAAAACCAAACTTATCATTTTTTTCAATCTCATTGAATCGTTCAACCCAGAAAGACTCTTTAAGTTTAATATTTAAGAAGCCTTTAACCACGTTAAAGCTTTCTATTTGAGGAAAGATTGTAGTTAATTTCTCACCAATTTCATTAGCTGTAGCTTCAGGAGACTTACGGCTAATTTTTAAAAGTGGAAACACTACTAAAGTCACATCACCTTCAAATTCTTTACGAGTTTTTGAAAATTGAATCATTGATTCAGCAATTTCACATCCATATAGCTCAGAAATCACTTTAGCAGATGGAGACTGAAAAAAAACATCTATGTTCATATCTATTATATAAAATTAGGCACACTGCCAGTTTAAAAACATACTAGGGAAATTCTAATTTCGCCCTAAAATAATTAAAAAAAATGCCAAAATTGAAACATTTAATTTTTTAGCAAAATTCAATTTACTGCATCTCTGCAAAGATACGAAAAATTTTGTTACTTTTGTACTCGAAAATAAACATAGCAATAAAAGTAAATGAAATTAGCAAATATAGAGTTTAAAGAACATCCACTTTTTCTTGCTCCTATGGAAGACGTTACAGATCCATCTTTTCGATATATCTGTAAGAAATTCGGTGCAGATATGGTGTACACAGAATTTATTTCTGCGGATGGGCTTATTCGTGATGGGGGGAAATCTGTAAAAAAACTAGACATTTTCGACTATGAACGTCCTGTAGGCATACAAATTTATGGAAATCAAGTAGAATCTATGGTCGAAGCTGCATTACGTGCAGAAGCTGCAAATCCAGAGGTTATAGACATAAATTTTGGATGCCCCGTAAAGAAAATTGCAGGTCGTGGAGCTGGTAGCGGCATGATGCAAAATGTTCCTTTAATGGTAGAAATCACAAAAGCTATTGTAGATGCCGTAAAACTTCCTGTGACAGTAAAAACACGTCTTGGATGGGATACTGAAACAAAAAACATTGAAGAAATCGCTCACAAATTGCAAGATGTAGGCATTTCGGCTCTTACTATACACGGTCGCACACGTTCTCAGATGTACAAAGGCGAAGCAGACTGGACTTT
>JAWXTO010000204.1:0-2368 GCA_044433545.1 Rikenellaceae bacterium
AATCACCATCGGCAAAACCTAAATGACTTAGTAAACTCGAAGTGCGTTACTTCTCAATTGCGATGCAAAGATAGCGCATTTTTTTACTAACTTCCAAATAATTCTTAATCTTTTTTTTATATTTTTTTTAACCTTACCATCAACTAACAACTATTCAGTAAATTACAAGAAAAAGTTTTTTTGCAATTTTTAATAATAATTGCTCATGAATAGCAAAAATAAACATTTTTTTAAATCGAGTATTTCCTCGAAATCTACAAAACACAGCAAAAACACAAAAAAACTACAAATACTATAAAATGTAAGAAACCCCAAAAAGCTAATTTGCCTTTTGAGGTTTCTCTATGAAAGGAATGAAGTATTTATTACTTGAATAAACGGTTATATAAGCCTTGGAACACTTGGCCGTGACGAGCTTCGTCTTTACACATTTCGTGTACTGTATCGTGAATTGCATCAAGACCTAATTCTTTAGCGCGTGTAGCTATACGTTTTTTGTCAGCACATGCTCCACTTTCAGCATCCATACGAGCTTTAAGGTTAGCTTTTGTATCAAACACTACTTCACCTAAAAGTTCTGCAAATTTTGAAGCGTGTTCTGCTTCTTCCCATGCGATACGTTTGTAAGCTTCTGCAACTTCTGGATATCCTTCACGATCTGCCTGACGACTCATCGCTAAATACATTCCAACTTCTGTGCATTCGCCCATAAAGTGAGCTTTAAGTCCGTCTAAAACTTCAGCGTCTACTCCTTGAGCAACTCCTAAGCGGTGTTCATCAGCCCAAGTTAATTCACCTTCTGCTTCAACAAGCTCTTCGAACTTTTCACGTGGTTGTTTACAAAGTGGACAAATTTCTGGTGCTTCACTTCCTGTGTGGATATGACCACATACTGTGCAAATAAATTTCTTTTCCATGGTTTCTAAATTTATAGGTTAAATAAATTCTTATCTTGTTATTAAATATATTACAAAGTAAAGCATTTTTATATCTAAAACCGAGAAAAATCTATTGTTTTTTTTTATTGCCACATTCGTTAAAACTATAGCTCAATATTTCGCAAGCCCACACCGACAAATGGAATAAACGTAAAGCTAAACTTTTTAGGCTCAACCTTTATTATATGGTCTGAATCAGAACTTCCATTTCCAACCCCTTGTAATTCATAATCTATATGAAGCGTGTTAACTAATGTAGCAGAAAGTTCATTAATGTGCATTGCATCATCAATCACTGAATCTTCAAAAGGCGCATACGAGAAACTAAATGGTTGTTCTGCTTTAACAAACAGTCCACTATGCTCATTTGTGTCAGAAATAATCACATAACGAACGTCAGCTCTATCACCTGTCATTTGAGGATTTACATAAGTATAAAACATCTCATTAACTTTAGTTTTCACTATTTCAACCATACCTCCTTGTTTTCTATCAGGATAACTTTCTACGTTACGTCCAAGATATTTAATATTTTCATAGGCTTTACCCATTTGCATAGTCCAGCCAATACGAGCTAACGATTTCACATTTTCGTTTATTGGAACTAAATTCACCTCAATATTAACGAATCCAGTATAATTAAAAGAATATAGTATGTCAGCATCAAACAAAGCCTCATTAGCTTTACCATAAACAGTAACTTTTGCATCTAAAGTTGAGATTTTCCCTTTAGACACAACAGAAATACTGTTTAGTTTCTGATATGTTGACTCTAAACCTATCTCTTTCCATAATTTTGCACTATTATCATCACGCATGTCATTATCTGTCACTGGACGATAAAAACTTAATTCTATAGGAGATTTAAGAAACTCATTTCGTTCATGTCTAAAAGAAGTTATAGCTCCTGTTTCCTGAGAAATTGTTACTATTGTTCGTCCATTAGACATTATGCCTTTAGCTTCATCATATTCAAACAAGGCATCCGACTTTTTCAATTTTGTTAAATCTTCAAAAATAGGCTTTTCAACATTGTAAACATACTGATCCTCAGCAACGACATGCTTCTTAGAAACTAAACCTTTATCTTCTATTGGATACCATTTGAAATTTAAGAAAAATTCACCTTGTGCATTTCCCAGCTCCAACTTGTCTAAAAGCACAGTCTCACTAGCATTAGGAGCAACATCTATAACTCTTTCACCACGTTGAAATTCTACACCCTGCTCATTAACATACGCCCATTGTAACACATAATCACTTGTAGGAGTAAAGTAAGCTCTATTAGCAACCTCTGCTACAACAGAATTTTCATTAACTTTTTTTACGGTTAATTTTATATCTTGAAACAACGCTTTTACTTCACTCATATAAGGATGCTCAATTCTTTCTGTACTCACTAGCCCATTACTATATGAATTACTAACACT
>JAWXTO010000205.1:0-2363 GCA_044433545.1 Rikenellaceae bacterium
GATAAAAAACAAGACGACATGAAAATCGCTGTTTATGACCTTGGTGGTGGTACTTTTGATATCTCTATCCTTGAGTTAGGTGATGGCGTATTTGAAGTGAAATCTACAAATGGTGACACTCACTTAGGTGGTGATGATTTTGACCACGTTATTATCGACTGGTTAGCTGAAGAGTTCATTTCTGAATATAACATCGACCTAAGAAAAGACCCTCGTGCTTTACAACGTCTTAAAGAAGCTGCTGAGAAAGCGAAAATTGAACTTTCTAGCTCTACTTCTACAGAGGTTAACTTGCCATATATCATGCCAGTTGACGGTATTCCTCAACACCTTGTACGCACACTTTCTCGTGCTAAATTTGAGCAACTTGCTGACAGATTAATTCAAGCTACTATTGAGCCTTGTCGTGCTGCACTACGTGATGCAGGTCTTAGTACTTCTGACATTAACGAAGTTATCCTTGTAGGTGGTTCTACACGTATCCCTGCAATTCAAAAAGTTGTTGACGATTTCTTCGGTAAAGCTCCTTCTAAAGGTGTAAACCCTGATGAGGTTGTTGCTATTGGTGCTGCTATTCAAGGTGGTGTGTTAACAGGTGAGGTTAAAGACGTATTACTTCTTGACGTTACTCCTCTTTCTTTAGGTATTGAAACTTTAGGTGGTGTGTTCACTCGTTTAATTGATGCTAACACAACTATCCCTACACGTAAAAGTGAAACTTTCTCTACTGCTGCTGACAATCAGCCTTCTGTAGAAATTCACATCGTTCAAGGTGAGCGTCAAATGGCACGTGACAACAAAACTATTGGTCGTTTCCACTTAGATGGTATTCCTTCTGCTCCACGTGGTGTTCCTCAAATTGAAGTAACATTCGATATTGATGCGAATGGTATCCTTAACGTAAGTGCAAAAGATAAAGGTACAGGTAAAGAACAAAAAATCCGTATCGAGGCTTCTTCTGGTTTAACAGATGCTGAAATTCAACGTATGCGTGACGAAGCAAAAGCTAACGAAGAGTCAGATAAAGCAGAACGTGAGAAAATTGACAAGTTAAATGGTGCTGACACAGCTGTTTTCTCTTCTGAGAAACAACTTAAAGAGTATGGTGACAAGATTCCTGCTGACAAAAAAGCAGCTATCGAAACAGCAACTAGCTCATTAAAAGCTGCTCATTCAGCTCAAAACCTTGAAGACATCGACAAATATACTGCTGAACTTCAAAATGCTTGGCAAGCTGCTTCTGGTGATATGTATGCTTCACAAGATGGTGCTCAACAAGCTCCAAACGCTGGTCAACAAGGTGGTCAACAACAACAATCTAGCACAAACGCTGGAGACAACGTAACAGATGTTGAGTTTGAAGAAGTAAAATAAGCTTTTTATAAAGGGAATTCTCTCTATAAATAATCTTCATTGATAGGAGCGGCTAATGAATCTGTAATTTCCAGATTTGTTAGTCGCTCCCCTTTTATTATAGGGGGTAGTTGTTGTTATTTAGCGTTTTTTATTTTATATTTGCATTTGACACCTAAAGGAGGAGCGTTATTTTCTCCTCTTTCAAAACTTATAAAATTTGAATAAAATGAAAAGATTATCCCTACTTCTATTAAGTGCATTTTTAGCATTTGGATGTTCTAAAAGTGAAAAAAAACCACGAATTGCTATTACTGGTATAGCGATTGAGTGTAGCACTTTCTCACCAGCACGTACTACAATAGATATGTTTAGAATATCTCGTGGTGAGGAGATGTTTGCTGCATATCCATTTATGTCTGATAGTACATCACCTTTACGCCAATGTGTTGACTGGGTGCCAGGAATGACTGCGAGAGCTACTCCTGGAGGTACAGTAACAAGAGAAACCTATGATGCACTAGTTAAAGAATCGTTAGACAGCTTGCGTAACCAAATGCCACTTGATGGTATCTTCTTAGACATTCATGGTGCTATGAGTGTTGAAGGGCTTGAAGATCCAGAGGGAGACTATATCACTAAAATTCGTGAAGTTGTAGGAAATGATGTAATGATTTCTACGTCTATGGACTTACACGGTTGTGTGTCAAAAACTTTGGCTTGTAATACAGATTTAATTACATGTTATCGTTTAGCTCCACATGAAGATTGGGCAGAATCTAAAGAGCGTACAGTCCAAAATCTAGTTGATAGACTGTATAGCGGCAAGGGAAAACCAAAATATAAGGCTTGGGTTAAAGTTCCAGTTTTATTACCTGGCGAACAAACATCTACACGTGTAGAACCTGGTAAATCTTTATACGCTAAAGTTGATCCTTTAACAAAAAGTGAGGGTGTTATTGATGCAGCGATATGGATTTCTTATGCGTGGGCAGATGAGCCTCGTAACC
>JAWXTO010000206.1:0-2345 GCA_044433545.1 Rikenellaceae bacterium
AATGGCACCGTAGCTCAACTGAATAGAGTTTCTGACTACGGATCAGAAGGTTACAGGTTTGAATCCTGTCGGTGTCACAAAAGAGCAATTTCCGAAAATAATTTCGAGAATTGCTCTTTTTTTATGGAATAATCTTATAATTTGTCGTTAAGAATGTTGTCTAGCAGGTTCTTACAGCCATCCTCAAGGATGTTAAGCACTATTTCAAATCCTTCATGTCCTTCATAATAAGGATCGGGCACATGACTAACCTTTGTTTCTCGACAAAAGTCACGCATACGGTAAATTCTGTCATAGCATTCACGATTTGGTGCTAATCTATGCACATTTTCATAATTCATATCGTCCATTACGAGAATCATGTCAAATTCTTCAAAGTCGTCTGATTTTATTTTGCGAGAACGGCTTGTAAGGTCATAATTTCTCTTTGAAGCGGCACTTCGCATGCGAGAATCAGCTTTTGAGCCAGCGTGGCCTCCGTAAGTGCCTGCTGAATCAATAAAAAACTTGTCTGATAAGCCTTTTTCATTGACGAAATGCTTAAATATGCCTTCAGCAGCAGGAGAACGGCATATATTTCCAAGGCATACGAATAATATTTTTGTTTTGTCACTCATAAAAAGTTAAATGTTAAAATGGTAAATCGTCACTTTCTGGGTCAAATCCTTGACTAGAAGGAGTTCCAAAGCCTTGTGATTGACCGCCACCTAAATTTTGTGCGTGAGGTTGTGGCATAACAGGAGTGTGCTCTTGGCTTGTATATTGTTGTTGCTGTTGAACTTGTGCTTGTTGATATTGTTGTTGTGGTGCAGCATAAGATGTTGTGTTCTGGGCAATAGGCTGAATGTTTTCTTGTCTGTTGCCTAACATTTTCATTGTATCAACGTGTATTTCTACAGAGCGGTGTTTTACGCCTTGAGCGTCAGACCATTCTCTATTTCTTAGCTTTCCTTCAATGTATAATTGGCGACCTTTACGGACATACATTTCTACGACTCCCGCAAGAGAGTTTTTAAAGATTAAAGTGTGCCATTCTGTGTGGTCTTTACGCTCATTAGTCGTAGGGTTGAAGATTTGTTCAGTTGTAGCAACGTTAACACGTGCAATTTTACCTCCATTTTCAAAGTTTCTAACCTCAGGGTCGCTACCTGTGTTACCAACTAAAATAACTTTATTTATCATAATTTCCAGTAATAATTTAAGGAGAAACTAAAAGCCTCCTATAGTATGTTTTTTATTTCGTTTAGGCAATTTATTTCGTATGTTGGATTAAGATCGTTTTCTGCGCCTTTAAAATTAAAGTAAATTGTGTCAAGTCCAACTCCTTTAGCTCCAATTATATCATTATAAGGGTCGTCGCCTATCATTATTGCTTCGTTAGCCCTTACGCCTGCTTTTCTCATAGCATATTCAAAAATGCCAGGGGCAGGTTTGTTGACGCCTGCAAATTCTGAGGTGATAACACGTTCAAAATATTCAGATAGACCAGCGTATCTAATTTTTTCAAACTGAACTTCGTTAAATCCGTTCGTAATTAACGTAATTTTATATCCTTTTTCCTTTACAAGATACTCTAAAATCTCTTTTGAGTAAGGGAATAGAGCGTTAAAACGAGGTGTAATTCTTAAATATTCGTCGCTCATGCTGATTGCTAGGTCTTCGTCCACAATGCCAACCGAAAATAGCAAATCTGTGAACCTGCGGTTTCTTAACTCTTCTCTTTTTACGATTCCATCTCTATATTTTAGCCATAAATCTGAATTTATCTCTATGAAAGTATTAAAAAATTGGTCTACAGACTCGAAATACTTATCCATAGAGTTCGTTTCATAAAGTTTTTCAATCGCACAACGTTGATTACTTTTCACATCCCAAAAAGTATCATCCCAATCACAAAATATATGTTTATATTGTTTCATTATAGAATTTAAAAAAGCTAAAACTATGTTATTTATATAAGTAATAGTTTTGCTAAAGTTAATAATATTGCAAAGATAATAATTTATTAGAGATAATTTATATTACAGAGAACATCAATGTTTAGTGTATGAATAGATGTCATATAAAAACTGACAAATGGGGTGTATTTTTTGTCAATTTGTCATGTGAAAATATGGTAATGTGACAAAAAAACAGCAAAATATACACAAAATTGTGTTGGCACAAAGATTGATAATTTATGAGAAAACGAAATAGAATAAAAATTATAAAATTTTAAAATATTTAATATTATGTCTAAAATTATTGGTATCGATTTAGGTACAACAAACTCATGTGTGTCAGTTATGGAAGGTAACGAACCTGTTGTAATTTCTAACAGTGAAGGACACAGAACAACTCCGTCT
>JAWXTO010000207.1:0-2326 GCA_044433545.1 Rikenellaceae bacterium
GCTTGCTGCGACCCACGGAGTAGAGTATGAAACATCGCCAATCATTATACCATCTTTGAAGGTTGCGGATATGTGTGTGGGGTCAGTTGTGACATAAGCGCCCCAGCTCCAGCCTCCAAAAGAGTATCTTCTGCTGCGGCGTTTGCCTGTTGACGAGTATTTCCATGCACCATTTGGCATGCCATCTTTATAGGTCATGGTCATTGTGATAGTGCCAGTTACATAATTATTTGAGCCGTTTTCTACATCTACATTTTTAAAAGAATAGAGCCATACTCCATTTTTGTAACCTTTTACATATTGACCTTTTATTGTTTGAACTGACGTAGCACCTTCGCTGTTTTTGTCGCTTTTGATAAAGTTATAAGAGCCTTGCCTAACTTCATCTGTAGTTTCAGTGTCAGTGTAATAGGTGTAGGTTTCTTCTCCCCCATAGATTTCACCTTTGTGAGTTTTAAGTTGTTGAGCAAAGCTATTTCCTATTGAAATAGACAAAAGTAACAACATAAGTAGAAATTTCCGTTTCATCTTTATAAAGTTTAGATTTCGCCTACTCTCAAGGTTTTCAGCTTCTCCCCCTGCGTTAATAAAAAAAGGACACAGGTGCCTTTTATGTACTATGACGCTGAGGTTCTGGTAAACCCGAAATCTAAAAGTACGAAAAAGCAGTCTGTGCCCACGCTAACGTATGGATACAAACTTGCCAAGACTACTTGTTTTAGATTTCATTTAAAATTTACCAGATTTCAGCGAATCAAACAATTGCCTGCAAATTAAGCTATGTATATGTGTTCTATTTTATTCTCTTATAATATTATGTTTTTGTTATTCACACAAATGTAAGAAAAATAATTAACCTAACAAAATGTACCACAGACTGCTTATGACAAAAATAGCTATAACCTAAGCCAAATTAGAGCCTATGTTTTAGGATGATTTACAAAAGAATAGGGGAATCTGTAAAACAAAGTTTGTGAATATTCCTTTTATTTTTGCGGAAGATGGAAACTTTGTCTTTTAAAATAGATAAACTACAACCTTTAAAATCCTATAATTCTTTCTGATAATCAAATAAAAACGAAAAATTATATTAATTTTACAAGAAATGTTAAAACTAAAAACGCAAAGAGATGAATGAAGAGATGAATGAGGATGCTACTCCTAAAGTTTATATTATTGCTGATAATGTTGCTGTGGAGCTAGAATATACCTATATGATTGGGTGTTGGGAATTTGGTGAACGGGATTTTAAGTCAGTTGTGATTCCTGAAGGTATAACTATAATACGTCAAGAGGCGTTTAGAGGTTGTAGCTCTCTTGAAAGTATCGTAATTCCTAATAGCATAACTGAGATAAGTTATGATGCATTTATAGGTTGTGATAATTTAAAGATAAAGTGGGGTGATGCATTTATTGAACAGGATGGAGTGATATACAATAGTGATAAGACGAAGATAATTTTTGCCGATAATCCTGTTAATGTTATATTGCCAGATACAGTCACTGAAATTCCTAGTAAACAATTTAAGAATTGCGCGTCTCTAATTAGTGTTGTGATTCCTGATAGTGTAACAAAGATAGGTTATTCTGCATTTGCCATTTGTCCCTCATTAAGAGATATCATAATACCTGAAAGTGTAACCGAAATAGGTTCTGGGATGCTTGTTTATTGCACCTCTCTTAATAGTGTTGTAATTCCTGAAAATATAACTGAGATAGGTGTTTCTTTCTTTAGGGGCTGCACCTCCCTAAAGAGTTTAATAATCCCCAAAAGTGTAACTAGTATCGGCTGGATGGCATTTAAAGAATGCAGTTCTCTTGAAAGCATTATAGTGCCCGAGAGTGTTACAGAGATAGATAACTATGCATTTGGAGATTGTACATCTCTTAAATATATAGAAATACCTAAGGGTTTGACCAGAATAAGTTGTGAAATGTTTGAGAATTGTACCTCTTTAGAGAGTATCGAAATGCCTAAACATATCACAACAATAGGCAGCTCGGCATTTAAAGGTTGTACCTCTCTTAAGAGTATTATTATACCTGAGACTGTGACAGAGATAGGTTTTAGGGCTTTTGAGAATTGTACCTCTCTTAAAAGTATTGTAATACCTGAATCTATAAACCTGATTGGTAATGATGCGTTTCGTGGTTGTGATAATTTAGAAATCATTTGGAATGATGTTTTTTATCTGCAAGACGGAGTGGTATATAATAGTGACAAAACTAGGATAGTTCATCTTATAAATCCTGTAAATGTAGTGTTGCCAGAAACGTTTACTGAAATTCCTAGCGATCGATTTAGAGATTGGTACTCTCTAAAGAG
>JAWXTO010000208.1:0-2315 GCA_044433545.1 Rikenellaceae bacterium
GTGACGGTGAAGTTTCTACAGGTGAAGGTACTCTAGAAGATTCTGGTGACTACCAAATCATTGGTAACTCTACTTCAAGATATTGTTTTGGTGTAACTATGGACTTCCAATACAAATGGTTTGACATGAGTATGTACTGGCAAGGTGTAGGTAAACGTGATTATGCAACCGGTACTCAATATTTTTATGGTGTATGGGGTAACTTCCAACAATCAATGTGTTTTGACGAGCACATGGACTTCTGGAGAGATGATACAAGTTTATTAGGTGCTAACTACGATGCATATTATGCAGCTCCAACATTTGATAACTATTCTCAAAACCAAAAAAATCAAACAAGATATTTACAAAGTGCTGCTTATGTACGTTTGAAAAACTTACAAATAGGTTATTCTTTATCTCAAGCTAATTTAGATAAATTAGGAATTTCTGGTTTAAGATTTTACTTCTCTGCAGACAACTTATTAACATTTACTCCTTTGGCTTCTATGTATGACCCAGAAGCAATATCTGGTGCTAATGGTCAAGGTCAAGTTTACCCACTTACAAGAACATTGTCTCTTGGTGTAAATATTAACTTCTAATACTTATAAAGATGAGATTAAATATAAAAAAATATTTTATAGGTTTAGGCCTATTGTCAAGTGTCATCGCGGTCAGTTCATGTAATAATTACTTAGATATGACTCCACTTGATGAATTAACAGATGCTGATTATTTCTCTACGGAGTCTGACTTAGCAGCTTACACTATCACTAGGTATTCTTTCTCAGGTCCTTATGCATATGACTATCACGCAGGTCCTGGTTTTAATCAGGAAGCTGGTTCTGATAACTTGCTTTATGCATATACAAATCCACAAACTTACTGGAAAGATAATGTGTATACAACTCCTTCGACAGGTGGTTGGACTTTCACAACTATTCGTAATGCTAACTATTTCTTTGAAATGGTTGAGACTCGTTTAGCAGAAGGTAAATTAGAAGCATCTACAACTGTTGATCACTATTTAGGTGAGATGTATTTCATTAGAGCTCAACAATATTTTAATAGAGTAGTATCTTTTGGTGACCACCCTATTATTACCGAGGTTCTTCCTGATGATTTAGAGACTCTAATTCAAGCTGAGAAACGTTATCCACGTAATGAGGTTGTTCGTTTTATCCTTAGTGACCTAGATAAAGCTATCGATATGTTATTTGATAATATGTCAAGCAAAAACCGTATCACTAAAAATGTAGCTTTACTGTATAAATCACGTGTAGCTTTATTTGAAGCTACTTGGTTAAAATATCACGCAGGTACTCCTTACGTACCAGGCGGTACAGGTTGGCCAGGTGAAGGTTATGGTTATTGCTATTATCCAGAATATAGTATCCCTAACGGTACAACATCTATTGATGCAGAGGTTAAGTTTTTCTTAGGTGAAGCTATGGCAGCTGCAAAAGAAGTGGCAGACAATGTTGGTTTAACTCCAAACTCAGGTGTTTTTGAACCATCTAATGGTGTTGCTAACGGATGGAATGATTATTTCGAAATGTTTGCAGTAGATGATCCTTCAGGTTATGATGAGGTGCTTATGTGGAAAGACTATAGCGCTGATTACAGCTTATATCACACAGCAACTTCTTATATCGTAGCTGGTGGTGGTATGGGTATGACAAAAGATTGTGTTGATACTTACTTAACAGAAAGTGGATATCCTATCTATTCAGAAAAAGGTCTAGAAGAATACAAAGGTGACCTTAGTCTTGATGATGTAAAAATTAATCGTGACCAACGTTTACAGTTATTTATGTTTGGTAACTCTAGTCCTTACTATACATATACAACAGCAGAAAAAGCTGAAGGTTATGAAGACAATTATTATGGTGCTCCAGATATTTTCGACACTAATCAAAGAACTAGAGACTATACAGGTTACCGTCCACGTAAAACTTTAAGTTATGCTTTAAGTGATCACGGTGGTAGCTCTTTCGGTGAAGGTGCTAATAGAAAATCTTATGCAGGATATGTAGTATTTAGAGCAGCAGAAGCATATCTTAACTATATGGAAGCCGATTATGAGTTAAATGGATCTTTAGATGGTAATTCTTTGTCTTACTGGAATGCACTTCGTACACGTGCAGGTATTACTTGTTCGATTGACGAAACTATTGCTGCTACAGATATGGATCAAGAAGTAGACTGGGCTAAATATGCAGCAGGACAAGCAACTATTGATGCAACACTTTACAACATTCGTCGTGAGCGTCGTATTGAGTTAATGCACGAAATGTTCCGTTGGACTGACCTTAAGCGTTGGAGAGCTCTTG
>JAWXTO010000209.1:0-2302 GCA_044433545.1 Rikenellaceae bacterium
GATACAGACACTGATACAGACACAGACACTGATACAGATACTGACACAGATAGTACAAATACAGAAGACACAAGCTTAGAAGAAACAGATGAAACAATCACAGAAGATAACTAATAGAAATCCTAGAGTCTGTTTGATACTAAACATAGCCCCACTTTACAGAAAAGCTATACTTACAACACTAGACAAAAATGACAAAATTGACTTCTATTTTTCTAGTGGAGACATTTCTTATGAGATTGATGCTTTATTTGACCTAAAACAGCTAAGTGGCTATAAATCTACGCTAAGAAATTGCTACAGCAAAAGAAAACTGGTATGGCAAAGAGGTGTATTCAGACTTCTATTTGAAAAATATGATGCCTTTATACTAACAGGCAACACTGGAATCCGTTCTAACTGGATATTTACTCTTTTAGCAAAAATGATGGGTAAAAAGGTATATTTATGGAGTCATGGAGTATATGGAAACGAATCAAAGTCTACTTTACTAAAGAATAAAACATACCTAAAGCTTGCCAAAAATATATTTCTATATGGAAATTATGCAAAGCATAAACTTCTTGGAATGGGCTTCAAGTCAGAAAACATGACTGTGATATACAACTCGTTAGATTATGAGTTTCAAAAGTCAATGCGTGAGAAGTACACAAATGCTGGCTTTATGAGAAACTATTTTGGCAACGACTACCCTGTTATTCTTTTTTGTGGCAGGTTAACACCTCAAAAACAGCTAAATCTTCTAATTCAAGCTGTTGGGATATTAAAAGTTGCGGGTTGCAATGTAAATATACTATTTCTTGGAGGAGGTCCTTGTGAAGAAGAGCTATTAAAATATGCCGAAGAAGCAGAAATTGATGACAGAGTATGGTTCTATGGCGAATGTTACGACGAAGAAATGATTGCCACTGCGTTTCAAAATTCAAACATTTGTGTCAGCCCTGGAAACGTCGGTTTAACAGCTATACACTCTCTAAATTATGGAGTTCCTGTAATCACACACAACCGTTTTAGTCTACAAATGCCAGAATTTGAAGCAATTCAGAAAGGTGTAAATGGCGATTTCTTTAAATATAAAGACGCTGTTGAACTTAGCGATGTGATAGAAAAATGGTTACGCATAACATCTGACAACAAGAAAAAATTAGCTATAAAACAGTCGTGTTATAAAATTGTAGACGAAATTTATAACCCTGAAAATCAAAATCGCATCATAACACAACGACTACTTGACAATTTGTCACAATAAATCCTAGTGGTATATATTTTGTTATATTATATTATGAAGTAGAATATTAAAGTATATTTATGCTAAAAATACGCTAGACATTAACTTCAAATATATCAACAAATTAAGTAAGTATTAAAATATCAAAATAATTATATAAACAATGAGTACAAAAGACAAAAACAGCGAAAACACAGAGGTAAATTCTTGCGAAAATCAAACAATTAACCAAGAAGAAACTACAATCGAGGGAAACAGTGACAATTTGTCAGAAGAATGCTGCGAAAATGACAATGCAGAACAACGTTTGACAGACGAATTAAACGAAATTAAGGATAAATATATAAGACTAAACGCTGAATTTGACAATTACCGTAAACGTACTTTAAAAGAAAAAATGGATTTAGTTCAAAACGGCGGTAGCGATGTTTTAAAGTCTATTTTAACAGTAATGGACGACTTTGACAGAGCTGAAGCTGCGATGGCTGACTCTACTGACATTGACGCAATCAAACAAGGCAATAAACTTATACACAACAAATTGTCTGAAATCTTAAAACAAAAAGGGTTAAAAGAAATTACTGCTTTAGGCGAAGAATTTGACACTGACTTGTTCGAAGCAATCGTAAAAATACCTGTTGAGGACGAAGCTCAAAAAGGTAAAATTGTAGACGTTATCGAAAAAGGCTATATGCTTAATGATAAAGTGCTTAGATTTGCTAAAGTTGTTGTAGGAGAGTAATTTAAAAAGGGCATACTGTTCGATTAAACTATAAAAATGGAAAAAAGAGATTATTATGAAGTGCTTGAAGTAGACAAAAGTGCTTCAGCAGACGAAATAAAAAAAGCCTATAGAAAGGCTGCTATTAAATATCACCCTGACAAAAATCCTGGCGACAAAGCGGCAGAAGACAAATTTAAAGAGGCTGCTGAAGCCTATGATGTGTTAAGTAACGCAGACAAAAAGGCCCGTTATGACCAATTTGGACACGGCGGAATGAACGGGGGCTTCGGAGGCGGAGCTGGCGGATTTGGCGGGGGCGGTTTCTCTATGGACGACATTTTTGATCGTTT
>JAWXTO010000210.1:0-2277 GCA_044433545.1 Rikenellaceae bacterium
TGTCATTTTCTGAAGCTAAAACTTTTGAAGATTGGATAAATATATACAAAAAGATTGTCAACTGGGAACTTGAACTTGAATCATCATCTGACAAAGGTATCAGTGAAGTTCTAACTTATCAAAAAACTGAGGCAAACAACGAATTTGCTAAATTTGTAAAGAAAAATTATTTAGAATGGTTCAAAGAAAAATCTTTTTCAAGACCCATTCTTTCTCATACACTTATGAGAAATAGAGTTTTTTCTACGGTTGACAAATCGTCAAAAACAACGTTTCTTTTAATTGACAACTTCCGCTATGATCAATGGTTAACAATCAGATCTTTAGTTAGCAACTTCTTCAATACAGAATCTGAAGATTTTTATTGTAGCATATTGCCTACAGCGACTCAATATGCAAGAAATGCCATTTTTGCAGGTCTTACACCTCTAGCTATTGAGAAAATTATGCCTGGATTATGGCTAAATGACAATGAAGAGGGCGGCAAAAACATGTATGAAGAAGACTTCCTACGTCGTCAACTTAAATCTCTAGGAAAAAATTACAAATTAACATTCGACAAACTTGTAAGAACCGAGCATAGTAAAAGATTATTAGAAAATTTCTCAAAAGTATATAATGCAGACCTGTCTGTCATAATTTATAACTTCTTAGACATCCTTTCACATGCTCGAACAGATACGGACATCATTAGAGAACTCGCTGAAGACGAATCAGCATTTAGATCACTAACACGTTCGTGGTTTGAACACTCAGACCTATGGGCAATGTTAAAACTTCTATCTGAAAAAGGTCATACTGTGATTATCACCTCTGACCATGGCACTGTACAAGTTACAAATCCTATAAAAGTTGTAGGCGATAAAGAAACAAGCGTAAATTTAAGATATAAGCTAGGAAAAAGTCTAAACTACAAGGCGAAAGATGTATTTGAAATCACGCAGCCTGAATTGGCAGGACTTCCTAAATCGAATATATCATCAAGATATGTTTTTGCTGCGAATAATGACTTCTTATGTTATCCAAACAACTATAACCACTATGTTCGCTACTACAAAAACACGTTCC
Organism: Rikenellaceae bacterium; assembly: GCA_044433545.1. Lineage (GTDB taxonomy): Bacteria > Bacteroidota > Bacteroidia > Bacteroidales > Rikenellaceae > JAWXTP01. The sequence goes on from JAWXTO010000210.1 coordinate 1,069, forward strand.
AACATGGAGGTATATCTATGGAAGAAATGATTGTCCCTTATATCACACTTACTCCTAAAAGAAAATAGAATAACGGTTCAATCCGAAAACTCGGCGGAGCAAACTCCTCAATTAATATATTTTTACCTAGTGTAATTCACAAAACTTCGTTTTGCAAATTATACTAGGTATTGTTCCAAGAACCAAGCCACAACCTGATACCCTGCGGAGGCGTGCTTCATTTAATAAAGTACTTAATCTATACGCCTCACATTTCGAAAATAAAGTTCCAACCTGACACCCTGCGCATAAGCTTTAGCGTTAAGAAATTTGCAAATTAAAGCGTATAAAAGCGACCTGCGCAAGTTTTTTGTTCTACTTTTTTCAAAAAAAGTAGAGAGATAGAGATAGGAAGATAAAGAAATCACAATTAGAAAAAAATTAGATACTACACAACCATATTATCAAATTGTACAAAAATAAATAGGCTAGTTGAAATCATAAAAATGATTCAACCAGCCTATTTAACATATAATCCATTTAACCTACGAATAGGCTAAGACGACTACCAAGATGCTTTTTTAACGCCTGGGATAAGTCCTGCAGAAGCCATTTCACGGAATTGGATACGGCTAATACCAAACATTCTCATATATCCTTTTGGACGACCTGTCAATTGACAACGATTGTGAAGTCTAATAGGATTAGAGTTACGTGGTAAGTCTGCTAAAGCAGCATAATCACCAGCTTCTTTAAGAGCAGCACGCTTTGCAGCATATCTGTCTACCAATTTTTGACGCTTTACTTCGCGTGCTTTCATTGATTCTTTTGCCATAACGCTTATCTAGTTTTTGTCTGTTTTAAATGGAATACCAAATTGTTTAAGTAAAGAGTATGCTTCTTCGTCAGTTTTTGCTGTTGTTACGAAAGAAATCTCAACACCTAAGATTTTAGTAATCTTGTCGATATCTATCTCTGGGAAGATAATTTGCTCACTAACACCTAGTGTGTAATTACCTTGTCCATCAAATTTGTTGTTAACACCTTTGAAGTCACGGATACGAGGTAGAGAAATAGCTATTAATCTCTCTAAGAATTCGTACATACGCTCTCTTCTTAATGTAACACGAACACCAATAGGCATACCTTTACGAAGTTTGAAGTTCGAGATATCCTTTTTAGAACGTGTTAACACTGCGTGTTGTCCAGTGATTGTAGATAATTCAACTT
>JAWXTO010000211.1:0-2193 GCA_044433545.1 Rikenellaceae bacterium
ACATAGGCTTTGACGTTGACATGGGGCCTCTGTTCCAAACTCCAGAAGAAGCTGCGAAACAAGCTGTAGAAAATGACGTTCACGTTGTTGGTGTATCTTCACTAGCTGCTGGACACAAAACTTTAGTTCCTCAAATCGTAGGAGAGCTTAAAAAACTTGGTCGTGAAGACATCGTAGTAGTAGTTGGTGGTGTAATTCCTCACCAAGACTATGAATATCTATATCAAGCTGAAGCTGCTGCTATTTTTGGACCTGGAACTCCAGTTCCTGCCGCTGCTATCCGCATATTAGAAATTATAGCTGAATAACAAACTTCATCTATTATAAAAAAAACACCTATATTAGTTATTATAAACTAATATAGGTGTTTTTTTATAACTAAATGTTATTAATTTCTAGCAACTTATGATATTCTAGTTAATTTTAACAAAAAAAGTAACGTTAAAATTTGGAAGAATACATTTTTTAACCTACCTTTGTATCACAAAATATGAGAAATCATGTTGGTCCGGAGGGATGGGTGAGTGGCTGAAACCACCAGTTTGCTAAACTGACGTACGGGATTACTGTACCGGGGGTTCGAATCCCCCTTCCTCCGCAAAAAAACTTAACGATTAGTCGTTATGGCAATTACGTCCAATTACACACTTTAAAGTGTGTAATTGGACGTTTTCTTTTAAAATTTAAGGCATTTTTAAAGTGCTCAAAAAAATAAATTTAAATAATGTGTAAAATATATTATTTAAAGATGTGTTTTTAAAGAAAAAAAGTTAATTTTGTAGTTCATATTGTGATAGATGTTTAAAATGTGATTTTAAATGTATAATGTCACATAGAATATAGCTTTAAAATTAAAATTGGGGAATTATTAGAAGTTCCCTAAAATAACAAAATATATCATTTAAAATGAGCCATTTAGATCTTAACGAACAAGAAGTGATTCGTCGTAATTCTTTGCAAGAGTTGCGTAATTTAGGAATTGACCCATATCCAGCAGCAATGTATCATGTGAATGCTACAGCAACAGAAATTGCTGAGAACTATTCTGCTGAAAAAGGAAATTATAGCGACGTGATTATCGCAGGGCGTATCATGACTCGCCGTATTATGGGTAGTGCTTCGTTTTTTGAAATACAAGACCACACAGGTCGTATGCAAATATATGTTAAACGTGATGATATTTGCCCTGAAGGAGATCCTACAATGTATAATACAGTGTTTAAAAAACTGTTAGACATTGGCGACTTCGTAGGCATTAAAGGTTATGCGTTTATCACAAAAACAGGCGAACTTTCTATTCACTGTAAAGAATTGACAGTTTTATCAAAATCTATTAAGCCACTTCCTATCGTAAAAGAGAAAGATGGTCAAGTTTTTGATGCTTTTTCTGATCCCGAGATGAGATATAGACAACGTTATGTTGATTTAATCGTAAATCCTGGTGTGAAAGAAACTTTCTTACAAAGAACAAAGATTATTAACACTATGCGTCAGTTTTTTAACTCTAAAAACTACGTAGAAGTTGAAACTCCAATACTTCAACCTATCCCAGGTGGTGCTTCTGCACGTCCTTTTATCACACATCACAACTCTCTTGATATGGAGCTTTATCTTCGTATCGCTAATGAACTTTACTTAAAACGTCTTATCGTAGGTGGTTTTGAGGGAGTTTATGAGTTTGCGAAAGATTTCCGTAATGAAGGTATGGACAGAACTCATAATCCAGAATTTACAGTGATGGAAATCTATGTTGCATACAAAGATTACATCTGGATGATGGAGTTTGTTGAAGAGATGATTGAAAAAGTGGCTCTTGCGCTTCACGATAAAACAAACCTTAAAATTGGCGAACACGAAGTTAACTTTGCTCGTCCTTTCAGACGACTTTCTATGACTGATGCCATCAAAAACAATACAGGTTTCGATATCACAGGCAAAACAGAAGACGAAATTCGTGAAAAATGTGTTGAATTAGGCGTAGAGATTGACGAAACTATGGGTAAAGGTAAGTTAATTGATGCTATCTTCGGTGAGAAATGCGAGCACGAACTTATACAGCCAACTTTCATCACTGACTATCCTACAGAGATGTCTCCACTGTGTAAACGTCACAGAGAAAACCCTGAATTGACAGAGCGTTTTGAGCTTTTTGTTGCAGGGAAAGAACTTTGTAACGCATATTCAGAACTTAAC
>JAWXTO010000212.1:0-2153 GCA_044433545.1 Rikenellaceae bacterium
ACCACCTGTGTTTACTGATACGAAACCACCAGCATGAAGAATCTCTTCATAAGCGTTACGGTTAACAACAAGGTCTTTAATTACTGGGAATGCAGCAGAACGCCATGGCTCAATAGTGATAGTGTCACCATCTTTGAACTTACGCATGTGTAATTGACATGTTGTAATATCATCGTCTGGACCGTGTGCACGTCCGTCAATAAATAACGAACACATACCACAAATACCTTCACGACAGTCGTGGTCAAAAGCGATAGGCTCTTTACCTTCGTGAATTAGGTTATTATTTAAGATGTCTAGCATCTCTAGGAACGAAGAGTCAGCAGAAATACCTTCAACTTTGTAATCCTCAAAACGTCCACTATCTTTTGCGTCAACTTGACGCCATATTCTTAATGTTAAATTCATCGTCTTAAAATTTAATATGTCTAAAAAAAGTTTATTGACTGTCAAAGTTCTTATATTTCAAAGAATTAACAGTTTTACGTGTGTTTAAAAGATTACTCTTTGTAGTTACGTTGAGCTATTTTGATAAATTCAAAGTCTAACGCCTCTTTGTGTAAAGTTGGAACGCTATCTACGCCTTTAAATTCCCAAACAGAAACATATCTGTAATCTTCGTCATTACGTAAAGCTTCACCTTCTTCAGTTTGATATTCTTCTCTAAAGTGACCACCACAAGACTCTTCACGATTCAAAGCGTCACGTGCCATTAACTCACCCATTTCTAAGAAATCAGCTAAACGTAAAGCTTTTTCAAGCTCTTGGTTGAATTCATTAACTTTTCCTGGGATACGAACGTTAGCCCAGAACTCTTTACGAACTTTTTGAATCTCTTCAACTGCTTTTTCAAGACCTGCACGGTTACGAGCCATACCAACATTGTCCCACATGATGTGACCAAGTTCTTTGTGGATGTCATCAACCGATTTTTGACCTTTAATAGACATTAATTTCTCAATTTTCTCTTTAACAGCTTTTTCAGCAGCTTCGAATTCAGCAGAAGTAGTGTCGATTTTTGGAGTTTGAATATCTTTTGATAAATAATCACCAATAGTGTAAGGAATTACGAAATAACCGTCAGCAAGACCTTGCATCAAAGCAGAAGCTCCTAAACGGTTAGCTCCGTGATCAGAGAAGTTAGCTTCTCCAAGTGCGTAAAGACCAGGAACTGAAGTCATAAGGTTGTAGTCAACCCAGATACCACCCATAGTGTAGTGAACCGCTGGATAAATCATCATTGGCTCATCGTAAGGGTTTACGTCAGTGATTTTTTCGTACATTTGGAATAAGTTACCATAACGTTCTTCGATAACATTCTTTCCAAGTCTTTTGATAGAAGTTGAGAAGTCAAGATAAACAGCAAGACCTGTTTCATTAACACCAAAACCAGCATCACAACGCTCTTTCGCAGCACGAGAAGCAACGTCACGAGGTACAAGGTTACCAAACGCAGGATAACGACGCTCTAAGTAGTAGTCTCTGTCCTCTTCTGGAATTTGAGATGCTTTAATTTTTTTAGTACGAATTTTTTCTACGTCTTCAAGTTTTTTAGGAACCCAAATACGACCATCATTACGTAAAGACTCACTCATAAGAGTTAGTTTTGACTGTTGTGTGCCGTGTACTGGGATACAAGTAGGGTGAATTTGAGTGAAACAAGGGTTCGCAAACATTGCACCTTTTTTGTAGATTTGCCATGCTGCAGAACCGTTAGAGTTCATTGCATTTGTTGACAAGAAGAATACGTTACCGTAACCACCTGAAGCAACAACTACAGCGTGAGCACCATGACGTTCGATTTCACCTGTTACAAGGTCACGAGCGATAATACCACGAGCTTTTCCATCAACAAGAACAACGTCTAACATTTCGTGACGAGTGTAACTTTTAACAGAACCTTTAGAGATTTGACGGTTTAAAGCAGCGTAAGCACCTAAAAGAAGCTGTTGACCAGTTTGACCTCTAGCATAGAATGTACGTGATACTTGAGCACCACCGAAAGAACGGTTGTCTAACAAACCACCGTAATCACGAGCAAAAGGAACACCTTGTGCAACACATTGGTCAATAATTAGGTTAGAAACTTCAGCAAGACGATATACATTAGCCTCACGTGCACGATAGTCACCACCTTTAATAGTATCATAGAA
>JAWXTO010000213.1:0-2107 GCA_044433545.1 Rikenellaceae bacterium
CAAAGAAATTCATCAAAAGAAAGCATGTCGAACCTTTTTAACCGATACGTATGGCTAACAGATTTGATATACCGCAAAAGAAAAATCACTTTCGAAGAGATTAATGAAGCGTGGAAGAGTTCTGAGCTTAATTATAGTGGTGAAGACATTCCTCTTAAAACCTTTCATAATCATAGGCACGCAATTGAATCTATGTTTGATATAAACATCGAGTGTAATCGTCGTGGTGGATACTATTACTACATAGAGAATGCGGACGATGTAGAGCGTGGAGGCGTGCGTCAATGGCTTATCAACACATTCGCAGTAAATAACCTTATCAATGAGAGTCATAAGCTAAAGTCAAGGATACTTTTTGAGAGGATTCCAAGTGGTCAGCGATTTTTGACAACGATTATTGAAGCTATGCGTGACGGTTTAACAATAGAAATATTATATCAAAGTTTCTCAGCAAAAGAGCCTCACTGCACAGTTATAGAACCATATTGTCTAAAAGTATTTAAACAAAGATGGTATGTGGTAGCTAACAATGGCAGTAATATCCGAATTTATTCACTTGACAGAATTTCAGAAATCATCCCAACAGAACAACACTATATATTACCTAACGATTTTGATGGAGATATGTTTTTTGCAAGCTCCTATGGCATCATCGTTGACAAAAACATCAAACCAGAAGAGCTTATAATCAAAGCTTATGGAGTTAAGGCAAGCTATATTAATTCGTTACCTCTACACCACTCACAAAAATTAATAGAACGAAATGACAGCCACACAACATTTAGCCTATACCTTAGCCCAACCTATGACCTTTGCCAAGAAATATTATCACACGGAGCCGATTTAGAGGTAATTTCACCTATTTGGTTAAGAGACGAAATAAAGAATATAATCACCAAACAACTAGCAAGATACAAATCCTCAGAGGCACACCTCTCTTATTAGATTATATAATTTAATATACAATAAAACACATTCCAAAAGCCAAGTCCTCAACCTGACACCATGCGCATGAGCTTTAGCGTTAAGAAAATTGAAGATTTGAGCGTTAAAAAAATCAAGTGTCTGAACACAGGAAGAACTTTGTGCAAAGCCAGTGTCAAGCTACAAGTGAGTTCTTGATTTTTAGTTCAAATCTTTAATTTTTAGCGTTTAAAAGCGACCTGCGCAAGTTTTTTGTTCTACTTTTTTCAAAAAAAGTAGAGAGATAAAAAAATCATCAATAGAAGAAATAAGGAATCTACTTAAAATAAACTACTCCATCGAGCGTGTGCATTAAACCGTATTAGTTTCGGGCATCACCAAAAAAAACAAAAGGAATATTCGCAAAACTTAATTTTGCGAATATTCCTTTTTACTCATCAATCTCTGAAAAAACAGATTTTAATAAATTGTCAATATGTTCCAACTCTTGAGCATCTCTTACAACATGTGTTTTAAATATTTCTTCGTTGTCAGCATCATCTGGAACGGTTAAATTAGAGTAATATTCATCCATAGGCAATGATTATTAATAATTACAAAAAGCCCTTAATTTTCAGAACTTTATTTAAGAACGTCATTCATATATATTTTATTATATAATACTCAAATGAAAATCATATTTATGTTCATTTAACAACATTTAAAGAAAAATAACCTCTCACTCTATAGCTTATATTTATCTAAAAAAACCATAAATGTGTCACGATAACCACTGCTTAGAGGTACTTTATTATCTCCTAAAACAATACAATTATTTTCAAAAGCAGAAACATTATTCAAGTTTATAATATACGATTTATGTACTCTCATAAACTTATCAACCGACAACCTTTGCTCTACATTTTTCATAGTACTCTTTGTAACATAGTTCTTTGAAGATGTATATATCTTTACATAATCTTTCAAACCCTCAACATACAAAATATCATCGACCTCAACCTTTACAATAGTATATTCAACCTTTATCATAAGATAATCAGGTGAAGCACTATCAACAACGCCATTATCAAACCCTTTCAAAGTCAACAATTCATTAGCTTTCATAGTCGCTTTAAGGAATCTATCAAAAGAAAATGGCTTAACAATATAATCTACAGCCGAAAGGGCAAACCCTGTTAGTGCA
>JAWXTO010000214.1:0-2101 GCA_044433545.1 Rikenellaceae bacterium
ATATGCCACTTCAAAATGTTAAGGTGATGTTCACCTTGACCATATAAAATTATTTGTTTCAGCTCTTTTGAGTACTCTACAACAATTGAAGGGTCTTCAAAATGTGCTTTATTTAAAATGTCACCTAATTTCTCTTCATCAGAAGCATTCATTGGTCGAACTGCTGTTCTGTAGCGATGTTCTGGGAAGTTTATGTGTTTCACTGACCACTTAATGTCTGAAGTAGCAAGTGTGTCATTTGTTTTAGTTTGTTTTAACTTAACTGTACAGCCAATATCACCAGCACATAACGAAGGAACCTTAACTCTTGTCTTACCTGCTGACACAAAAATCTGTGAAATTTTCTCTTTATTGCCAGTTTTAGGGTTTACAAGTTCCATACCCTCTTTTAATGTACCTGTAATGACTCTAAAGAAAGACAACTCACCAAGATGTGGCTCAATAAGTGTTTTATATACAAATATTGCAACTCCTCCATCGACACTAGAGTCAATTTCTACGGCTTCAGTAGTCTTAAATTTAGGTGCTTCATTAGGACCTGGCGCAACATTAGTTGTAAACTCTAAAAGTCGTTTAGTGCCTATATCTTTTTTAGCAGAACCACAGAAAACAGGCACCATATCTCTATTTGCGATACCTAATTTCAAACCTGAACGAACCTCATCCTCTGTAAGCGTACCTTTTTCAAAGTACAATTCCATTAAACCTTCATCATTTTCGGCTGCTGCTTCAACAAGAATGTTATGTAGCTCATTCGCACGTTCTAATTCATCAGCAGAAATATAAGACTCTATTCTCTCTCCATTATCACCTTTAAATGTGTATTGTTTCATCAATAAAACATCCACATACGTGTCAAATCCTGGACCTTGATTAATAGGATACTGAACTATTACAGGTTTAGCTTGTGAATTTATTTTTATTGACTCATAAGCCATCTCCCAATTTGATTTTTCATGATCTAACTGATTGATGAAAATTATAACTGGTTTTCTGTGTCTTCTGGCATAACGCATCTGTATCTCTGTGCCAGCCTCAAAACCACTTTGTCCATTAATGACTAAAATGCCAACGTCAGCAACCTTAAACGCTGAAAAAAGACCTCCACAGAAATCATCTGAACCTGGAGTGTCTATTATATTTATCTTGCATCCATTAAACTCAGTGAAAAGCTGAGTAGGGTAAATCGACCTTTTATAAATGTGTTCTATTTCGGTGTAATCTGACAACGTAGAATCTGCTTCTATCGTTCCTCGTCTTTCAATTACATTACCTTCAAACGCCATAGCTTCTGCAACTGTCGTTTTACCCGAACCCGAGCCGCCAAGCAGCACGACGTTCTTAATCTGATTTGTAAGATACCCTTTCATAATATTAGCATTTTAATCATTTTACAAAAAAAGCCTAGTACATTCATTTTTAAGGGTTTTAACACAGATAAAGTCAATTTTAGATACCCTAACACACAAAAACAATAGTAATCACGTTATATGAGCCTCAAAAATCACTATCCATAAAAACCATTTAATATAAATCCATAGCCCTACTATAATAATTTCGCATAAATTTAAATAAATATTTTTTAAATTACAAATAATATCAATATATTTTTAATAATCTGTTAACATTAATTGGATTTAAGTTATAAATTAATCTAAACTAAGCATTTTTATTATACAAAAAAACAGGTTGTAAAGTTTAAACTCTACAACCTGCTTTTGCAAATTTATGTATATTAGATTTCTAATATATAGAATAAATTAGTCTTTTAACTTCGCACAAAGGTATTCTCTATTTAAGCGAGCGATGTGAGAAATTGAGATGCCTTTTGGACACTCAGCTTCACAAGCACCAGTGTTAGTACAGCCACCAAAACCAAGTGCATCCATTTTTGCAACCATTGCTTTAGCACGACGAGCACCTTCAACTTTACCTTGAGGTAATTTAGCTAAAGAAGATACACGAGCTGAAACAAATAACATTGCAGAACCGTTTTTACAAGTAGCAACACAAGCACCACAACCGATACAAGAAGCAGCATCCATACTTTCGTCAGCATCTGCTTTAGGAATAGCAATTGAATTTGCATCAGGAACACCAC
>JAWXTO010000215.1:0-2078 GCA_044433545.1 Rikenellaceae bacterium
TCTCGTCCTTTGTGCCAATTACGAGTTGTGCACCAGGAAAATAATGGTCCTCTATAGCTTGATTGATATAAGAGTCAATGAAGTTTTGTTTGCTGACAAGTGACGTCTTTAAAGGAGAAGTTGCGTAACTTTGAGATGCAAATCCTAGAAATAATATCGAACTTAGAATAAAACGTAACATTATTATTTGTTTAAATTGTGTAAAATTGAGCGTTAAGGCTCATTGTCATAGGTTTTATACAAATAGAATACCCTCTTAACATTTGTTATGCTAAAAGGGTATCCAACTTGTTATTATGGTTTATTTACCGTGGCAATTTTTATATTTTAGACCACTTCCACAAGGACATAAATCATTGCGACCTACCTTCTTTTCAGCTTTTATTGGTGAAGTAACTGTTTTTTCAGCTTGTCCAGCGTTTTGTGCAGCAGCTCTGCGAGATTCTTGTAGCTTAGAAACGTCTTCTTGCTGTTTTACGGTTCTTACTTCTTTAGATTGGCGGCGGTCAACTTCTGTCGAAGCGCCTTCTCTAACAGGAATGTATGAACGTAATAGCGTTGCAAGACACTCTTTGTTAATTTTGTTAAGAATTTTCTTGAACAATTCAAAAGATTCAAATTTGTAAATCAATAATGGGTCTTTTTGTTCGTAAGACGCATTTTGAACAGATTGTTTCAAGTCGTCCATATCTCTAAGGTGTTCTTTCCAGTTTTCGTCAATAGTTATTAACATAACGATTTTAGAAAGAATTTTGTAGATGTCAGCACCACCACTTTCAACAGCTTTTTTCAGTGGAATTGTAACATTAAAGCCTTTAATGCCGTCTGTTACCGGAATTGCAATGTTTTCATACATTGTCCCGTGATTTTCGAACACTGTTTTTAATACAGGTATAGCAATGTCTGCGATAAATTTGGCTCTGTGTTGAAGGTGAGCATTTATGTCATCTGCTAATTTTTCTGATAAACTAGCAACATTAGATCCTTTATATTCTTCTTCTGTAATTGTTGTTTGAAGAGCTACTTCTTTAAGTAATTCTAATTTGAAGTCCTCAAAGTCGTTGTCGATGTTAGTTTGAACGAAGTTGTAAGCATAATCAGTTACCATATTATTAATGTCAACCTCTATGCGTTCGCCGTTTAATGCGTGACGACGTAACGTGTATATAACCTCACGTTGAGAGTTCATAACATCATCATATTCGATAAGGCGTTTACGTGTACCGAAGTTGTTTTCTTCAACTTTTTTCTGAGCACGTTCGATAGCCTTGTTCATCATGCCTGCTTGAAGAGCATCGCCTTCTTTATGTCCCATTCTGTCCATCATGCTTGCGATACGCTCAGAGCCAAACAGACGCATAAGGTTGTCTTCTAATGAAACGTAGAAGATAGAAGAACCTGGGTCCCCTTGACGACCTGCACGACCACGCAACTGACGGTCTACACGACGAGACTCATGGCGTTCAGTACCGATAATCGCTAAACCTCCCGCAGCTTTTACTTCTGCGCTTAGTTTGATGTCTGTACCACGACCTGCCATATTCGTTGCGATAGTAACCTGACCTGCATTACCTGCCTCTTGTACTACTTGTGCCTCTTGTTGATGTTGTTTTGCATTCAGAACGTTGTGTGAGATGCCTCTAAGCTTTAATGTACGGCTAAGAAGTTCCGAAATCTCTACAGAAGTTGTTCCGACAAGCACAGGGCGACCTTCACCGACTAATTTAACGATTTCTTCGATTACGGCAGCGTATTTTTCACGTTTTGTTTTGTAAACAATGTCGTTTAAGTCTTTACGTGCTATAGGGCGGTTTGTAGGGATAACTACAACGTCTAATTTATATATGCTCCAGAACTCACTAGCTTCAGTCTCGGCAGTACCTGTCATACCTGAAAGCTTGTGGTACATTCTAAAGTAGTTTTGTAGAGTTACTGTTGCGAATGTTTGTGTAGCAGCTTCAACTTTTACTTGTTCTTTTGCTTCGATAGCTTGGTGAAGACCGTCAGAATAACGACGACCATCCATAATACGACCAGTTTGTTCGTCAACGATCATAATTTTGCCATCCATAACAACA
>JAWXTO010000216.1:0-2067 GCA_044433545.1 Rikenellaceae bacterium
TCTATGTTATGTTGTTCGCCTGCTTCGATTGAGAATTTTTCTGAGCCAATAAAATACTCATCATATTCTCCCTCAAAGTATGGCAATAGGTCATCACTGCTAGACCATGCAATGAATTGATAACTGCCAGGCACAACATTCACGGATGTAGGCACGTCACTAGGATAGTCCCACGTGCGAAGAACCTCAGCTAAGGTGTTTTCAATCCTTACTGACAAATCATCTAGCGTAATAGAACTAGATTTAGTTATCACTTCAGAATCAACATTAATAGAGGAGATAATGATTTCACCCTCAAGTGTTGATCCTGATGATATTTCTGAATTTTGACAACTCGTAAGACTGGTCATTGGTAAAAGACCAGTAATAGTTATCAAAATTGAGGAAACTATTAAATTAGATATATTTTTAAAATTAGCCATTTTATAAAGCTTTAGTCTTTTGAAAACTATAAGAGTAGGAGTTTTAATTTGGTATCAAAGTTGCGTTGTAGTTAGAAAAATCTCTCTAACTCACAACATTCTTAAATTTTGAAATTCTCCTCTCTTCTTTTCATTATAGTTTCTAATCTACAAAGATAAGCTAGTTTTGCTAAATTACCAATTTTAAGAACTACTTTTTAGCATAAAAAAAGAGTTATTTGCTTAAAGTCCAATTTATTAGGCATTTTTTGGGGGGTTATCGTAAATGATAATAACTATTGATATTTAGCTCTATTTCATCAAGAAATTAATATTCTATATGTTAGAGTTGTATGAATTGTAGAGTAAAAAGAGATATAAGGGGAGTTCTAAAAACGAAGATATCAAGCTTTTTAAAGAAAAGAGATACATTTTACATAAAATTATTTAGTTATAAATTTGTAGGATTTAAAAAAAGTTTATATCTTTGCCCCTCCTAAGAGTATGGTTACGCCTTATAATGAGGTAACAAAAGGAGCCAAAAGCTCTGTATATCTTAGGAGTAATCAATTTATTATTAAATATTTATTTATCTAAATGTACGCAATTGTAGAAATAGCAGGTCAGCAATTTAAGGCTGAGGAGGGACGCAAGCTCTATGTACACCGTTTGCCAAACGCCGAAGGCGAGGCAGTGAGTTTTGCTTCAGTAATGCTAATCGAAAGAGACGGTAAGGTAAGAGTAGGCACACCTGTTTTAGAAGATGCCAAAGTTGAAGTTGAAGTTCTTCGTCACTTGAAAGATGACAAAGTTATCGTTTTCAAGAAAAAACGCAGAAAAGGTTACCGTGTTAAAAATGGTCACCGTCAATGTTTGACTCAAATCCTAGTAAAACAAATCGTAGAGGCGTAGTTCTTTACAGCATTTGCAGAAACAGGGTTTTAAATCTCTAGAGGATAGGTTAGCGTCAACCTCGATAAAAAATAGTTAACAAGTAATTAATAGAATTTAGTAACCAACGAAATTTAAGACAATAAGATGGCACACAAAAAAGGAGTAGGTAGTTCGAAGAACGGCCGTGAATCTGAAAGCAAGCGTCTTGGTGTAAAATTGTTTGGTGGTCAAGTATGTAAAGCAGGTAACATTATCGTACGTCAACGTGGCACACGTCACAATGCAGGTGAGAATGTAGGTTGCGGTAAAGATCACACATTGTTTGCACTAGTAGATGGTACTGTATGTTTTAAGAAACGTGCAGAGGGTAAATCTTTCGTATCAGTAGTTCCAACTGCTGAGTAATTTATTAGGGCTTTACTTTTCGGTTATTGCTGGGGAGTGGGGTTAAGAATAAAGGATATAGAAGAGTTGTTTAGGGGGTATAACTTCTGAACAGCTCTTTTTCCTGTGTGGGATATTGAGGGGACGCAGTCGTACTTTGTGAATTGTGAATGATAAGCTCGAGCCAATTAGAAAACCTTCGATTTTCTGTTTAATTTCTAACCTAGCTTGTGATTCACAATTCACACTCTACCCCTACTGAACCTCTACACTATAATTACGCATATACTGTACAGTAGCCCAAGAAGTATTGACCATCCTGCCATTATTTACTACCTTCCCATTACCAAGCTCTTTAGTACTACGCACAAACGAATATGGAGTCTGC
>JAWXTO010000217.1:0-2060 GCA_044433545.1 Rikenellaceae bacterium
AAAAATGGCTAACAAATTTCCCGTATATAAGGGGTTAGACTTAGCGGATATAAATCGTAGAGTCTTAGAGGAATGGGCGCAGAATAATACGTTCGAAGAGAGTATAAAAAAACATCAAGGTGCTAAACCTTTCATCTTTTTTGAAGGACCTCCTTCAGCTAATGGTACTCCAGGTATTCACCACGTTATGGCTCGTACATTGAAAGATGTTTTCTGTCGTTTCAAAACTCAAAAAGGCTTTTTAGTAAATCGTAAAGCTGGTTGGGATACTCATGGGTTGCCTGTTGAGTTAGGTGTAGAGAAAAAATTAGGTATAACTAAAGAGGATATAGGTAAAACTATCTCTATTGAAGAATATAACAAGTCTTGTCGCTCAGAGGTTATGACATACACAGGTATGTGGAAAGATTTAACAGAGCAAATGGGATATTGGGTGAACATGGATGATCCTTATATCACTTATGACAACAAATATATCGAGACACTTTGGTGGATGCTTAAAGAGTTGCACACTAAAGGGTTACTGTATAAAGGTTTTACAATTCAGCCTTTCTCGCCTGCTGCTGGTACCGGTCTTTCGAATCACGAATTAAACCAACCTGGTTGTTATCGTGATGTGAAAGATACAACTTGTACTGCACAGTTTAAAATTGTTAGAAATGACAAGAGTGAAAAATTGTTTGACGGTGAAGAAAATCTTAGCTTCTTAGCTTGGACTACAACTCCTTGGACTTTGCCATCTAACACAGCACTTGCAGTAGGTAACAACATCAAATACGTAAAGGTTAAGACTTTTAATCCTTACACAGCAGAGCCTTGTACTATTATCATGGCACAAGTGTTGGCGTCTAAATATTTCGCTGCAAAAAATAGCGAATTGAAACTTGAAGAATATGATGGAAGTGGTAAAAACATTCCGTTTGAGTATTGTGGAGAGTTTGATGGTAGCGAACTTGTAGGTGTTAGCTATGAACAACTTATCCCTTGGATTAAGCCAGTAGGTAAGGCGTTTGAAGTTATTGCTGGTGATTTCGTAACTACTGAAGATGGTACTGGTATCGTACACATAGCTCCTACTTTTGGTGCTGATGATGATAGAGTAGCTAAAGTTTCGGGTATCGCTTCACTGACAGTTGTTGATAAAGCTGGCAAAATTGCTCCTATGGTTGATAGAACAGGTAAATTCTACCTTATCGAAGACATGGACGAACAATTTGTTGCTGATTGTGTTGATGTTGAGGCGTATAAAGAATGGGCTGGTCGTTTTGTGAAAAATGCTTATGATGATACATTAACAGAAGCAGATGCAACTTTAGATGTTGATATCTCTGTGATGTTGAAAGCGGCTTCACTAGCGTTTAAGATAGAAAAACATGTCCACTCTTATCCTCACTGTTGGAGAACTGATAAACCAGTGCTTTACTATCCGCTAGATTCTTGGTTTATTAAAACTACAGCTGTAAAAGATAGATTAATTGAACTTAACAATACAATAAACTGGAAACCACAGTCTACTGGTAGTGGCCGTTTTGGTAAATGGCTAGAAAATCTTGTAGATTGGAACTTGTCACGTTCTCGTTATTGGGGTACTCCTCTTCCAATTTGGGCTACAGAGGATTATGCTGAGTTGAAATGTGTAGGTTCTGTTGCTGAACTTAAAGCTGAGGTTGAAAAATCTATAGCTGCTGGCTTTATGACAGAAAATCCGTTTGAAAACTTTGTTGAAGGTGACTTCTCAAAAGAAAACTATGACATTTTCGATTTACACCGTCCTTATGTTGACAACATAGTGTTAGTTTCTGATAAAGGCGAAAAAATGATGCGTGAAACAGACCTTATTGACGTATGGTTTGATTCAGGTGCTATGCCTTATGCACAAGTTCACTTCCCATTTGAAATTTCTAAAGAAGAATTTGCAAAAGTTTATCCTGCAGATTTCATCGCTGAGGGTGTTGACCAAACACGTGGTTGGTTCTTTACTCTACACGCTTTAGGTACTATGTTATTTGATTCTGTAACGTTTAAAAATATTATTTCTAATGGTCTTGTGTTAGACAAAA
>JAWXTO010000218.1:0-2052 GCA_044433545.1 Rikenellaceae bacterium
TTTCTACAAATTCAGGAATACGTCTTTTTCGCTTTAACGAAGAAATTTTTGCTGTAGGGTCATCAGCCACTAATCTATGTTTAAGCAAATATCTATAAAAAGCCCTCAACGATGAAATTCGCCTATTCACACTATTTACAGATGCCCCACCCTCTATCTGAGTCATAATCCACGACCTTACATCTACAGTTTTCACCGCAGAAGCATCAAAGTTCTCAATTCCCACACCATAAAATTCGATAAAATTTAAAATATCAGATTTATATGCAGAAATAGTATTCTTCGATGACATTTTTTCGTGTTCTAAATAACCTATAAACTTTGTTAACATAGTTATAATTATAATTCATCTTTATACAAAAGTACTATTATATCTTTATTAAACATAAAAAACACATTTATTTCTTTTTCTGAGAAGAATTAAATAACTTTACAGCTTAGAACACTAGGAGACATATAAACAGATAATAACATCATAAATTAAGGGTATGCAAAAAAGAATATTTTTACTATTAGTTATCATTACGTGCAATAGCATCCACTACAAAAGTTTTTCACAAGAGTGGTCACGAAAATATGAAGAATATAAAACCTCATTAGACAAAACCGAACAATGGTATAACGACAAATCAGGCGAAACTACAGAAAAACTTATCTCTTTAGCTGACAAGAAAAATAAAAAACGATTCAAGGCTACCGACATTCGTTCTATCGTTCAGTCGTGCGCTGACACCATGATTTATATCACCTCTCTACAAAGAGTTGGCACATATTATGACCAAGATTCACTATGCGTACCAGGAAAAGTTCTCAACACATCAAGCTATGTATTATGGTTTACCATACCTAATGAGCTAAACAGAAAGCTACTTTCTATAGGAGAAAACACTCAAGCTGATGATTCTATAACCTACAAGGTTAGAATTGCAGAAATGTTAGGGCTGCCTATTTCTGAGAGTGAAGAACAGCACAGGTATAAGGTATTCACTTTTAAAGTAAGCCTAAACAGAATCCTACGACCAGCATTTAACCCTGACCCCTATATCAACAAAGTTACTTACACCCCTAGCAACAGTTATTCTTCACAAATATGGAATGAATATGAAAGTTGGTTAACAAAAAAGTGGGAGTCAACCTTCCCAAGCACAAATATTGATTCTTGTGACATTTATAAATACTATCCTTTCACTGGCTTAGGCTACACTTATGATTGGGGAAGCAACGACAAAGACAACCATTATGGTCTTTCCGAATTTATAATCATAGAAAACAGTGACTTCACATTTGTATCTTGTAAACCTTTGTGGGAATATATTACTGACCTACAAAAAAAGCATAAAAAGCGTTAGACTGAAAAAGAACTCTTTTTATTTGCATTTCAAAATCTTTTAATTATATTTTGTAGTCACAAATGCAATACATTAATCAATCACCTTAAAACTTAAGTCTATGAAAAAATTAGCTACCCTTATTCTTTCTCTTGCATTTTTCTCTTGCCAAGAAACAAATACAGCAGTCGCTACACTAGTTGACGAACTAATTACGATTAACACAGGTGACATAAAAGACACAATAGACGTTCCTTTATCTGAGTTTATTGAAGACTTTGAAATTATAGAACTCGACCCTGCTATTGAAGCCTATGTCCACCCTTACGATACGCCAATAATATCTGACAACTATCTTATTTTATCTGACAATAATAACCAACGTAAACTATTTGATAGAAAAACTGGCAAATTCATCACAAAACTAGGAGCTATAGGTCATGGTCCAGGAGAGTACTCTAATTACATTGATTATGGCTATATAAACGAAAAGAGAAAAGCAATATATTTAGTACCTCCCTATGCAAGAAACATAATTGAATATGACCTAGAAGGTAATTTCAAAAGAAACATTCCTATAACCAGCGGTCGCATTCACCGTAAAACAAAATTCATAGTCGATGACGAGAAAGATATGCTGAATTCAACCTGCAAATGCAACTGAATTCATATTAATAATTTGTTTAAATTTTTCATTTGGTGTGAGGTATCCGAGTCTTTTACG
>JAWXTO010000219.1:0-2049 GCA_044433545.1 Rikenellaceae bacterium
GTTGCTTGAGCCGTAAATTGCTCTACTGCAACCCCTGACTCATAAGCCATACGACCAGCACGAACTGCCATGTCAAATGCTTGAGCCATAGCTATAGGGTCTCCAGCAACAGCGATTGCTGTGTTTACTAATACGGCGTCTGCTCCCATTTCCATAGCTGCTGCTGCATGGCTCGGTGCTCCGATGCCAGCGTCTACTATCACAGGAACGTTAGATTGGTCTATGATAATCTCTAAAAAGTCTTTAGTAAGTAAACCTCTATTAGTTCCGATAGGTGCTCCTAAAGGCATAACTGCTGCTGAACCTGCTTCTTCTAGCCTTTTGCATACAACAGGGTCAGCAGGACAATAAGGAAGCACTATAAAGCCCATTTTAGCTAATTCTTCGGTTGCTTTTACGGTTTCTATAGGGTCAGGTAATAAATATCTAGGGTCTGGATGAATTTCTAACTTTAGAAAGTTCGTGCCAAATGCTTCACGTGTCAGTTGCGCAGCAAAAATTGCTTCTTCAGCGTTGCGAGCTCCCGATGTGTTAGGAAGCAAACGGATGCCATCAATTGCGATATGTTTTAACATATCATCTTCGCTATTGTTGGTGTCAATTCGCTTAATTGCCATTGTTACCATCTCACAATGAGAGGCTTCAATAGAGCGACGCATTAATTCATTAGATGGAAACTTCCCTGTTCCTAGAAATAGACGAGAATTAAATTCTACGCCTCCTATTATTAACTTTTTCATATTCTTTTTATCTAATCTTCTTATACATATATTGCATAAGAAACGTACATTTTAAGAGTTTGTTATTGTTAAGTCTGCTGACTATAAAGTAATCTTTGAAAGCTTCTTAGCCTCCAAATACTGCTGAAACAATAACTATTTTATCGCCATCATTGATTTGTGTTTCATTCCATAATTGGCGCGCTATTACTTGATTGTTTATGCCTATTGCAACGCCCTGTGTTTCAATCTTGAACTCTTCAATTAGTTGTTGTAGTGTTTGAGACCTAACGGTGTGTTGCTGATTGTTGAGTATGATATTAATCATATATTTATATAGTTTAAGGGGAGTTATAATTTCTCCCTAAAATACTTTTTGGTCACTAATCGTCTCTTTTCGATTTTACAAAAATAGGCAGTAGGAACCACTACAGCAAACTTTTGTAAAATCAAAAATAAACAATTATTAACAGAAAATTAAAATCAGGGAGAAAATAGAACTCCCCTTATTAGAACACAAATATATATAAAAAAATATAATTTCCCCCTAAAATAATGCACGAGCAATTTGTTGAATGTTGTTTGTTCGGCTCATTGTATAAAAATGTAACACAGGAACACCTGCTGCCATAAGTTCTCTACCTTGTGCAATAGACCATTCAATCCCTATTTCTCTAACTTTTGAAGGCTCGTCTTTATGGCGATTAACTTCGCTAATTAATTCGTCAGGCATTGTGATGCTAAAGGTTTCAGCTAGTCCTGTTAGCTGTTTAACGGTCGACAGGGGTTTAAGTCCAGGAACAATAGGCACAGTAATCCCTGCTTCACGACATTTTTTTACAAAATCGAAATATCTTTTGTTGTCATAGAATATCTGTGTTACAACATATTGAGCACCTGCATCAATTTTAGCTTTTAAGTGAGCAATATCTGTGTCTATGCTTTTGGCTGCGAAGTGTTTTTCGGGATAACCTGCAACACCTATCGAAAAGTTAGACTTGTGGTGTTCTTCACTTTCTGAATCAATATATTCGCCTTTGTTCATTGCTGCAATTTGCTTTACAAGCCCTAATGAGTGAGCATGCCCTTGTTGGTGAGGCATAAAAAATCTCTCGTTTTGAGATTTGTCGCCTTGCAGAGCAAGTACATTATGTATCCCTAAGAAATCCATGTCAATAAGAGCGTCCTCGATGTCATATTTCGATAGCCCTCCACAGATTAAATGGGGTACGGTAGGCACATTATACCTTTGTGTTAATGCTGCCGAAACCCCTACAGTGCCTGGACGTCGACGAACTATATGCCAGTCTACACTTCCGTCTTCTGCAAC
>JAWXTO010000220.1:0-2046 GCA_044433545.1 Rikenellaceae bacterium
ACAAGAAACTTCTGGATATGCAGCAATGATAGCTTGTGAGTGGCCAGGTACGTCAATTTCTGGTAAAATTTCGATGTTACGAATTTTAGCATAAGCTACAAGGTCTTTAAGTTCTTCACGAGTGTAGTAACCACCATAGTTAGCAAGTTCGCCTTCTTTTTGTACAGGTCTACCCCATACAGAGTTGTCTGTTTCGTCAAAATTAGTGTGGTCAACTCTCCACGAGCCAACAGTATTCAATTTAGGGTATTTTATCATTTCTACTCTAAATCCTTGGTCGTCAGAAAGGTGAAGTTGTAGACGGTTTAGCTTAATTTCAGCCATATAGTCTATCATTTCTTTGATTTGACTGATAGAGAAGAAAGTACGAGATACGTCTAACATATAACCTCTCCATCCGTAAAGTGGTTTGTCGTTGATTGAAACTTTAGGAACGAAGATGTATCTGTGTGCCCATAAGTGGTTGTTGTGGCGTAACAGTTGACGTAAAGTTTGAAGAGCATAAACAACACCGCCATTGTCTGAAGCAGAGATGTTTACGTTTTTGTCATCTACTGTTAATTTGTATGATTCTGCGCTAAGAGATTTGTCATAAGTGACTAAGATAGCACTTTCAGCGTTTTTAGGTTGTTTGTTTGTGATTTCAAATGTTACGTTTGTTGCTGTTTTTAGTTCTTCTTTAAAATATTCAGCTACATCTGCGAATTTAGAGTCTAAATAAAGAGGACTAGTTCTGTCTAGAGTAGCATATCCCGACGAAACGCTCATTTCAGCGGGCTGAGGGATGATGTCGACATTAAAAGGTTCTGTCGGTAATTGTGCACTAACGGTCACTGATGCTAATAGCAAAAGGCAAGTTAAGAGTTTCTTCATAATTTTTTTTATTTGTTAACTAATTATACGTAATCGTTTGTTTTAAAATACAAAGTTACAATTTTTTTCGTTAAAAATATTAATAATTGCTGTTTTTTGTGTTGTTAAATAGTAAATTTATAAGTTTCAGTAGTTTGAGTTGCACGTATCGCCAGTTCGCAAAAAAGGCGACTCTCGGATAATACCAAGAATCACCTTTTAATGTACTAAATTTGCTGAAATTATTCAGCAGCAATAGCTTCAATAGGACAAACGTCAGCACAAGTACCACAATCAGTACAAGCTGAAGCGTCAATTGAATAAACATCACCAGCAGAGATAGCCTCAACTGGACACTCATCGATACATGTACCGCAAGCAGAACATAAATCTTCGTTAATTACGTAAGCCATAATATTAAAATTAAGGTAGTTAAATAGGTTATTTAGACCTAGATTTAAAATCTAGAATTCTTTGTTTCTGCAAAGGTAAAAATCTTTGCCTTACATACAAAATTAATTGCAAAATATTATACCTATTTTTAGGTATTGCAATAAATATGCAAATGCAAAGTGTTGTTATTTGTCACGCGTTAGAACTCCCCTATACTATTTAATATATTCTTTTTGTATTTTAGCTAATTCGTCCCAATGTTCTTGGGTCATTGAGCCAAATATACAAATTGCGTTAGCGCCGTTATTCATAGCGTTATCTATAGCAGGTTTTAAGTCTGAGGCAAGTAATCCGTGACCTTCAGGGTCTTTTTGTGTTGTTTTTTTCTCAGGTTTTGAACATACAAAAATTCCAGAAATGAATTTAGACTTACCATTTACAGCTTCTACGCCTTCTTTTGTCATTTCGCCTATCCACTCAGTGTCTTCAAGATAGAAATCGTTGTAAATCATAGGAATAGTTATGTCTAAGTTCCATTTATCCCATTCTTGGCGCACCATTTTCTTTGATAATGATGGCCCAGGGAACACAGCAGCACTTATCTTTTTGTTTTCAGCGTGAACGTCCTCAACTAGTTTGTTTACAAAATTTGTTACTAGGTCATATCTAAATTGTCTCCATTCTAGATTTACTTGAGCGCTGTCGCCTAATTCCCTTATGTCGAAACCGTGTTTAGCTTCAAAGTCAGCAACACATTTATCACAATAACAATAGTCAAAAGGTGCAAATTCTTCAGTCATT